>NZ_PUQF01000002.1:0-340424 GCF_003331015.1 Enterobacter sp. GER_MD16_1505_Eko_090 | reverse complement strand
CCTGAGTAAACAAGGTGGATCAATATTAAACCGTTGGTGGTGGCGGTAAGTGGATCACTTTTTACCCGTTGTTGACATCATTGCTTCGCCTGACGGTTTTGGATTCGAAAATCCGCGCATTATTGTTGAGGTGAAGCACCGACGGGAACAGATGAGCAGCCAGCAAATCCGTAGCTTTATAGGTGGCCGTCATAAAGACGATCGCGGGCTGTATGTCAGCACCGGTGGATTCAGCAAGGATGCGCGCTATGAGGCCGATCGTTCTACAATCCCGTTGACGCTATGGACGCTGGACGATTTGGTACGTGCGTTAGTGGAAAACTATGAGCAAGTGGATATTGAGACTAAATTGTTGGTTCCGCTAAAGAAAACGTATTTGCCTGCATGAGTTTTCGCCGCCTGTTTCTGTATAAACAGGCGGCGATGTAGGCTCTTACGATGAGGGACCGCTAAATATTTACGCGAACTGGATAGCCTAATGCTCGCAAGGCTTTATTGGTTCTGCCATTTCTGGGAGGCGTATCTTCTGGCCTTGCCCAACCGACCACTTCAGCAATAGAGTTAATACCGTAATGTTGGAATTTGTACTCCTCGTCTTTTCCTGCCAGATAGATCCTTTCCCACATTAATGCAGGTTTTCCACCGTAGAGGACATAGTTGAGTAATTCAGCAATAGTCATACCTTTTTGATTGGTCTGGCTCATGATCCATTTGGTGAATAAAATGGCACGTTCTTCCCTGTTTATGGAATTTTGGGCAGGCAGGCCAAACGTTTCAGTACTCATTTTTATCACATGGTCCATCGTTGCATGCGTATAGAAGAATATGTTATGAAGATTATCCTCAGTCAATGAACTAATTTTGCTTTTTGATAAGTGCTCACGAATATAAGGAGCGTAAATTCCTAGGTTGATATCTTCATTAGATGGAGGCCCAGAGAGGCTCTTCCACCATGACAACATATTCATAAGTGCAGCTTGGGGGTCTTTACTATTGGCTTGGTGATAATCCTCAAAAGGATAAGTTTTATCATTTTGATGGACTTGATTGTAATAATACGCATGTAAAAACTGATCGGTTTGCCAAAATGCAGGTGTGTCCTTAGCGACCCAATTAGGCCTGAAGTCATTTATTTGGCTGGATATATTTCGTATTACGGAAAGTGTACTGTCCCATTCTTTATGGAAACTATCTTTTCTTTTATCATTTGCTTTTGGCTTGTCATAATTACTCACACCGCCCCAAACAGGTACACGACGTTTTTTTATAAGCTCTAGTTCTTTTTTATCTTTCTCTATTTTTAATTTTTGTAGCTTCTTTTGTTCGTCGATGATTTCCTGACTGAGGTCAATACAACAATCAAGAAATGCTAAATTATCGAAAAAATCTTCTAATTGCGAGATTAAGTCCGAGTTGTACAAATCACTTTCAGTATAGAAGACACCCGCTTCAATGTTCATATTCCATGCGCGATCGGTAAGGTTTGCTGAACCAATGTATGCCCCATAGCCCTTCCACCAGATGACTTTACTATGAAGGCAGTCGGGTACCAGCTTACAAAAGATGTTGTTCTTCGTATTAATAAGCAATTTAGATAAAAAAGAGGGTGCAACCGGAACAGTATGATCATATCGCATCCAGATATCAAGGCGATGGTGATTTTTTAGACAATGGTCAAGAAGCGTAGTTTTATCATCAGCATAGGCTATTGCTGCTACGACACCGTCAATTTCACAATTCGATGGAGGTAGAAAAGAACTAAAAAACTGCTTATTCAATCCATTTGCAATTAGTTTCATTATTATCTAACCGTACATCATTCCAGATGAAAAGAGAGATTGAGGAATATAGTTCAAAAAAATAACAATAAAAGGCTGACAGATTATTTAACCGAGGAGTGTGACACACTCCTCGATATATTCAGTTCACCCCTAACGCCTTATAAACCGCGTCCACAGGTTCAGAGTAAAAACTGACCTGGAATTTGGTAAATAACTCGGCTGGCACTGTCGGAATATCTACTGCAGAGGACATCGGCAAAAGTACCTTTTTTGCGCCGCTGTCGAAGGCGAGTTGTAAGCTAGCCGCCAGATCCTGAACAGGGTTGATCACTCCACCGAGCGTCATACTGCCTAATACGACCATTTGTTCTTGGACGGGTTTCGCCAGTAAAACGGAACATAGGGCAATAAGTGCTGCCAGACTGGTCGCGGTACTTGGTCCGGTATTGTGCAATTCGACTACGTGCAGGTGGTACTCATGTTCAGAAAATTTCGCTGTTGCGCTAACGCGGTTGAGGTTGCCTTTGAAATAGTCAAATCCAACCCGGATAGCTTCCTTAGCAGAGGTACTTGATCCCAGACCAGAAACGCTATGCTTACCATTACCAGCGGTCATCTGAGTTTCAAAGCGATACAGACCCGTCATGCCACTTTCCGCTTGTGTAACCAAATGCACTACGCCTGGCTTTGGCATGCCAGCAGGAATTAATTCGCTGCCGCCCTGTTCTGGCACGCTGACGAAGAATTCTTCCAGCGTCTCGTTATCGATGTAGCTGAAATTCACATCGAAGAACTCCAGACCGCCCAGCTTTTTAAGCTGTTCTTTGACTCGACGACGGGCTTCCATGGCGTAGGTCAGGCAAACACGGACATCTTCTTTACTGTAAGAACCATTGGGATGAAGAAGTTTCAATAGACCAGAAACCGTGCGCCTTACCGCGATAACATCTCGCTGGTTGAGGTTATTACCCAGCTTATAGAACTTATCAATCGCATCGGAGAAGCTGCGTTTGCGCATTTCCCGCATGTACTCGGCGAGATAATCCGTGATAAGGCCGTAGCGATTGGTAAAGAATTCCGGGCGCATTTTCGGGATTTCCCAGCCGGGTATATAGGCGTGGAAGCGGTCGAAAAACGCCGTATCGATCATCGCGGCAGGGAAGGGGGCTAACAGATGGCTGGTTTTGACTAACGTCTCAACGCTCTGATTGATGTTGCCGACGAATACCATTGATGCTTTGCCTTCAATCGAATCTCTGCCGCGGGAAAACGAGCCAGACGCCATGTAATCTTTCATGATTTGCACGCCGTCCTTGTCTTTGAAAGTGATCCCCGCCACTTCATCAAACGCGACCACATCCCACATACCAACCAGGCCAATCTGGCGGCTGGCCATGTTGTAAAACAGGTTTGCTACCGTGGTTTGTCCGCCGGAAACTAGCAGTGAGTTTGGCGAACATTCTTTATAGACGTGGCTTTTACCGGTACCGCGTGGGCCCAGTTCGCAGACGTTATAGTTATTTTCCACGAAAGGGATCATGCGGGTTAGCAGATGCCATTTAGTTCGCTGCTCAATGTTGGCAGGTTCCATACCCACGGAACGTAGCAGGACGTCAATCCACTGGTCGCGGTTGAAGTGCGTACGTGCGGTAAATACCTCTTCCATGTCCATATTGGGCATCTGGATAGGTTTAAGCGTCATCAGAGAGAAGGGGGACGTTTTCTGTCCTTCCTCAAAGAAGTAGTTCACGGTGATCATGCACCAGATGCCACCGGTCAACAGCTTCTCGTTGTCCTTGACCATCTGCGGAGGAACCAGTGCATCTTTAATGCCGAGGTTGGAGAGCTGGGCTTCGTAAACGTCTTTCTTCTGATTGAGCTTTACCGACACTTTATCGATGATCTTGTAGGATCCTCGCTCACGAATGAGCGATTTCACCTTCTCTGCTTCATCAGGGCGGACGTAGTTATCAGCCAGAATGCGCTTAACGTTCTGCAACCCTTGCTCGACGATCTGGTCATCGTCGGAAGCGCAGTACATACCGAGCAGATACTCCAGCACATAGACCGGGACGTTAGCCCCTTCCTTGAGCTGCTTGGTCAGATCTTTACGCACCACCCGACCGCGAAAATGCTGATTCAGTAAGGCGTCCAGATCGTAACCTTCTGCGACGAGTTCCCCTTCGGAGACGGCTGGAACGGGTAAGTCATGATGGGTTTGCATATCGCCTCACTTAAAAGAAATCATCCTGAAATGCCAGATCGATAATCACAGGGTACTTCTGGTAACCCGTTTCCGTTTGCGCATCTTCCAGTATCAACCAGTATTCATTACGGCGATTAAAATTCGCGCCAATCAGCTTCAGCGTAACGTCACGCACACGTTTTTCCATTGTGTTGTTATCGCTGTCAAAGCAGATTCGTTCTTTACCGGATACCACATTATTGGCGTTATCGACGATGAAGATGTTCAGAGTTCGCGCTTCGTATAATTCACCTACCGGATGGGTTTGCAGCAGGCTGACCTTATCAATGTTATTGACGAGTTTGATCAGCGGATGGTAATTCACTATGTCTACCGGACGACGCTGAGGTTGCTTCTCGGCAGCAGTTTTCTGCAGCGCTTTCACCTGCAATATGGGAACACAGACTTCCTGCAGCATGGCACCACCGTGGACAAACCGCGCTCCACCTGAGAAATGGAAACGCTGGATCCCTTTCGGAATCAGAAACTCGCTGTTATCGCTGACGCCTGCGGTATCTGCCACTTTTCCTTTCCAGCAAAAATCATCGGCAGGAAGCTGATGGCCGATAATAAAGCGTTTGTGGTTTTTAATCGTATTGTCTGGCTTGATCTGCAGCGTGGTTTTATCCTGCCCGGAAAGGGGCTGCTGCTGGAACAGGAAGCCGTGGTCCGCGGTGACGATAATGCGTGTACCGTGGAGACGGTTTATCACACGGGTCACTAAATCCTTCAGTTCAACCACCGCGTTACGGCACGCTTCGAAGGTCTTCTCCTCCGTAGATGCGCTGTCACCCATGGCATCAATGGTGTTATGCCAGATATAAACGACTTCGTAATCGCGAATAAGATCTCGTCCTTGCTGATTTTTCCATTTCAGAAGATCGTCGGATTTTACTGCCATCCCTTTATATTTCTTCAGAATGGTATCGCGGTTAGGCGTACCTGAGGTGGATAACCCGTCCGCATAAACTATGTCACCACTACCCGGTTGGTAGCATATCTCATCATGTGGCAGCAATGCCGCCATTCCCAGCTGGGTATAGCTGGGTAACACGCCCAACTGGGAACGCAGTTCTGCAGCAAAGCGTTTCTCGGTATTGATCTGGTTGCCCAGCTCTTCTGCCACTTCATAACGCAGCGCGTCGGAGATAATCACGAACACACGCTTGATTTGTGGATTGTTAAACTGTGGCTTAACCACCTCATTGTAGAAGTTCTGCTGCCGTGGAACGCCCGCAATACGCCACTCCTGCATACGGTTTTCGGCTCCCAGAACCTTATTCCAGCTCCGGCTTAATTCTGCTAGGTACCAGTTGGAATACAGCGCCTCGATATAGTCATCCAGGCTTTTCAGGATCATTGCACCTTTGCTGTGAACCAACAGCGCGTATTCGTTAAATAAGCGGTAGGCCTGGTCAAAGCGGAACAGCTCTTCGCAGTACGCTTTCCAGAACGTTGCGCTGTCCTGATAGTGGAAACCGTCAATATGACGATTACGCAGATTCAGCAGCCGCTCAGCCTGACGAAGCGCGTCATAGATGGCGTAGTATTCCTGACGCGTCTGGCACCAGTATTTGCTCTGGCGTTCGGACAGAAGCTTTTTGAAGGCTTCACGGTCAAGCGTGGTGCTCTCTTCCAGAAGCTGCGTCACCAGCGCATGAATAACGGTCTGTTCAATGCTCAGTGTGGTTTCGCACTCGTGCAGATCATACGGCGAGCTGAGACGGTACTGGTCTTCTGGTCGCAGCGCATCCTGCATCTGCTGTGCGCAATAATCATAGGCTTCTTTGTAGCGACGGTCGGCGCGCCAGGTGACCATAAAGGCTAACGCGGAGGCTCTGCCTGACGGCGTGGTCAGTGCGTTTTTTTCAAGCCATTCGCGTTTCTGCGGGTCTGCCTGCGCGGAAAGATCGGTACAGAATAGCTTTAGGATCAGGTTTTCCAGCGAAGGATGCTCGGCCTGATAGCCCATTTCCTGATTCAGAATGTCCCACAGCACGCCTTCCAGGTCGTGGCGTTTAAGCATCGCCAGCGTGTTTTCGAGGTCACTGTCGTCATCTTTCTGTTGATTGACGTACTGGGTAATCAGGCTGAACAGAATCTCTTCCGTTTTTGCTGTTTTTACGCCAGCGATGACCGCAACCATCTTCTTATCAAGGGAGGCTTCGTTTTCCTGCTCAGTGACCAGGCCTTTTAGGGCAGAAAGACGTTTCGTGCTGAAAAATGCCTTCCTACGTTGGATATGCTCGCGTAGGCCAAGCTGCGGAATAGCTAGCGTATTCAGTGTGATGGCAGCGAAATCGGCGTGGAACTCCGTACTATAAAGACGAATATCCAACAGCCAGTCGAGCTCACGCGGGGGCACATCGTAGGGGAACCACAGCAAAAACTGCTGTTCAGGCTCATCGATTTCAATGCGCTTTTTAACCGCCAGTTGTGACTGGTCGGCCATATTGAGCAACGTGACGTTCTCCAGTTGGAGGTTACCCAGTTCTTCGAGGAAACGCTTATCGGGATCGTGCCAGAAAACGATGCGATGTTCGGCGAATTTTGCTTTAAGGCCGGCAATAAATTCCTGATTTTGCAAGGTCACAATCCCATGTTGATTCGGTAAGTTCGAAGATGTCTGAACGCCTGGAAACCATGTTCCGCGTTCTGACACAAAGCCGCATTTTATCATGAACTGGAGGTGACGGATGCCTGAATAAGGCCGGTTTCCCGTATCGAGATCACCACCAGGCTGAAGCCCGGTGGTGTGGGAAGGTAAGTTATTCGATTAAATCACCTCAGGCGCATTGCCGGTAATGGCTTTCACATCCGCCAGCAGATCGCCAAACTTACCGTAGTTAACCTTAACGCCGTCGTCGAGATCAATACTGATTCTCATATCAGCATAGTGGCGTAAGCGATCGTCGAAGCTGCGCAGTTCGTTGAATTTCTTGCTCAGATTGTCGCGATCGCGCTTCAAACGGGTGGCTTCGCCGCCGGAGGCACCATCGACCTGTTCGTTCAAACGATCGATATTGGCCTGGTAGCGCGCCAGCAGCGGCACCACGTATTCGGTACGCATTCTCGCCAGCGTCGCGTCGTTGTAGCGATGCAGATAGACCAGACACTCAAACGCTTTCTCTTTACCGGAGCTGAACAGCCAGTAGATCGGCCGCTTTTTATACATCTTCATATGATCTTTCCAGAACTGGGTGGAAAGATAGCGACGGATGGTATCCAGCGCAGATTCTCCTTTTTTCGGCTTGAGCGCGTATAAACAGAGGCTTTCAGCGATAAAGTCTAGGTTTTCCTGCAGGTGTTCTTCGCTCCAGACGGTGCGGACAAACTCTTTGACGCGAGAGGTGACGTCGTCGTCAAACCACTCGTCATCCATCAGCGGCAGGATACCGTCATTGTCCGCAGGGAAGGTTTTGTATGCGCCTTCAGCGACAAGTTCGGCAAATCCTTTGTTGCCTTCATGGGCGTAGACTAGGCCTTCGCGATCGAGGGAGTAGCGACCCATCATGCAGCCGATGTTCACACTTATGTAACGTATAATGAGCTCTTTAAGCAATATACTATTCACAATCGCTTTAGGTTTTGAGTAGGCTATTCCTACAATATTGCAAACTTTTTCTTCGTTTAATATTATTAGGTCATTTATTTCTTTTTCTTTTTTTGTTAACTCTTCTTCATTAAATTTAAAAGAATCTTTCATTTTTAGTTTCTTGCAAAGCAACTTATGTGCATTGAAAAAAATTGAGCGCTCATCAAATAGAGAAATTTCTTTTTTGAGGATTAAAATTTTATCTATATGGCTCCAGTCTTGTGCCTGCGCATTCTGAGGTATAGGTAAAGATGCCACTTCTCCAGGATTAAGGTGAATAGATGGGTTTATTATATTAAAAATATATCTTGCATAATTTGAATTCAGAAACCCTAATAAAAAATTGCTATCTTTGTTATTTTTTAATATCATGAAATGCGATGTGGAATTAGGGATATAACCTTTTGGAAACTTTGCGAAAGAGTAGTTCCCTGAGCTCACGTCAGCCCAAGAAATACATTCTTGAAAATAACTTTCTTTATTTCTTAGCGAACCATTGCCTGGCTTGGAGTAATGTGAACCATTGTCTTTATAATCAACTAGGGAATCACTCTCTCCTAGGAAAGCCATATTACTTATTTGATGAATTAAAGGTACCCATTTTTTATTACCGATGGGTTCGCGTGAGTTTGTTAAAAATTCATTGATTTTATTCACATTTACCTCATGCTTAAATCGAATGAATTCATCTGTTCCTTTTGTGATCAATCCGCTCAAGCAACAAGCATAATCAGATATAGCCGCCCATTTTTTAAAGCCTAATAAAATGTCAGGGGATATCCAATAGCAAATAGGATTTGAAGGAATAGAGAAAAAATCTTTTTGGGTGTATATATTATAATGGAATTCATTATTGTAAAGTGCAACAGCTTTACTGGACGCATTCAGTGAGGTTAATTTTATAAATTTTGGTTTGTAATCATAATAATTAGTTTTGCTAATTACAAAAGCAGTTGTTTGAACTATTTCACCAGATATCTGTTCAAAAGCTCGTGCGCCTAAGTGCAGCATGTTAATTATAGTATGATTTATAAGGATATGTTTTCTTAATTTTTTGAATGTTGATAAATACATCCAGACTTGCATATTTATTTGTGCATTAAACCCATTTTCTTTAAGCAAAGAAAAAGCATGCTGCATAAACATCGAAAATAAATCAGCTTTACTATCCGGGAAATTATTTTTGGCAAACTCTTTCAGCTCACCATTCATTCCTTTACTGCCCATATACGGCGGATTCGCCACTACCGCATCATACTGCTGCACCAGGATCCACGCCTGCTGAATATACGGAATAAACGCTTTCGCCGCTGCCTTCTGCTGGAAATCTCCTTCCTGTTCCAGTCGATACAGCGCATTGAGAAACGCCTTCAGTTCCGCTTCTTCTTCCTGTGGCACCTGAATCAGCGAGCCCAGCGTTTTGGCATTTACAAAGCGCTTCAGCGTGCGCAACAGCAGCTGGTATTCCGCGCTATCGGCATGAGCTAATGCGGTATTTTCCGCAAACATATCTCCCATGCTGCCGGTCTGGCTCTGCTGGTGGAAGTTCAGCTGTTGCCACAGCTTAGCAATATCCAGATGCAGACTATCCTGCAGGGAGACAATATTCAGGCGCACGTCGCGGGTGAATATCCGTCGGTCATCCTGACGGGCCATCATTAATAATGCAAAACCGGAAAGTTGGGCAGCGCGGTCGTCGATATCGAGACCAAAAATATTATGTTCCAGAATCAATTGCGGAATATCGCGGGCGCGATAACCGCGCTCTTCGTAGATATTTTTCAGCACATTATAGGCTTCAATCAAAATATGTCCGGAGCCGCAGGCCGGGTCGAGTACCTTGATGCTTTCCGGTTCAATACTGGAAGGCGTAATCGCCGCCAGCTGCGCCTGCACTTCCGGCGTTTGCTCCGCAGGCTCGATGTAGTAGTCCATTTTGCTTTTCAGCGGCGAATCCGGATAGGTCTGCAACCACTGGCGGCCGACGGAGTTCTGTACCAGATACTGCACAATCCAGTTTGGGGTAAACAGCTGGGTGGCAGCAGGAATATCTTCGCTCTTTACTACTTTGCCGATAACCGCATCTTTTTTCTCAGATATATAGAACTGATATAGCCAGCCGATAACCTCAACTTCTTGCCAGTCTTCTTCCGGAATACCGTCCACCAGACCGCGTAGAATGGAGTCGGTGCGGGTCAGGTTATCCGGCAGCAGCAGTTCAGCTTCATCGTCGACTGCTTCAAACAGGAAAGGCATCGCGCGGTGCAGGGCGTGGCACTGGGCCAGCAGCAATTCACGGTAGATGGCTTCGTCCTGGTTGCCGGAAAGCTTCATCTCGACCAGCTGCGCCTTTTTCTCTGGCAGCAAAGCTTCCGCGACTTCCGGCACGTGGTCCAGCACTTCAAAGCTGTTTGGGTTATCCGGGTGCGAGAGCATACGGAAGCCGTGGTCAAGATAACTGTGGATTTCCATATAACGAATGGCGCATAAGCGGTTGAACCAGGTGTAGGCACAGTGCTCAACCAGCACGTCAAAGCCCTGCTCGCGGGCGCGTTTTACCAGACGATCTCGGCGGGTGAGGGTGGATTTGGGGTAGTCGAACTGACCATAGCGCACGGTTTCGCCGACGAGCTCGGCATCCGCAATTTGCAGATTGCCTTTTTTATCAGCGGAAATCCCCAGCGTGGTCAGCTTCTGGATCACCGCATCGCGGAACTGGTTACGGGCCTGTGGAGCGTATTTTTTGATGTTATTGGTATTCATAGAAAATCCTGCAAAGGGCAGCAGAGCGCTGCCCTGAAATGGGGGTTACTGAAGACGAATCCGGTCACCTGCCTCAATGGCTGCCAGCAGCACAGCGCGAAGCGTATCAAGCGCTTTTTCCACCTGCTCGGCGGTTTCCAGCACTTCACCACCGGTGGCTTTGCGCATCTCGCTGGCGACATTGACCAGATGCGTTTTTTTCGGTACCGGTTGGATAACGGGTTTTTCTGCCACAACATAGGTCTGTTGTGATTCTGCAGCGCGTGTGGTTTCATTCGCTGCTCGTAGCTGGGCTTCCTGCTTTTTACGCAGCTCGTCGATCCACTGGTTAATCTTCTTCTCTGCATCCGTTTGTAGCGCTTTCGTCTCTTGCTGTTCCGCCAGAATTTCCGGAATCGAATGGCTGACCTCAGCGCGCTTTCTGGCTTTTTGCATCGGCAGCAGAACGCTGTTTTGCAGCTCCGATGTGGCATGCGCTTCCTGCAAACGTTGACGACTCTCTTCGATGCGGGCGTCAATTCGTTCCAGGGCGCGCTGGCGGTGCTGTTCAACTAACTGATGGTTAACGTTCTGAACCTGTTCAATCAGCGGCGTGATGCGATTGAGATGCTTGTAAGGCTCCGGCATCTGCCAGATACTTTCCAGTTCACCCAGCGCTTTTACCGCCACGGCGTCTTTTTCCAGCGCGCTGCGGTTGGATTTAAAACTGCCATTCAGTGCAGCACCCAGTTTTTGCCAGGTGGCAAACTGCTTGCGGTAGAAATCGACCAAATCTTCACGATCTTCACTGAAATCCAGCAGTTCATTGGCCTGGCTGGTGACCTTCTCAATCAGGGCAAAATCTTCTTTTTCATTCAAAATGGAATTCAGCAGGCGCAGACCTGACTCAATCTCATTTTTGCCTGGATTGTTTCCACCTTCCGCTTTTGCTCTGAAGACATTCAGCTCTTGCTTCCAGTCGTCG
This sequence comes from Enterobacter sp. GER_MD16_1505_Eko_090, assembly GCF_003331015.1. Classification (NCBI taxonomy): domain Bacteria; kingdom Pseudomonadati; phylum Pseudomonadota; class Gammaproteobacteria; order Enterobacterales; family Enterobacteriaceae; genus Enterobacter; species Enterobacter sp. GER_MD16_1505_Eko_090. The sequence continues at coordinate 329,076 of NZ_PUQF01000002.1, read as the reverse complement.
AAGACCTGACGGATATGTTCGACCAGTGCGGGTTCTTCACGTTCGCTAAACGGCTGTTGGGCAATATCCGCCATAAGTTGTGCGGCTTTGCGAATTTGTGATTCGTCGTGACGACGAATTTTGTGCAGACGCAGCTCGCTGTGGCGACGACTGTTATTGAACAGTTCCCACACCTGCTTACGCTCGATATTGTTATTCTGCTGGCTAAAGCTGAATTTGCCTTTACGTGCCAGGCGAGCAACCAACAGCTTCACTTCTTCTTCTGGCCATCCATAAGGTCGACGAGCAAAGTGGTTCAGGACATCGCGTAAATAGACCGGTTTATTGTACTCGATGTTCATACTGACCCAGGTTTCCACTTCCCGCATCGCCTCAGGATTAGATTCCTCCAGCTCGCCTAGATCCAGCTCTGTATCATTCTCTACTGTAAGCAGCGCATGGATTTCACGTGCGATATCGCCGTTGAACGGCTTCAGCATTTTTAGCTTGGCAAACGTATTTTCAATCACATAGCGGCAGGCTTCATCCACGATGCTGGACGGCGTCGAAGATTTCTTCGGTAAACGCTCGCCAATCGCCCAGACGTCTGCTTCGGCAATAAGCGACTCTAGCTGGACGCGCAGCATTTTTTCGCGAACGCTGTTCTCGCGGGCTTTTTCTGAAAGCAGGCTGGCCTGTTCCGGGCGTTGTCCGGCGTTGTCCTTGAGGAATTTTTCGGTCTGAACGACTAAATCAATGTCGGTCCAGGTGCGCCCCTCCTCTGGGAGGCGAATCAAAATACAGCCATCACCTTCCGAAGTATAAGGACGGCAGGCGGCATCGCTGTTATAGAACGTATAGGTCGGATCTTTGGGGGTAAGAATTTTTACCACCAGATCGTTAAGCATTGCGCCGTCTAACGGGTGCCCGTTAAGGAAGCGGCTGATATCAAAGTCCTGCTTATTCGCTGGATAGCGATATTTTCTGTTTTTCAGAATGTCATCAAAGATGATCGACGCCAGTTTTTTATTGATCGCTGAGAAATCGATTTCGACGTTGCGGATCTCGTTCTCGATCTCTTTTTCTTCGTTGGTCAGGAACACGTATTTGTCTTCAACACGTGCTATCAGCATTTCCCGTTCCAGTTTGTTCAGGCTTTTTTCAACTCGGCGGCGAAGCTCGACTTTATCGGTATCGATTTTATCTATCGAAAGGGTGACCAGATTATCGAGTGTACTTTTCAGAACATCGACATAGCGGATCAAGAATAGCGTTTTCAGTAAGTTGCCATCGAACTCATCAAGAATACCATTCTGGCAGGCCTGAGTAATGGTACGGCTGACGGCAGGCTCCAGGAAGCTTTCAATTGCGGCATAGAAACGCCAGAACGGAACCAGAGAATCCAGACCTCGCGGGGCGATCTGCTGTGCCGCAGTCTGGAACGCTTCTAACTGTGATCGTTCACCCATGGCTAACTGTTTACCGGCGGCACCTTTGGTCCGGATAGACTCAAAAACCTTCTGCAGAATCTGGTAGTGCCACGGGACAAACGGGTAGTTATCAATAAATTCTTCTTCACTGGTGTAGGGGCGCAAAGAAGCGGTGGTTGTAGGATCAAAGGCAAGCTGGTTACGCAGGATGTCGCCTTTTTCCTGCCAGACTTTCGCCAGCGCGGGTCTTGCAGCATCAGTTTTCACCAGCAAACGTTTTTGGATAACTTCGGATGTATTGGAGCTTGAAAGCTGCAAACGGGTAGAGAAACGGCCCTGAATTTTAGAGAAGTCCTGTCCGTCACGGCTGCTCATCCCACCAATGGCCGCATTGATATCCGCCTGGGAGGTAACAATAACCCATGCGCGTCCACCGCAGATCACACCCAGGTTTTCAGTGATAGTCTGTAGCTTCAACATCATCTGCGTATTTTTACCGATGAACTGGCCGACCTCATCCACCATGAAGAGGATGTTTTTGCCGTTTTCATCCAGCCACTCTTTGACCCACTGGCAAAAATTATTGATATCTAATGGGAAGTTCTTATCCAGCTGTTCCACCCATTGACGCGAGGCGTCAACGCTTTGACCTGTGGCCTGGCTTAGAGCTTCTGCCATTTCATCGCTGATGAAATAGTAGGAATCGCGCTCTTTTTCCCAGCTTGAACCAGTGATAGTGGAAAATGCGGTCTTAAACGCGTCGTATTGGCCGCGTTTAGCCAGCTCACGCTCCAGATGAGCGATGTGCGGAAAATCAGCGCAGTAGCCAACCCGTTCGTTAAACACCTTCAGGAAGACTTTAAGGATGGCGTCTTCTTTGTCATCGACGTTAGCACGAGAATCAATATTGAACAGGATCACTTCCGTCGGATGATGGACCGCTTTGTTGATATCAGCGAGGAACAGAGCATCTTTGATTTTGTCTTCAAAGAAGGAGTATGCATTACGTTCTGTACCGTTATGGCTGACTTTGCGGTTAGACAATAGATACGACAGAATCTTGATAAAGTGTGATTTACCTGAGCCAAAGAACCCTGAAACCCATACGCCAATTTTGTTTTCCATGCGTATGCGCTCCGGACCGGTTGCCGGAACATAAGATTCGAAGAAATGGCGAAGATGTCCTTCCAGTTCCCGGGTGATGACGTATTCATCAAGCTCAATCCAGGCACTGGCATCGTCCGTCTGTTCGGCTTTCACAACGCCATTAATATTTCGGTCCAGACGTTTCTCAAATATCTGTTCAATATTCATTGCTGTGCTCTTTAACGAGGATTCAATGTCGCCGCAGGCCCGCTTTCGGGTACCAGCCTGAAGGCGCGATAATAATTTCGGGAATCAATACCCGCCAGGGGGGAGAGATCGTGTCCGCTATAGGTTCCCGGATAAAACATCAACAGAGGGGTAAAACCCATTACGTCCTGCAAGGCGCTCATCAGCTCATGGCCACGAACCAGCGGCCAGGCATTCCCCATGCCTGTCAGGATGACAAATTCTTGATTCTGAAGATCGACTTTTTTTGCTATGTAATCCACGATTTTTTTCTGATTCAATAAGCCAACGAGTTGTTTTTTCAGCGCTTCGGTACCGACTTTCACTTCCTGCTGACAGACGCGCTCAAATAGCCCACGTTCGGTGAGCATGCCGATAATGATCTGAAAGATGTTGAGGTGCGTGAACTTGTGGTCCTTTTCCAGATTACGGAAAAGATACTTCAGGTGTTCACGTACCTGTAGCTCATTCTGAGCAGGATAATCAAAAATCCAGAACCCAATCTCATTACCTGAGCCGTTGTTTTTGAGAAAGCGCTCTTCGCTAATGCGGCTCTGAACCTGTGACAGGCGGTATTCAAGCACGGGATCGATCACCGTTGCCCCTCCAGAATAGAAACCAATTCTTGTTGCCCGAGGCGCTGCAAGGTTGCCTGGGTTTCTGGTAAAAGAAAGACTGACTGGAGATTACGTCGGCGTGGCGTATCCAGATAACCCGCCTCAGCCAGTGCTTTAATCAGGTTGTTACCCATTTTTTTGATGGATGAATCTGAGTAACTAGTGAGTACGGGCTGCTGACGAAGATGGCTGGTCACGAACTCATCCCAGCTATCTATAGGGAGCTTTTCTTTAAATTGTCGGCGCAGATCGTTTACCACTTCAGCCAGGAAGTCTTTAACAACCGGTGAATGGAGTACCAGAGCGACAAATAGCAATTGCTGACGCTCGCGCTCGCTCCCTTCCGCAATAAGTGACCACGCGGCTTTATCAAGCGTATTCAGGCGTAGTTTTATCGTTGTGGCATAGCGCTTTGCAGTATTGGCAGAGGAAGCCTGGAGAATGTTATGACCCACGATCTGCTCTTGCCAGGTCTGTTCATCGGGAGCGGTAAGCATGAGCTCAGCGATGATTCGACTTTCCCTGCTCATCAGCGGCCCGCCTAGCAGGTCTCCAATCCATGCCTTGTCGTTTTTCATCGTCATATCTACCCTCTGAAGACTGCTATGCAGCTCGCAAAAAAACAAACAATGATTGTAATGGGGGAAGGGGCCGGATGCCATGAGAAAAGGCAATTTGTGAGAGGGCAAGGTCCGAATGATAGAGTGCTTATCACTTCCTGGTTCCCCGATGGGTAAGAATAGGCTCTTTTGTTTGAGTGCGCACGGCCAGAACCGGTTAGACTAAGAGACCGTGCTTGATTGAGCGATCGCCTTTAATTTATGGGTCAGCTACAGATAATTAATGACAGGATCCAATAGTCTGCTAGCTTAAACTTACAAATTAATGGGTTCTTTTCTTAATGTCCCATTCAGCCAAACCTCAATCCTTCCAGGACGATTATCCTTTGTAATCCATAGCATATTGATCACGACGCCCGGAACCGCCTTCACCAACGCCCGCAGCCCCTCTTCATCCAGATCCGTAAACCGTCTTTCACCCTGCACACGCTCACCGTTGCCATACTTAAAGGACACGTACCAGACACCGCCAGGCTTAAGCGCATCCGCAAGCTTCTGCATCACCGCAGGCAGCTCAGAAGAGGGGACATGCAACAAAGAGGCACAGCACCAGATCCCATCGTACTTTGTTTTACAGTCGATCTCTGAAAACGTCATCAACTGCACGGGTAACCCGGTATGTTGTTTTGCCAGCTCCACCATCGCGGAAGAAGCATCAAAAGCATCCACCTGATAACCCATCTCATGAAAGGCTTTTGCGTCCCGACCAGAACCGCAGCCCGCATCCAGAACCCGGGCGCCGTGAGGAAGATGTTGTGTAAAGGCCTCGTAAAGCGGGGTCATATCAACATTGACCGTGCCATCGAAGAAATCCTGTGCGTGGTTCTGGTAGTAGTGAAGTGTCATTAAAACGTTGCCTCGCCTTCCGCGTTGGGTTTCCAGGTATGGATAAGTTTGTCCAGCGCAGCCTGCCAGTTGCGCTGAAGAAAGCTTTTCCGTGCTTCAGGACGTTGCCCCGTCTGTAGAACAATCGTCTCATGTAACGGCAGTTTGCTCTGAATAAAATACTCATTACGGGTGTGCAACCGCTGCAGGAGCCTGAGCTCGGGAATGCGTGCCGACTTGCCTTCGACGCCACGGTTACAGCACCGACAGGCCAGCACTAAGTTCCATACGCCGTTAATATTGCTCACTTCATGGCGGGCAGCCCAGGGAATAAAGTGGTCGACGTCCGCCAGTTCTGCGTCTCCCGGTACCAGACTGATGGGCTTGAAGCAGTAAAAACACCGTCCTTTCTGGTAACCATTCAGGCTATCGCGACAGCTGGTGATGTCTACGCGACGCGCATTTACCCTCGTGAACAACAGCTGATTATCTTTGTCGAACTCCACGCCCACAAGGTTACGTGAAATCCCCATCGACCAGGCCTGTTCTACCAGGTTCCAGCGGGCATTAGTTTCAAAGGCGAGGTTTTTATACTGCAGGCGTTCGCCCAGTAAATAGAAGTTATCCGTCAGGCGGATCCCGTTGTGGGTTTTGCGCTCATCAAGGAAAAAACGTTTTTCGATCTCGCCCTGGTTCACGTAATGAAAAGCATCAATCACGTTGTTAAAGCCAAGGCGCACCGTCGCTTCAATGAGCTGGGCGTGGGTGATTTCACCTCTGTTGAACTTCAGGCAGGTTTCCAGAAATTGGCTGCTGCGGGAGGTGATCTGTTTTGGCGCATGCTTCAGGTGCTCGCAAAGATAGCGGCTGAACGGCACAGCAAGCTGGTCGAGCGTAATCAAATCGCTGCCCGTCTTATCCACTTCATACAACGCTGATGCCAGCGCAAATTTGTAAGATGCGACGTTCCTTCCAAAGAGGATCACACCACGCCAGTAGTTCTCAAGCGTCGGATCGGCCTGATAAAATTCCATTGATGAAGTCCTGTTACGGTTGGCTGGGCAGGGCGTTACTAAAGCCTGTAACAGGATCACATAACAAAATCAGGGTGATGTAAATCGTTAATCTATAGGTTTGATGAATTTTTGTGGGATCTGAGAAGAAGGGCTGGATGCGACGGATTTGTCGTTAAAGGCAATTTAGCGAAAGAATAGATTTCTGGATGAGGCACATAGAAATGATTTTCAAACCTGCGATTTTCAGTATCACACCAAACCCTATTTCCTGAATCTCCCTCGTATTTCCCAAATTTACCCATCGCAAAACCGCTGTATTTATATTCAGCTGTGTATAATATGGCAGCAGTAATTACGCCAGTCGGAAAAACGCCTCTTCATAGGGATATCCTCATGTGGCTTATGAAGACATTACTAACATCATGGAGCAGGTCACTCTGCCAGCGGTTCGGTCTCGCCCCTTAGGGTACAGGTCAACTTGATAAACTTCGCTTCCTGATACACCTCTGATGTTACCGCAACGGCCTTACACGTTGTCTTACCACCAACGGGCTATTATCTGAAAATCAGAGGTCTCTCGGAAGAAAACCTTCTTATGTCCGATTGCGCAGGAGTACGATAAGCCAACAAATCATTATAGATAAAAGGGTTATCTATGGCTCTACATGGAAAGTTCGTAATTAATGATGCGTACTACTCCCCGTTATCGTTTCCTGGTATAGGCACTTTTTTAGCTTTCTCTGGTAATGGTGCTTACCGTAATCGTGGGGCATGTGGAATGATCCCCAAAGAGGGGCCAGTACCAGCGGGTAAATACTGGATTGTTGACCGCCCTCAGGGTGGACTCAAGTCACAGCTAAACACAGTGGGAAGAGACATTTATAATCACTTCGCCAATGGTGCAACATTCAAACATTCTGAATGGTTCGCATTATGGCGTGATGATTGGGGGATCGACGATTACACTTGGATTGAAAGCGTTAAGCGTGGCAATTTCCGTTTGCATCCAGGCGTACTATCAGAAGGTTGTATCACTCTCCCACATGATTCTGATTTTGCCATGTTGCGTAATGCTCTGTTGAGAAGCCAGAGAATAGATGTTCCTTGCATGAGGAAACTACAGGCATACGGCACGATTGAGGTGATCTCCAATGGCAAAACATGCCCTTAGTTTATTCATCAAGATAGTGCTGTTCGCTGTTGTTGCGCTGCTCGTTGCTGAAATGGTTCCGTATGATGGATTAGTTAATTCTATTACGGGGCTTTTCGATTTCCAAAGCGCCGACAAGTTTACCCGCTTCATTTTGGGTGAACCTGATTTAGAAGTTTGGGAATCGTTAGACGGCTATTTTAGCATCTTAATCAATACATTAATCAGCGTACCTGTCATGAGCGCCATTACCACGGCGTACAGTGGCGCGACACACAAAGTTAGTCCAGCTGGCATCCCCAGAGAGTGGTTCAGTTCCACGTTGCGACGGTTAGCTAAAATCTTCGGGTTTACCTTCCTGTTTTGGGCGTTATTTCGCTTGCTGCCTTATCAGTCTTTATTCCCGGATCAAACGTATTCAAATTTCACATTGGCGGCGATTGTGGGCTTTCAGTTGCTCTTAACGATTGTTTGCTACTGGTTCATCACGAAGAAAATCACAACTAAAAGGAGTTTGTAAAATGCCTATTCCGGCTTACATGTGGCTTAAGGACGATGGCGGTGCAGACATTAAAGGAGCTGTAGACGTTCAGGATCGTGAGGGGAGTATAGAGATTGTTGGCTTTAGTCATGGTCTGAACATTCCAGTAGACAGTGCCAACGGGAAGATTACTGGCAAACGTTCACATTCTCCGATGATGATTGAAAAGGAGTTTGATAGCTCCAGCCCGTATCTATACAAAGCCGTTGCCACCGGTCAAACGTTGAAAAGTGCGGAGATTCGCTGGTATCGCATTAACCATGCAGGACAAGAAGAGTGCTACTTCGTCATGACCATTGAGGGCGTGAAAGTGACGGGCATTAACCCAGGGATGCCAAACGCTAAAATGGCAGGAAACTCGCAGATCAACCACATGGAATCTGTTTCCCTGATGTATGACAAAATCACCTGGCGTTATGTTGATGGTAATGTCCAGTATACGGACGATTGGAACGTAAGAGCGTAACAAATCGAAAGGAGGCATTGAGTGCCTCCTCTTTATTAACGCTTATTCTCTCAAGGGAGCCTGTCCGTAAATCTGTGTAACTGCCATCGTATTAAAGGTGATCGCTCAGTCGGTCACCGAACTTGATAATAAAACGACTCATTGCCAGCCCGCAGATCGGCGAATGGTTGCTCTAAGGTCCATGCGGGCGCTCACCGTATATTCTGATAGTCCTCGCAGCGTAATTTCCCTGACCTAACCCTTTTCCTGAATCTCCCTCGCAAATTCCAAATTTACCCCACACCAAACCGCTGTATTTATATTCAGCCCTGTATAATAAACACCAGAAATTACGCCAACCGGCGAAAGGAAGTATCAAAGAAATTTAAACGAGGAATTCGCGATATGAAGGTGCTGCAACACCCCCATACCGCTAACCACAAACAACTAATGAGGAGTTGAAAATGGCTGCGACGAATTTTAAGCCAGAGTTTACTGTTTGCAAAACAGAATCAGACGCTTTCACCGGCATGATTGAAAACCGCGAGCTGGTACGCAAAAACAGCGCCCGCCGTCTTCACGGCAACCAGCCTAACGCGGCGCCTGTTCATCCCCGCGCGGAAACGCCTCAGGACAGTGCCGCCTGCTGCGAACTGTATGCACGCATAGACATGAAATACCTTCTGCTGGGCGGAGACTGGTTAACCCGTGCAGGTTTTATCAACGGTATGCCGGTGAAAATCCGCGCCATGAAAGACTGCATTGTGATTACGCCACAGCATACAAGAGAATTATGGGGATGCCTGGAAGGGATGAGTGTGGTGAATATAAATAAACAGAAAGTCGCGCAGTGGCTGAAGACGTTTCCGGGGGCGCTGAATGATACCGGGGATATACCCGTTGTGAAGCGGGGAGTCGGGCAAGCGATGCCTGAGTAATTTCTGGCTTCCTACCTAATGTATCCTTGGAGCAATAAAACGATACGAGCATGTCATCCCATGCTCGTATTAATCAGAAATCACTCGTGCTTTACCTGCTCTTTCACAGCCTTAACCAGTACAGCATGGAGTTCGCCAACGGTTAAATCGCGTATCACAGGTTCGGGTATGCCACGCATCCAGCGCATAAAACGACAGATGCCAAAAAAGTCTATACCTTCACCCGTAAACAGATACTCGTTCTCCGCGAGAGAGAACGTTTTCCTGTAGCCATCCTCTTCCGTGGCAAGCTGAACGCCAAACGCTTCTTCGCAGTCTTCCAGCAGGTCTTCGCCGTCGATACCGCAAATATGCAAATCGGCCTCAATCAACGTATTGCTATCGATAGGTTTACGATGCTCACCGGAGGAGTTTCGAACAACCTCAATAACTTGTGCGAGAGTAGGTTCCATTTAAAAAAATTCCGTATTCGTTAGTTTCAATTGGCTATCCGGAACTTAACAGTCACCCGCTATTCGATAAGGCGTGAAGTAGGGTACGGGTCCAGAAAGCATGATTATCTTTGCTATGGTTTGAAACCGGGTTTACCATTTGCCCTACGCCACTCCTTTACTTCCTGAACTACGCCTTCGGGGCTGTCTTCTCTATCTTCTCGTGGATAGTAAATAAGATCGGAACCATCAGGGTGCTCAGTCAATCGTTTGAATTCGAGGATATTTTTTATATCTTCAGCTTCAGTGGTGGCAGTGACATCAAACAATTTTCTTACAAATTCCAAAAATAGTTCTTCTGTGTAATCTTCAATTTTATCCATTTTTTTCATCTTAGATGAGATCTTTTAGTATGCCCTATACGATTATCGGGCAATGCCTCTCACCAATTATCCCTATAGTCGAAAGAAACCTGATAGTCATAAATAGTGGGGGTTATTTTATGTACGAAGTGGGGCTGAAGAATTGGTATCCATTCGGCTTCAACATCAAAAAAACCATTATTCACATTGTTCTTAGTCGGTATACGAAGACATATGGTTATGATCTCCATGTTATCGCCGAAATTGTTAGAAAATTCTGTGCTTTCACCTAGTTCAGTCCTCATATCATACCATTGCAATCTAATCTTCAAACCCACGGTAGCCCTCTTTTTAAATTATCGAGTCTACATTTAGGTTAAATCTCCCCTCCAGAAAGCTGAAAGTTTAAATCATCAGAATAAAATGTTCTTCCAAGAAGGCTTTCTAAACGATGTGCCTGATGCTCATTGATATTATAGACGCCAATTCCATGCGAAAAATCGCTTCTATCTTCTGCATTCATTCCCATAATCATACATAGATCATTGAGGTAATGATGAGGTACTTCGATTTCGAAAAGCAAATTTTCATCTGTTTTGCTGTATGCATCAATTGTGTAAACGATCATTATTTTTCTACCTTTCTGGTTGGGTCTGCTGGTTTAGTTTGCTTACCAGTAGAGGGATCAAACTCACCGAGGTGATTGCGTCCTGAACGATCATAGACCTCAACTGTACCGTGTTGAGAGTCCCATTCGTAAATTTTACCTTTTGAATCCTTCCAACGTGTACGCAATTTTCCTCCCCCTTTAATTGGTGTTTTCGCTTGAGCTTTCTTAGCATCAGGAAATGCAGATAAAGGAGGGTTTCCTTTAGGAGGTGAATGGTATTTGTGATCTGAATTAATATAGACATAAATCGGCGGCACCCCGCCCACCGGCAGAATCAGAATATAATCCGCAAACGTCTTCTCTTCCGGTGTCGGGCTGGTCGTCACACCAATCCCCGTATCCTCCGGCAGCGGATCAACCACAACCGGGTTCGGTATCCGTATCGGGTTGTGATTGCCCGTATCCCATGGCTTACTCTCTCCGGTGCGGTCCGGTGTCCAGATGAGGGTGATGCCGGGGGCTTCTTCGGTAGTAAAGGTGTACGCCTGGCGTCGGCTATCCCACTCCATCCTGCGAACGCGCACGCTGTCCTTGCCCGGCGGCGTATGCCAGCCGCGCGGTGTCGGGTTACCGCTGGCGTCGTTCTCCCAGGTGAAGCGAACGCGGGTAGGGGCTTCCCGCATCTGCTCGGCGCGCATCCTGTCGATAAAATCCTGCTCGCCGTCGTTCAGCTTGCCGGGAAACATCCCTATCAGCAGCCCTGCGACAGGGGCACCGATGCCTCCCGTGGCTATTTCGCCAAGTGCAGCACCGCGTACGGCCCAGGTGCCAGGAGTGATTGTGCGCCCGCCAACCAGGGAAAGTTCGCTGGCATCGGCGATCGCGGTTCGCGCAATCCAGGCCCTCTCTTCAGACGCAACGGCTGTCTGATACTCTATCTCCTCGTGATGCCCGTTCCACCAACGATAAAGTGCGCTGCGTTGCTTCGGCTTTGGGATCGCCTTACGCTTTGCCGCCTGAGCGTGCTGCGCGGCGTCGTTGGGCATGGCCTGGTAAAATGCCATCTCGGCGAAGTTGGTGTGCGGCTCACTTCCGGTGCCTGCATCGTTACAGCCTTCTCCACGCAGGCAGGATTTCGCAAAGACCCGGTTGCGATCGCGTACTTCTGCTTGTCGCTGCGCTTCGGCCTCTTGCTCTTTTCGGCGCGCAGCGAGCATGGCCTGATGCTTTTCCTGTGCGATCTGTTCAGGAGAGGGGCCAGAGCCGAGCCACTCTCCCGATGGGGCGATCACGCGGTTGGTTCCGTGCGGGCAGCCACAAATGACGACAGAACCATCAACGGCTGAGGTTTGTCCCATCCAGTTAACGCGAGGTTCGCCGTCTGCAACAACACCCTGCTTGCCGCATTTAGGGCATGTTGTGGTTTTATCACCAACGCGAATAACGCCGCGACCGTGCTCGGTGCAGTTGGGCAGGGTGCTACAACATATTGCGCCGGTGGTCGTTCTGTCGCCGTGCAGCGCCTGACCGCGGCCGTAGTTCGTAGAACGGTAGCCCATAGCCTATTCTCCGGGCCAGGTTAAGAAATCCTCTTGAGGTGGAATACCTTCGCGGGTGACCAGATAAGTACTGCCGAGCGGTGTGCTGATAATCTCGTCATCGTTATCAAGCAGGCTACCGACCAGGGCAACGCCCTGACGTCTCCAGGAAAACGCTTCGCCAGCTGAGGTCATAATCGTGGCGAGCGTTCCATCCGGATAGGCCACACAGTCGCCTTCGACGATCACGCTGGTGTAACTCCCATCGTCCATGAGCAGTGTGGCTTCACGTTCGACGGGAAGTACCATGCCGCCCATTCGGGTCTGGCTGCCAGCCGTGGCGATCCGCCAGATGGCGGTGACGGGGTGTTGTCGGTGAAAGGCTTCCTGTTCGGCAATGATGGAGCGTGCGTCCTCAGGCATGGCGGCCAGTTCGTCATCGGAAAAGGGCGAACGTTCTATTTCCGCTTTTAACTCAGCGGTGAATTCATTGGTATAAAGCTGCATGACAATTCCTTGTAGGGGCAGAAGAGTAAATGCAGCAATGCTAGGTTTTAGACTGTAAGGCGAATATACATAAAGTGGTTATTAAGTCGGGCTAAAATCCGAAATAAATATCCAGATTGACATTGGTCATCTTTTAAAGAAGGTATAACAATGGTTCCTGTTAATTATAAATGTAATATTCGCTGAATTGCCGATAAATAATATTATGCGGCGCATGTGATATTTGAATACATACGCTGCATAACGTTATTTTAAAACACCGGCACCCCAAGCCCAACCTTCACCTCCCTCAACGTCTCCTGCGTCACCCCCTGCGCCCGTTCGGTCCCGCGCTTCAGCATCGCCATCAGCTCCCCCTTGTCCTGCATATACATCCCCCTCCGCTCCCGCATCGGCGCAATCAGCTCCTGCAGGCACGCCTCCAGCTCGTTCTTGCACGCCCGGTCACCCAGCCCGCCTGCCTGATAGTGCGCCTTCATCGCCGCCACTTTGTCTTTGTCCGGATGAAACGCGTCGAGGTAGGTAAACACCACGTTCCCCTCAATCTGCCCCGGATCGCCCACCTTCAGGTGGTTCGGGTCGGTGTACATGGCGCTCACCGCACGGTGAATGGTCTCTTCGCTGGCCGAAAGGTGCAGCGTGTTGCCCAGCGATTTCGACATCTTGGCGCTGCCGTCGATGCCGGGCAGGCGGCTGGTGTCGCTCAGCATCGCCTTGCAGTGGCGCAGCACCGGGGCGGGCAGCAGGCTGTTCATCTTGTGCACAATCTCGTTGGTCTGCTCAATCATCGGCAGCTGGTCGTCGCCGACGGGCACGCACTCGGCCTTAAATGCGGTGATGTCCGCCGCCTGGCTGATGGGGTAGGCCATAAACCCGACCGGCAGCGAGCGGGCGAAGCCCTTCTGCGCAATCTCGTTCTTCACCGTCGGGTTACGCTCCACGCGGGCGACGGTGACGATGTTCATATACAGCATCGTCAGCTCGGCGAGGGCGGGCAGGGCGGACTGCAGGCAGATCGTGGTCAGGTTCGGGTCGATGCCGGCGGCGAGGTAGTCGGCCAGCACTTCGGGGATGTTGTCGCGAATTTTCTGCGGGTTGCTGCCGTTGTCGGTCAGACCCTGCAGGTCGGCAATCAGCACAAACTGGCTGTGCGTCTGCTGGAGCGCCACGCGCTGGCGCAGCGATCCGACGAAGTGGCCGAGGTGCAGCGGGCCGGTTGGGCGGTCGCCGGTGAGGATGGTGGGTGCGTTCATAAAGACTCCTTAATGTGCAGTTGCCGAAAGGGGTCTTAGAAATGTGAAAGCCGCCTTTCGGCGGCTATCTGAAAATGGGGAAAACAACTCCGTGCCGCCTTTAAGAAGGCAGCCACCAGCGGTTTACGGTGAGGACGGCGTGGTTTATGTTCATCTCTTTACCGTACCACGTCCGGCGCGAAAAACAAAAGGGCACGTCATGCTGCAATCACTCAACCATCTGACCCTCGCGGTCAGCGACCTGCAAAAAAGCGTCACCTTCTGGCACGAGCTGCTGGGGCTAGCGCTGCACGCCCGCTGGAATACCGGGGCCTATCTCACCTGCGGCGATCTGTGGGTCTGCCTGTCGTACGACGAGGCGCGCCAGTACGTGCCGCCGCAGGAGAGCGACTATACCCACTACGCGTTTACCGTGGCGGAAGAAGATTTTGAACCGTTCTCGCACAGGCTGGAGCAGGCGGGCGTCACCGTCTGGAAGCAGAACAAAAGCGAGGGGGCGTCGTTCTATTTTCTCGACCCGGACGGGCACAAGCTGGAGCTGCACGTGGGCAGCCTCGCCGCGCGGCTGGCGGCGTGTCGCGAGAAGCCCTACGCGGGCATGGTGTTTACCTCAGACGAGGCTTGAGGCGCGCACCTTCAGCCTGCCCGCCAGCGTCACGTGCGTGGCGGCATCTTCCTGATTGCACAGGTACTCCACCGCCAGCCGTCCCAGCTCGCTGTAGGGCAGCTGGATACTGGTCAGCTGTGGGGTGAGCTGCTCGGAGATCTTCTGGTCGTCGTAGCCCGCCAGCAGCATATCCTGCGGGATGCGCACGCCGTTCACCGCCAGCGCCTGATAGCAGCCAATCGCCAGCCAGTCGCTGGCGCAGAAGATGGCGTCCGGGCGCTCGGTCAGTTCCAGCAGGGCCGTGGTGGCGGTAAAGGACTCGCTGAACTGCCAGTTGGTCTGACGCACCAGGCCGTCGTCGCACGTGAGTCCGGCCTGCTGCAGCGCGGCCTGGTAGCCCGCCAGACGCTGGCGCGAGGCCTCCATCCAGCTCTCGCCGGTAATGTGGGCGATGCGCGTCGCCCCGCAGGCGATGAGGTGTTTAGTCACCTGGAAGGCGTTGGCGTAGTCGTCCGGGATAAACGACGGCAGCAGCGGCGAGCCGGGGTCGCGCTGGTTGAGCAGCACCAGCGGGATGCGGGTGCAGTCCTGGAAGGCCGTCATGTCCACCAGCGTGGTGACCGGTGAGGCGAGGATAATCCCGATGCAGTTGCGCTTCTCCAGCTGGCGGATAATGTTCAGCGCCAGCTCGATGTCGTCGCCGTAGTCGTAGACGGTGAGCAGGGTCTCGTTGCGCCACGCGGCTTCCCGCGCCTGGCTGATGGCGTCGATAAACGGGTCAAAGCTCTGCAGCGAGCTGACCAACAGGGCGATCTCTTCCTGGTTGCGCGGGGCGTGAACGGCGGGGAGGCGGTCGTAGCCGAGCTCGGTGGCGACGCTAATCACCCTGTGGCGGGTGTCGTCGCTGAGCTTGATGTTGCGGGACTGGTTGAGCACCAGCGATACCGTTGCCTGCGACACCCCTGCCGCCCGCGCAATATCGTTCATCGTCACTTTTGTTTTTCGCTTCATCCGTCCTCTCCCTTTCGCGACTTCGCATCATACCCTAACCGCACGCTTTAGCGCCGTCGATCACGTTTCTCATTCATCGAAGCGTGAACTTTGTGAGGGCCGTCGCTTTTCTAAACGCCGTGATTTGCGCATTTATCCTGCAACTAATATTTATTAGCTAAATATTATCAGTAAGAGGATGCGTAATGAAAGAGCAGTGGAGCAGGGAGCAGGCACAGGCGTGGTATCAGCAAAAAGGCTGGCTGTGCGGGTTTAACTACCTGCCGTCGACGGCGGTGAACTGGACCGATATCTGGCAGGAAGAGACCTTCGATGCCGCCACCATCGAGCGCGAGCTGGGCTGGGCGGCGGAGGCGGGCTATAACACCCTGCGCATTAATCTGCCGTTTATCGTCTGGGAGCACGACCGCGACGGGCTGATGGCGCGCATCGACCGCTTTTTGACGATTGCCGACGACCACGGGTTCAGCACCATGCTAACCCTGATGGACGACTGCGGTTTCTCCGGCGACGAGCCGTACCTCGGCCCGCAAAAGCCGCCGGTACCGGGCAAGCACAACAGCCAGGCGGCGGCGAGCCCGGGGCGCGACAAGGTGTGCGATCCCGACTGCTGGGCAGACATTGAGCGCTATATCCGCGACGTTGTCCGCCAGTTCCGCGACGACAGGCGCGTGCTGCTGTGGGATCTCTACAACGAGCCGGGCAACCGCGGCATTTTCGCCACCGGCACGCAGGAGGTGCAGTACGACGCGAAGCTGGAGACCTGCGCCCACGCGCTGATGAAGCTCGCATTCCAGTGGGTGCGCGAAGAAGACCCAACCCAGCCGCTCACCGTCTGCGCGTGGCGCCTGCCGCCGGAAGAGGAGGGGGAGACGTTCTTCCAGCATCCGCTGGACCAGACCGCACTGGCGCTCTCGGACGTGGTGAGCTTCCACGCCTACACCCACACGGGGCGCATGACGGCGATTATCCAGCAGCTGCAAAAGCTCGGTCGGCCGCTGTTCTGCACCGAATGGCTGGCGCGCCACGTGGGCAGCACCATCGAAGAGCAGCTTCCGCTGATGTACGCGGCGAAGGTCGCGCCATACCAGTGGGGGCTGGTGCGTGGCAAAACCCAGACGTGGCTGCCGTGGCCGGTGGTGATGAAGGAGTCCACGGACTACTGCCGTCTCTGGTTCCACGACGTGTTTGAGGAGAACGGCATTCCGTTCTCGCGCCGTGAAATCGCCCTGATGCAGCAGCTGCGCAAGATCGCCCCGCAGGCGCAGGACTAATAATATCGACCCGGCGGACCACCGCCGGGCAACCAGGCAGGCATATAACAATGGCAATGACAATGAAAATACCGTCTCGCGAGCTGTGGTCTTATTTTGGCTATGGTTTAGGTCAGTGTTTTAGCTTTGGTTTAGTGGGTTCGTTTATTAACTATTTTTACACCGACGTGCTGGGGATCTCGGCGCTGGCGGCCAGTACCATCTTCCTGATTGCCCGCGCGTGGGACGCGGTTCACGATCCGCTGTTTGCCAGCATTATGGACACCATTAACAGCCGGTTCGGCAAGTTTCGCCACTTTTTGCTGATCGCCCCGCTGCTGATCACCGGCGTCACGCTGCTGTCGTTCTATAAAATCGAAGCGGACATGACCACCAAAATCCTCTACGCCGGGGTGACGTATATCCTGTGGGGGACGCTGTACGCCATCTCCGATATCCCGTTCTGGTCGATGTCGTCGGTGATGACCAACGACTCCGGGCAGCGCACCCGCGCGGTGACGGCGGCGATGCTCGGGGTGAACGCCGGGATTGCCTGCGCCAACATCTTCTTCCCGAAACTGGCGGCGTTCTTCGCCCAGTACAGCAATGACAAAGGCTACTTTATGGCGGCGCTGGTGATGATGCTGGTGGGCCTGCCGCTGATGCTTAACGGCTTTATGCAGATCAAAGAGCGCGTGCCGCCGAGCCCGGAAAAGGTGACCATCCGCGACACCTTCCACAACCTGCGCCAGAACAAGCCGCTGTTTATCGTCCTGCTGTCGTTCTTTTTCTGCGTGTTCCACAACGTGGCGGGCGGGCTGTATATCTACTTCTTTATCAACAATCTGGGCGACGGCAGCCTGCAAATGGCGATTGGCGTGATGGGGATCGTGGCGGCGGTGCTGTGCCTGGTCGCGCCGATGCTGACGCGCCGAATGCAGAAGCGGAAGCTGTTTATGATCCTCTGCGGGCTGGACGTGGCGGTGCGCGTGGTGATGTGGTTTGTCGGGTATCAGCAGGTGACGATGCTGTTTATTCTCCTCGGCCTGAGCACGCTGTTCGTGATGATGACCAACATCCTCACCTCGTCGATGATTGCCGACACCATCGAGTACGCGGAGTACCACACGAACAAGCGCTGCGCGGCGATCACTTTCTCCGGGCAGACCTTCACCGGCAAGATGTCGGTAGCGGTGGGCGGCGGGTTAATCGGCGTGTTCCTGACGATGATCGGCTACGTGCCGCAGGCGCAAATTCAGAGCGAGAGCGTACTGTCGGGGCTGTTCTTCGGGATTTGTCTGCTGCCGGCAATAGGGTCGCTGATCCGCATGGGCTTTATGTCGCGCTTTACCTTTACCGAAGAGAAGCACGCGGAGATTTGTCGGCTGCTGGCGGAGCGGAACGCGTCTGCGAAAGCGCCGGGTGGCGGCTGCGCCTTACCCGGCCTACAGGACCAGCCCTTGTAGGCCTGATAAGCGAAGCGCCATCAGGCTTCGCGTAATGACTTACAGCGACTTCACAAACGCCAGCAGATCTTCGTTGAGCTGATCCTGGTGGGTTAGCGCGAAACCGTGCGGCGCGTTGTCGTACACCTTCAGCGTGGCGTTTTTGATCATCTCTGCCGCCAGCTTGCCGGTGCTTTCAAACGGCACGATCTGGTCGTTGCTGCCGTGAATGACCAGCGTCGGCACGTCGATTTTCGCCATATCCGGGCGGAAGTCGGTTTCGCCGAACGCGGTCACGCAGTCGATGGTGCCCTTCAGGGACGCCAGCAGGGCGATGTTCAGCGTCTGGGTCAGGGCACCGGCGGAGACGGTCTGCCCGGCGTTGATGCCGTAGAACGGCGTCGCGAAGTCGCTGATGAACTGGGCGCGATCTTTACGCAGCCCGTCGCGAATGCCGTCGAACACGCTCTGATCCACGCCCTGCGGGAAGGAGTCGGATTTACCGAAGATCGGCGTGACCGCGCCCAGCAGCGCCAGACCGGCCACGCGCGCGCTGCCGTAGTTGTTGATGTAGCGGGTTACGTCGCCGCCGCCCATGGAGAAGCCCACCAGCGTCACGTCCTGCAGATCCAGAGTGGTAATCAGGTCGTTGATGTCGGATGCAAAGGTGTCGTAATCGTAGCCGTTCCACGGCTGATCCGAGCGGCCAAAGCCGCGACGGTCAAAGGCGATGGTGCGGAAGCCGCGCTCGGCCAGGTAGTTCAGCTGGCTGTCCCACATGTCGCCGTCCAGCGGCCAGCCGTGGCTGAAGAGAACCGGTTTGCCCGCGCCGCAGTCTTTGTAGTAAATCTGCGTGCCGTCTTTTGCCTTAAACGTTGCCATAGTGTGTTCCTGTACAGGTGATGGTTAGGGTTATACCGGCGCGACCAGATAGCGAATGGCCGGTGATGTTGTGCCCTGATGAAAAGCCAGAACGCGGCTCTGCAGCAGGAGGTCATTCATGGTGTGGCGCTCCTGCTGGCGCAGATGCTCAATCCAGGAGCCCATCAGGAAGGTCTCGATAAACAGTCCGGGACGTTCGATATCCTCATACACCGCCCAGCTCATCGCTCCGGCGCGGCGGCGTACCCGGCGCAGCTCGTGCACTGCCTGCAAAAACGCTTTCGCGTTGTGCGGGTCAATGATGTACTCATGCGACACCAGCACCGGGCCGCGCTCGTTCGGCAGGTCGATCTCCACGCCGTCCAGCGGCTGGCCGCTCAGGTCGAGGTTTAAATCAGGATCTTTCTCCAGCTTCCAGCGGAACACGGTGGCGCTTGCCAGCACCATCCCCAGCGTGGCGACCACCAGCGCGGTCGGGGTGCCGAACTGCGACGCGATCTGCCCCCAGATGGCGCTGCCCGTGGTCATCGAGCCGAAGAACACCGTCAGGTAGACCGCGAGCGCGCGGGCCTTCACCCAGCGGGCGGCGCTGCGCTGGGCGCCGAGGTTGAGGGTCGAGAGCACCGCAATCCACGCGAAGCCGGTAAAGAACTCAAACAGGTTGAGCAGCCAGACGTGGCGCACAAACGCCAGCGCCAGCATGGTGAGGGCAAAGACCAGGCTCGCGGCTACCATCAGCCGGTCGGCGTTCAGCCGCTGGCGCAGGCGCGGCAGCAGGATCGCCCCGGCAATGGCGCCCAGGCCGATGCATGCCAGCATCACGCCGTAGCCCGCCGGGCCCAGACCCAGCTCGCGGCGCGCCACCAGCGGCAGCAGCGCCCAACCCGCGCTGCCGAAAACGAAGAAGGCCACCGTGCGCACCAGCACGTTGCGCAGCACTGGCGCGGCGTGCACGTAGCGAATCCCGGAGCGCACCGCGGAGAAGAAGTGCTCCGGCGGCAGACGCTGAATGGACGGAGCCGGACGCCAGCGCCACAGCACCCACGCCACGCCCACCACGGACAGCGCGTTCAGGGCAAACACCATCCACGGCCCGGCCAGTGACAGCAGAAAACCACCCAGCGCAGGGCCAATCGCCCGGCTGATGTTCACCCCGAGCGAGTTCAGCGCCACGGCGGCGCCCAGCTCCGGCTTGCTCACCAGATCGGGCACCACGGCCTGAAACGGCGGCGAGCTCATCGCCGCCCCCACGCTCAGCAGAAACGTCGCCACCAGCAGCACGGTGGGGGTGACGTGTCCGGTGAAGGAGAGCGCCGTCAGCCCGGCGGCGGCGATGAATACCCACAGCTGGGAGAAGAGCAGGTATTTACGTCGGTCGACGATGTCCGCCATCACCCCGGACGGCAGGGCGAAGAGGAACATCGGCAGGCTGCTGGCCGCCTGTACCAGCGCGATATCCAGCGGATCGGCGCTCAGGGTCAGCATGCTCCAGTTGATGCCGACGTCGCTCATCCATGAGCCGACGTTAGAGACCACCGTGGCGATCCACAGCATGCGGAACACCGGCTGGCTCAGCGGCTGCCAAGGCGAAACCGTTGGTGCGGGCGTCGTCTCGACGTGTGCGTCGCGAACGTCGTTAACCTGGGTCATGCGAACCTCTCCGTTGCCCTACGCTGCAGCCGCCACTGGCCCGGCCCGGTGAGGGCGAGAGTGGTGAAGATAATCAGCAGCAGCCAGCCAAACTGCCCTTCGGCAATCGACCAGTTCGGGTGGACCGCCAGCATCGCCACCAGCAGCACGGCGATAATCGGCAGGCACGCCAGGCGGGTGTAGACGCCCGCAATGATCAACAGCGGGCAGATCACCTCCGCGAATATTGCCGGGATCAGGCTCGCGTAAGGCCCGAAGCCGAACGGATCTTCAATGCGCGTCAGCTCTTCGCTGAAGTGCAGCACCTTCGGCAGGCCGTGCACATAGAGCAGCAGCAGGCTGCCGGTCAGGCGCAGGAAGAACAGCCCCAGGT
The DNA here is from genome assembly GCF_003331015.1 of Enterobacter sp. GER_MD16_1505_Eko_090. Taxonomy (NCBI): domain Bacteria; kingdom Pseudomonadati; phylum Pseudomonadota; class Gammaproteobacteria; order Enterobacterales; family Enterobacteriaceae; genus Enterobacter; species Enterobacter sp. GER_MD16_1505_Eko_090. The sequence goes on along the minus strand of NZ_PUQF01000002.1, from coordinate 308,261 downwards.
CGACCCGGGGCGGCATAGTGGTGTTTTTCATCAGAATGCAAAGCAGCTGCAGCCCAGCGCCCCCCAGAAAGCGTTATCGTCGGACACCGGCATCGCTGACGTGCGGGCGAAATCGTGCTGGTGACTGTGAACCCCGCACGGGCCGCTGCAGTGGTGAATAGGGCTCATGCCGACGCGTGCGGCCTGCGGCGGCGCGCTGCGGTAGTGGCCCGGCACCTTGACCACCGGGGACCACTCGGGCAGGACCGGGATGGCCGGCGGCGCGAGCGGGCCAAAGCTGCCCGCGGCGTAGACGATATCGCCGTTGACCACCGTCAGGACGGACTCGATGCCCTTGATCTCCTCTTCCGGCACGCGGAAGTAGTCTTTGCTCAGCACGGCCAGGTCGGCGAGCTGGCCGACCTTGATCTGCCCCTTCTGGTTCTGCTCGCTGGAGAACCACGCGCTGCCCTGGGTCCAGAGCATCAGGGCGGTATCGCGATCCAGTCGGGCGCTGTGATCGTACATCTGCATCCCGCCGACGGTGCGGCCGGAGACCAGCCAGTAGAGCGCGGTCCACGGGTTGTAGCTCGCCACGCGGGTGGCGTCCGTTCCTAAGCCTACCGGCACGCCGGTCTCGAGCATTTTCGCCACCGGCGGCGTGTGGCGGGTGGCTTCGATGCCGTAGCGCTCGGCAAAGTACTCCCCCTGGAAGGCCATGCGGTGCTGCACGGCAATGCCGCCGCCCAGTTCTTTGATGCGGTCGATGTTGGCCTGGGTGACGGTTTCCGCGTGGTCGAAGAACCAGTGCAGGCCGTTGAACGGAATGTCGCGGTTCACTTTCTCGAAGACGTCCAGCATGCGGCTGATGGACTCGTTGTAGGTGGCGTGCAGGCGGAACGGCCAGCGGTGCTCCACCAGATGGCGCACCACGCGCTCCAGCTCGTCCTCCATGCCCGGCGCGAGATCCGGGCGCGGCTCGAGGAAATCTTCAAAATCGGCGGCAGAGAAGACCAGCATCTCGCCCGCGCCGTTGTGGCGGAAGAAGTCGCTGCCCTGGCCCGGCGTGAGCATGTCGGTCCATTTTTCAAAGTCTTCCAGCTCGTGGCCCGGACGCTGGGTAAACAGGTTGTAGGCGATGCGGATGGTCATCTGCTTTTTCGCGTGCAGCTCGGCGATCACCTCGTAATCTTCCGGGTAGTTCTGGAAGCCGCCGCCCGCGTCGATGGCGCTGGTCAGCCCCAGACGGTTCAGCTCGCGCATGAACTGGCGGGTGGAGTTCACCTGCTGCTCCAGCGGCAGCTTCGGCCCTTTGGCCAGCGTGGCGTAGAGGATCATGGCGTTCGGACGGGCAATCAGCATCCCGGTCGGGTTGCCGTTGGCGTCGCGCTGGATCTCGCCGCCCGGCGGGTTTGGCGTGTCTTTGGTGTAGCCGACCACCTTCAGCGCGGCGCGGTTGAGCAGGGCGCGGTCGTAGAGGTGCAGGATGAAGACCGGGGTGTCCGGCGCGGCGTCGTTAATTTCGTCAAGGGTCGGCATGCGGCGCTCGGCAAACTGGAACTCGGTCCAGCCGCCCACCACGCGCACCCACTGCGGCGACGGGGTGCGCAGCGCCTGCTCTTTCAGCATCCGCAGGGCGTCGGCCAGGGACGGCACGCCTTCCCAGCGCAGCTCGAGGTTGTAGTTCAGCCCGCCGCGAATCAGGTGCAGGTGCGAGTCGTTCAGGCCGGGGATGGCGGTGTGGCCTTTCAGATCGACCACTTTGGTGCCGTCGCCGTGGTGCTGCATCACCTCGGCGACGGTACCCACTTCCAGAAATTTTCCATCGCGCACGGCAACGGCTTCCGCGACAGGATTCTCGCGATCGACGGTGTGAAACTGGCCGTTAACCAGAATGAGATCGGCTTTACCGAGGGTAACCATAACTGCTCCTGACTGAGAGGGGAATGGTCAGGATTATGGGAACCGGTTTCGGCAAAGATCCAGTTATACAATAGGATAGGTATACCAAAGTATAACTATACCTAAGGTTAACTATACGAAGAGATAATTACGCGCGGAGAGGGAAAACCGCAGGATGAGGGTGACTTTATCGTCGCGGCGCTCGCGGCGATTTCTACCCTTAACCACTGGAAAATGCTATGACCTCTTCAAAGCTCGAAGTGTTAACCCCTGCGAACTGTCAGATCATCTTTATCGATCACCAGCCACAGATGGCGTTTGGCGTGCAGTCGATTGACCGCCAGGTGCTGAAAAACAACACCGTGGCGCTGGCGAAAGCGGCTAAGGTGTTCAACATCCCGACCATCATCACCACCGTAGAGACCGAAAGCTTCTCCGGTAACACCTATCCGGAGCTGCTGGACGTGTTCCCGGGCCAGGACATTCTGGAGCGTACCTCCATGAACTCCTGGGACGACCAGAAGGTGCGCGACGCGCTGAAGGCCAACGGCAAGAAGAAGATCGTGGTTGCCGGTCTGTGGACCGAAGTGTGCAACAACAGCTTTGCCCTGTGCGCGATGCTGGAAGGCGACTACGAAATTTATATGGTGGCGGACGCGTCCGGCGGCACCTCAAAAGAAGCCCACGACTACGCGATGCAGCGCATGATCCAGGCGGGCGTGATCCCGGTGACCTGGCAGCAGGTGATGCTGGAGTGGCAGCGCGACTGGGCGCGTAAAGAGACCTACACCGCGGTGATGGACATCGTGCGCGAGCACTCCGGCGCGTACGGCATGGGCGTGGATTACGCCTACACCATGGTGCACAAAGCGCCGTCTCGCCAGAAGAGCGAGCACCGCACCTTAGCGCCGGTTCCGGCTCGCTAAGTCCCGTCGGCGGGCTGGTCCCTCATCCGGCTCGCCGCTGCCTCTTTCTCTGGAGTTCACGATGAGTACTGGGCTGATATCCCTTGCGGCAGGCGTGTTGATTGGCCTGATGTATGCCGTGCTGAAGGTGCGCTCCCCCGCGCCGCCCGCGCTGGCGCTGATTGGCCTGCTGGGGATGCTGGCGGGTGAACAGGCGACTCGCCATCTCTTATCCCGCGACGGCGCGCCGCCGCCTCAGGTGACCGTTCCGCAGGCCAGTTCGCAGACGGGAGCGTCGTCATGAAAGCATGGATAATTTCGCTGGTGTGCGGCGTGGGTGCTGGGGTAATTTACGCTCTGCTCGACGTCCATTCCCCGGCGCCGCCGGTTGTCGCCCTGCTTGGCCTGTTTGGCATGCTGGTGGGTGAACAGCTCATCCCGGTGGGACGGCGTTTACTGAGTCGCGAACCGCTTACCCTCGCCTGGTTTCGTCACGAATGCGTACCGAAAATCAGCGGCACGGCGCCCCCTGCGCCCGCGAAGGATACCCGCGACGTTAAATGACTGGTTAGAGGAATAACAGCATGACGCTGCCGTGGCGCATTGCCATCATTGATGACGAACGTTCCGTCCGCAGCGGGTTGAGTAATCTCCTGGAGTCGGAAGGCTATTCGACCGATACGTTTGATTCGGCAGAGGTATTTCTGAGCCATCCGCTCGCCCTGTCCGGCGCGGCGCTGGTGATCACCGATATCAAGCTGCGGGGCATGAGCGGCCTTGAGCTGTTTGACAAGCTGCGGCTGCTGGCCGTACCGCCGCCGCCCGTGCTCTTTATCTCCGGTCATGCTGATGAAAATATGCAGCGGTACGCTCTCGGTCTGGGCGCCGCTGCTTTTTTGCGTAAGCCCATTAACATCGATATTCTGCTGGATCATATCCAGCGGGAGCTGGCCCGCCGACAATAAGGATCGCGGATGAACGAAAACGAGCAGCCTGCATTCTGGCCCGCCCAGGGGAATCTTCACCAGGGGCGGGTTTTTGTCCTTAAAGAGGATGTGATTTTTACCGTGCTGGCGCAGGAGGGCGGAATCGCCTGGATGCACGCGCGACATCCTCATTCCGGCGGCTCGTTCATTATCGCCACCGCGGTCAGCGACGAAGAGGAAGAGCGGGCCACCCGGCTGCTCAAAAACGAGTTTGCGCTGCGCGATATGCTGCAGGACAGCTGGGCCATTCGCGCCGTCGCCTCCACCCAGTACCGGGGACGCTTCGCGCTGGTGTACGCCCCGTTTTCCTTTGAGCTGCTGGCGCGGCGCGCGGGCAGGGCGATCTCGGGGATCGCGCGCTTTATCGAGCTGGCGATCCAGATCTGCGTCCCTCTGCGCCAGATGCATCTGCAAAACCTGATCCACGGCGATATCAAGCCCGGCAGCATTTTTGTTCAGCACGATGCCACCTGCCGCCTGGGCAGCTTTGGCCTCTCCTGCACGCTCTCCGATGCTTTCTCCCAGACCCGGCTTGCCGTTTCGGGCGGTACGCCTGCCTGGATGTCGCCGGAACACACCTCCCGCACCCAGCGTCCCGTGGATAACCGCAGCGATCTCTACAGCCTCGGCATGGTGCTGTATGAACTCCTGACCGGCCGCCTGCCGTTTGAGCTGGGAGAGGACGACCAGACCAACTGGGCGCATTACCACATCGCCTCGGCGCCGCTGGCCCCGGACGCGATACGCCCGGACGTGCCGGGGATGCTGTCGACCATCATCCTGAAGCTGCTGGAGAAGCACCCCGATAACCGCTACCAGACGGTCGACGGGCTGATTGCCGACCTTCGCCGCTGCCAGGCGACGCTGACCTGCGAGGGCGACATCGTCGCCTTTACTCCCGGCCAGCAGGACCGTACCCCGGCGATCCATCTGGCGGACTCCCTGTTCGCGACCCATCCGCAGGCGAACGACGTCATTGCCGCGTTTGAGCGGGTGGGGCAGAACCGCGTGCCGGAGCTGGTGACCATCGGCGGGCCGTCGGGGATCGGCAAATCCTCGATCATTGCGACGGCGCTTAAAACGCTGCAGCAGCGCGCGGTGCTGCTGGCGGTGGGCAAAGTCGATCAGTTTTCACCGTCGCTGCCCTACGGCGTATTAAGCTCCGCGTTCCGCACCCTGACGCTGCACCTGCTGGGGCTGCCGGCAGACGAGGTGGCGAAGTGGAAAATCCGCCTCTCGCGCGCCCTTGAAGGCTATGAAGAACTGGCCGTCAGCCTGGTGCCCGAGCTGGGCCTGCTGCTTGAGAGCAAGCCGCGCTTCTCGGCGGATACGTTTTCGATTGATGCCCGGGCGCGCTTCAGCCATATGGTGCTGGCGCTGGTGAAAACCTTTGCCTCGCAGGGCTGCCCGCTGGTGCTGGTGCTCGACGATCTCCAGTGGAGCGACGCCGCCAGCCTGCAAACGCTCAACGCGCTGCTGGTGAACTGCGGCGCCATCCCGCTGCTGGTGGTTGTCGCCCACCGCGATATCGGCTCGTTGTCCGACCCCACGCTGCAACAGCAGCTGGCGAGCCTGCCGGAGGCGGCACAGCACGCGAGCGAGATTGTCCCGCAGGCGCTCTCGGTTAAAGCCGTGGCGCGCTGGCTGGCAACGGTGTTTCGCACCCGCAGCGCGGCGACGACCGACCTTGCCACCCTGATCCACGAGAAGACGGGCGGCAACCCGCTTTTTGTGCATGAATTTTTCCGCCGCATCGTCGACGACGGGCTGGTGGTGCATAACAAATACCAGGACAAGTGGCATTACGATCTGCAGGCGATCCGCGCCCGGCATTACACCGAAAACGTGGTCACCCTGGTGCTGGAGCAGCTCGAAGAGTTGCCCGACGAGACGCGCCGCCTGCTGGGCAGCATTGCCTGTCTCGGCGGCACGGGCGAGATGGAGATGATGTGCCGCGTGGTTGGCCTGTCGATGGCGGAGATGCGCTATGCATTGCATCCGGCGGTGATGGCCCAGCTCATCGTGCTGACGGAAAAAAAGTACGCCTTCACCCACGACAGGGTGCAGGAGGCCGCCTTTGCGCTGTTGGATCGGCATGAGAAAAGCCACATTCACCTGACGACCGCCAGCCTGCTGGCCGACGCCGCGCGCCAGGCGGCGGGGAATGAGCTGCTGTTCCGCGCCGTTCACCACGTCACGGCCGCGCTGGACAGCATCCAGCCCGCCCCGCAGCGCCAGCGGTTCCGCGAGCTGAGCCTGCTGGCCGCGCGACGCGCGAAGCGTTCGGGAGATTATCTTTCGGCGCTGAGCTATATCCAGACCGCCAGAGCGCTGGGCAACGCCGGGACGGTGTCGGACTTTATGCTCGATATCGAAGAGGCGGGCTGCGAGTTTGCGCTGGGGCACCTGGAGCGGACCCGCGAGCTATGTGACGCCATCCTCGGCTGCCCCGGCGGGCTGACCGAAAAGGCGCTGGCGGCCAACCTGCTGGTGGAAGTGTACATTCGCCAGTCGGACAGCCGTCTGGCGCTGGAAGCGGCGCTCTGCTGGCTGGGGGTGTTTGGCATCCAGATTGGCCGCTATCCGGAAGATGCCGACTGCGACGAGGCCTGGGAACGCTTTTGCAACCGCGCAAATGATGCGCCGCAACATCTCTTTGCCCCGCTCTCGCGGATGGAGAACCCGGAAACCGAAGCGGTGATGAACCTGCTCTACAGCGCCAGCATTTGCGCCAGCTTCATCTGCCCGCGCCTGCATTTCTTACTGCTCTGCCGCATGATGCACCTGACCCTCGACCACGGCATCACCGGCGCCTCCACCACGGCGATGGCCTGGTTTGGCGTGCTAATGGGCCACCGCTACGCCGAGTATCGCCTCGGGTTTCAGTACGGCACGCTGGCCCGCGAGCTGGTGACCCGCCACGGCTACGATGCCTTTGAAGCCAAGACCCTGCTGCCGCTCGACCAGCTCAGCGTCTGGACCCAGCCTTTGTCGTTCACCATCGAGTGCGCGAAAGCCTGCTTCAGCGCGGCGGTCACCCACGGGGATATGACGATGGCCTGCTTTGCGGCCTGCCACCAGGTCATTAATTTCCTCTCGCGGGGCGATCACCTGGACGGGGTGCTGACCAGCATCGATCGCGGCCTGGCGTTCGTGCGTAAAACCCACTTCCAGGACGTGGAAAGCATTTTGATGGTGCAGCGCGGCTACGTTGAGTTCCTGCGCACGCCGGTCATCGGCACCTGGACCGCGTCGCAGGTCTTGCCCGAGGCGCTGCTTCCCGCGTCGCCGGAGCAGGCCCCGGAGCAGACCTCCACCATGCTGTTCTGGTACTGGCTCTATCGCGGCATGGCGCACTTTACCTGCGGCGAGTACGCCGACGCACAGGCGGATCTGGAGATGGCGGGGTGGTACGCGTGGTCCGCGCCGGGGCACATCCATCTGCTGGATTACCATCTCTACAGCGCGCTGGCGCTTTCGCGTCAGCTGACGCCGGAGACCTTCTCGGCGAACCACCGCCGCAGCATTCACGCCCACTACAACAAAATCGCCCTCTGGGCGCGCATCAATCCCGGCACCTTCGCGGATAAAGAGGCGCTGATCTACGCCGAAATCGTGCGTCTGGACGGGATGAACAGCATCGCGCTTGAGCAGTACGAGAAGGCGGTCCGGCTCTCCCGCGAGGGCGGGTTTAATCCGATTAACGCCCTGGCCCACGAGCTGGCGGGCCGCTTTGCGCTGGCCTGCGGCTATCCAACCGCCTCGGACGCACACTTCCGCGGGGCCATCTCCGCCTGGGGTCGGGCGGGCGCGCAGGCCAAAGTGCGCCAGCTGGAGCAGGATTTCCCGCACCTGCTGGCCTCCGGGCAGGCGAGCGCCTATGACACGGTAGCGTTCGCCCAGAACGAGACCATCCGCGATCTGCAGAGCGTGATCAAAGCCTCCCGCGCGCTGTCGGAAGAGATCAACCTTGAGCGCTTAATCGAAAACCTGATGACGATCCTCCTCGAACGCGCCGGGGCGCAGCGCGGCCTGCTGCTTCGCGTGAGCGATAGCCTGATTCCGGAGATCGAGGCCAGCGCCTGGACCAGCACCGACGGCGTGCGGGTGCGGATCCTGAAAGACGTGCCGACGGCGACCGACCTGCCGCTGTCGGTGCTCGCGGCGGTGATCCGCACCGGGCAGGAGATCCGCACCGGCAGGCCGGAGGAGTTTCACCCCTTCAGCCAGGACCCCTATCTGGTGACCTCGGGGGCGGCGGTGATGTGCGTCCCGATGTTCAAACAGGCGCGGCTGGTGGGCGTGCTGTACCTGGAAAACCGCCTGATGCCGGAAGTGTTTACCGCCGAGCACTCGCGCGTGGTCAGCCTGCTGGGCGCGCAGGCGGCGGTCTCCCTGGAGACGGCGCGGCTGTACGCCGAGCTGCTGGCGGAGAACATCCAGCGCCGCCGGGTGGAGAAAGAGCTGCGCGCCAGCCAGACCTCGCTGATGCTGGGCGAGCAGATCAGCCACACCGGCAGCTGGCGCTGGGAGCTGGAGCAGGATCTGATGTTTGTCTCGGACGAATACGCCCGCATTCTCGGCCTGCCCGAGCAGCAAAAGACGATCTCCATGGCGGAGTTTTTGACCTTCGTCCATGAGGACGATTACGCCCGCATCAGCGCCATCGTTACCCAAAGCGTGCGCGACGGGCTCTCGATGCGCGCGGAGTTTCGCGTTAAGCGTCCCGACGGCTCAACGCGCTACATCCTCGGCATTGGCGATCCGGTGGGCGTGGGCAGCGAGGTGAACGAGTATTACGGCATCATCACCGATATCACCAGCCAGCGCGCCGCGGAGGATGCCATGCGGGTGGCGCAGGCGGATCTGGCGCGGGTGTCCCGGGCCACCACCGTCGGACAGCTGACCTCCTCCATCGCCCATGAGATCAACCAGCCGCTGATGTCGATCGTCTCGAACGCCGGAGCGAGCCTGCGCTGGCTCAGCCGCGAGCCCGCCCGGCTGGATAAAGTGCGGGAAGGGCTGGAGGAGATCGCCGCCGAAGGCGCGCGGGCGGGGGAGATCATTCGCAGCATTCAGTCCCTGACGCGCAAGCAGGATCCCACCTTCTCGCGCATCGACATGCACTCCCTGATCCACCATATCATCACGCTTTCGCGCAGCGAGCTGGAGCAGCGACACATAAGCGTTGATTATCTGTTGAACGCCAGCGACAGCTTTATCACCGGCGATAGCGTGCAGATCCAGCAGGTGCTGTTGAATCTGGTGATGAACGCGGTTGAGGCGATGGCCGAGGTGAAGGAGCGTGCCAGCACCATCACCCTCAGCACCAGCAACGCGGACGGGAAGGTGATCGTTGAGATCGCCGACACCGGCAGCGGCATTGAGCCCGAGCGGCTGGAGCAGATTTTTGACTCGTTCTACTCCACCAAGCCGCAGGGAATGGGGATGGGGCTGACCATCAGCGCCAGCATTATCGAGCGCCACTGCGGGAAGCTAAGCGCGCGCCGCCGGGAGCCGCACGGCACGATATTTGCCTTCGCGCTGCCGCTGGCCGCGCAGGAAGCGTAAACGTTATTCCGCGGGCTGGCTTTTGGTCAGGCGCTCAACGGCCCTGACCAGCTCGGCCACGGAGCGCACCTGCATTTTTTCCATCACGCGGCGGCGGTGCACCTTCACCGTGATCTCGCTGACGCCCAGCTCGGCGGCAATTTGCTTGTTCAGCATGCCGCTTATCGCCAGCGTCAGCACCTCGTGCTCGCGCGGCGTAAGGGACATGTGGCGCTGCTTCAGGGCGTAGTGCTCTTTATTGCGCTCGGCGTTGTTTTCCGCCAGCTGCAGTGCAGATTCGATGGCGTCTATCAGCGCGTTAGATTCGACGGGCTTGGTGAGGAATTCGTACGCGCCGCCTTTGATGGCGCGCACCGACATCGGGATGGTGCCGTGGCCGGTGAGGAAAATAATCGGGATTTCGCGCCCGCTTTCCTTGAGGGCGTCTGCTACCTCAAAACCCGAAATGGCGGGCATTTGCATATCGAGGATCACGCACGACGGCAGATCCTCAAAGCGGTATTGCAGAAACGCTTCTGCCGATGAAAAGCCGATGGCGTTCAGGCCTGCCGATTCCAGCAGCCCGATCACGGACTGTCTGACGGCGTCATCGTCATCTACCACATACACAATGTGTTCCATTCACCGCCCCGGTGCTGATTGACATGTCGAGGATGCAAACAGTCACTACGGCGACGTAAGAGACTGTTTATGCTGCCTTTCATCTTAACACATTAACTATCATTATCATTTAACAATATGATAACCGTATGAAGTATAGCGAGCCGGGGCGGGGGCGGTGAAGGAACGAAACGCTGTTTTTATGCACCGACAAGCTCAATGCGGTTGCCGTCCGGGTCCGCGATCACCGCCTCATAAAAGCCGTCTCCGGTCAGGCGCGGAGCGCTGAGCAGCGTGCCGTTGGCCTGGGCTCGCTCGGCCATGCTGTCCACTTTTGCCTTGCTGCCGACGTTGATGGCGATATGCGCCCAGCCGATAAACTCCGGGTGCAGCGGGGCGTCGGGCAGCTCCGGCAGCGTCATGAGCTCGATGGTCGGACCGTCATCCAGCGTAATAAAGTGTGATTCAAACCCCGGACGATTTTTACTGACGTAGCGTTCGTTACTGCGGCCATTAAAAACCGTTTCCCAGAACTGAACCTGGGCGTTCAGGCTGCGGGTCCAGAGTGCAACATGGGCAATATGCATAAGTTCCCTCGTGATGTGTCGGTGAGGACTTTCACCGGTAAAACAGGCTACACTCTGGTTTTGAGCGCGACAAGCTGAGGAAAAGACAATGCACTACACACTGAAAGAAAGCGACAAGGATAAAGCGGAAGGGTCAAACGGCGCGGGCGCTCTGCAGCAAAAACTGCTGGAGTCCCGTTCGATTGTGATCTCCGGTGAGATCAACCAGGAGCTGGCGCAGAAAGTGATCACCCAGATGATCCTGCTGCAAAGCGTCAGCAACGATCCGATCAAGCTGTACATCAACAGCCAGGGCGGCCATGTGGAAGCGGGCGACACCATCCACGACTTCATCAAATTCATTCGCCCGGAAGTGCACGTCATCGGCACCGGCTGGGTGGCGAGCGCCGGGATCACCATCTTCCTGGCCGCGAAAAAAGAGCACCGCTACTCGCTGCCAAATACCCGCTTTATGATCCACCAGCCGCTGGGCGGCGTGCGCGGTCAGGCGACGGATATTGAGATCGAAGCGCGCGAGATCATTCGCATGCTGGATCGCGTGAACAAGCTGATCGCTGACGCCACCGGCCAGCCGCTGGAAAAAGTGAAAAAAGACACCGACCGCAACTTCTGGATGTCCCCGGCGGAAGCGCTGGACTACGGCATCGTGGGCAAGCTGATCACCCATTATGACGAGCTGAAGCTGGACTAAGTTTTTACCGCCGTGTACGTGTCGGGTGGCGGCTACGCCTTACCCGACCTACACGCCCTCGTTTGACCCATGACAAGTTCCCCCTCTGCTTTCTTACCTATAATCGCGCCTGTTTCCCCTCTCACTGGTGCTACCCATGGCGTATCAACTGAACCTGAACTGGCCGGAATTTCTTGAGAAATACTGGCAAAAACAACCCGTTGTGCTGAAAAATGCCTTCCCGAATTTTGTCGATCCGATTACCCCGGACGAGCTGGCAGGGCTGGCGATGGAGCCGGAGGTCGATAGCCGTCTGGTGAGCCATTTCAACGGTAAATGGCAGGCCAGCAATGGTCCGTTTGAGCACTTCGACGATCTGGGCGAAACCGGCTGGTCGCTGCTGGCGCAGGCGGTGAACCACTGGCATATGCCCGCCGCGGAGCTGGTGCGTCCGTTCCGCGTTCTGCCGGACTGGCGTCTGGACGATCTGATGATCTCCTTCTCCGTGCCCGGCGGCGGCGTGGGTCCGCATATCGATCAGTACGACGTGTTTATCATTCAGGGGATGGGCAGCCGCCGCTGGCGCGTGGGCGACAAGCTGCCGATGCGTCAGTTCTGCCCGCATCCGGCGCTGCTGCATGTGGATCCGTTCGAGCCGATTATTGACGAAGATCTGGCTCCGGGCGATATCCTCTACATCCCGCCTGGATTCCCGCACGACGGATTTACCCATGAAACGGCGCTCAACTACTCCGTCGGCTTCCGCGGGCCGAACGGTCGCGATCTGATCAGCAGCTTCGCCGACTACGCGCTGGAAAACGATCTGGGCGGCGAGCACTACAGCGATCCGGATCTGACCTGCCGCGAACACCCGGGCCGCGTGGAGCAGTACGAACTCGATCGCATCCGTCAGATGATGATCGACATGATCGGCAAGCCGGAAGATTTCACAAAATGGTTCGGCAGCTTTGTCTCCACGCCGCGCCACGAGCTGGATATCGCCGCCGCCGAGCCGCCGTATGCGCCGGAAGAGGTGCTGGATGCGCTGCAGGGCGGCGAAACGCTGTCTCGCCTGAGCGGGCTGCGCGTGCTGAATATCAACGGCAGCTTCTTCATCAACAGCGAACAGCTGGAGACGGTAGACGCGAAGGCGGCGGATGCGCTGTGCCGCTACACCGAACTCGGCCAGGCCGAGCTGGGCGATGCGCTGAAAAACCCGGCGTTTGTCGAGGAGCTCACCGGGCTGATTAATCAGGGGTACTGGTACTTCGACGAGTAGTGCGGCCTGTTGCCCGGTGGCGCTGCGCTTACCGGGCCTACAACGGCGAGAACGTAGGCCGGGTAAGGCGAAGCCGCCACCCGGCAAAAACTACTCCTCCATCGCAATCACAATCGCTTCACCCATCTTCTTCAACGCCTCGCGATTTTTCTCCGTTGGCGGCAGCGCCACGTTGATCCGCAGGCAGTTGCGGTACTTCCCGGAGGCGGAAAACAGCGACCCGGCCGCGGCCTGGATCTTCAGCCGGCACAGCTGCTTGCTGACGCACACCATATCGACCGTCTCCGGCAGCTCAACCCACAGCAGGAAGCTGCCCTGCGGGCGCGTGACGCAAATCTCTGCCGGAAAATACTGCCGCACCCAGCAGGTGTAGGTTTCCATATTCTGCTGATAAATCTGGCGCATACGCCGCACGTGGCGATGGTAATGGCCGTCGCGGATAAACGCCGCCACCGCCATCTGCGTGCCCGGCACGTTAAACCCGCCCGCGGCGTATTTCATGTGCATCACCCGGTCGTAGTAGCGTCCCGGCACAATCCAGCCGACGCGCAGGCCCGGCGCCACGGTTTTAGTAAACGAGCTGCAGAGGATCACGCGGCCGTCGATATCCATGGAATGAATGGTGCGCGGGCGCGGGTACTCCGCCGCCAGCTCGCCGTAAATATCATCCTCGACAATCACGATATCGTGCCGCTGGGCGAGGGCCAGCACCTGCTTTTTCCGCGCCTCCGGCATGATAAACCCGAGCGGGTTATTGCAGTTGGGCACCAGGATCACCGCCTTGATCGGCCACTGCTCCATTGCCAGCTCTAGCGCTTCGATGCTGATCCCGGTTTCAGAGTCGGTGGGAATTTCAATCGCCTTGATGTCAAACCCGCGCAGCATCTGCATCGTGCCGTGAAACGACGGTGATTCCACCGCCACGATATCCCCCGGTTTGCACACCGACAGCAGGGCGATCGACAGCGCGCCGTGGCAGCCGTTGGTGATCACAATGTCGCTTGCCGAGACGGTGGAGCCGCCGTCCAGCATCAGGCGGGCGATCTGCTCGCGCAGCTCCAGGCGCCCGTCAAGCACGTCATAGCTCAGCATCTCGCCGGGGTTATGCTGCGCGATGCGGCTCATCTCGCGCCACAGGGGCTTCAGGCTCGGCTGGTTAATGTCCGGCGAACCGCCGCCAAAGGAGATCATCTCTTTGTCGGCGCGGGCGTCCAGCAGCATCATCACCTCATCCCACTGGGTAACGTCCACCGGGCGCTGCACCGGGCGCGTCATCGCCGGGACGGGCGGCTGGGCCTTGCGAGGCGAGACAAAATAGCCGGAGCGCGGCTGAGGCGTGATCAGCTGGAGGTTCTCGAGGATCTGATAGGCCTGCTGTATGGTGCTGATGCTCACGCCGTGCTCCTGGCTCAGCGCGCGCACCGACGGCAGACGTTCGCCGCTGCGATACAGCCCTTGTTCAATGCGTTCTGCCAGAAGGTTGGCGAGATGTTGATAGCGCGTCATGCTGTATCCTCTGTTTTCACCATACAGATTATAAAACCAGTACAGATTGCTGCGAAAATGGCCATGCAGATACTGTTTTAGCGGATCTGTATGTTAAACAAAAGTTGTTTTTGCATCTGTATTGCACAGGCCGATTTCCGGGATGATAACCCCACTGACACAGTGAGGAGAGCATCATGGAATTCTACGAGAATCGTTCAAAACGTCCGTTTGTTGTGTTTGTCTGGATCGCGAAAACGCTGCGTAACTGGTATCGCATCAACCGCACCCGCCGCATCCTGAGCCAGATGAGCGACGAGCAGCTCAAGGACGTCGGGTTGTCGCGATATGATGTGTGATCCACGTCGTCGCCGGGTGGCGGCTGCGCCTTACCCGGCCTACTCGATCCCGTAGGCCCGGTAAGTGTAGCGCCACCGGGCGATTTTCAGCGCAACAGCGCAAGCGTCTGCCGCTTCGGCCTTTCCAGCAAATCCAGCGCCTTCTGATACGAACGCACGTTGTTATAGCCCATCACCAGCCCGTAACGTTTGCCCGACCCGCGATACCACTCCGAGAGCGCATTGACCTGCAGCTGCTGTTCCTGCCAGCAGCGCGCGATTTCCCGGTCACGACTTCCTTTGGTCAGGAACGCCACGATATGCATCCCGCCGTCGTTTTGCTCGGTGAAAAACAGATCGCCATATACCTCCTGCAGGGCGGCAATCATCCAGTCGCGGCGGGTCTGATACAGCGCGCGCATCTTTTTCAGGTGACGGAAAAAATGCCCTTCGTTGAGAAACGCGGTGAGGATCTTTTGCGTCAGCACCGGCTGGCCGCTGGTGGTGATGTCCGCGCAGTCGGTAAAGGCCCCGACGGTGCTGGCGGGCATCACCACGTAGCCCATGCGCAGCGACGGCATAATGGTTTTACTGAAGGAGCCCATAAAAATCACCCGGTCGTGCTGGTCGAGGCTTTTCAGCGACGGCAGCACCTTGCGGGTGTAGTGAAACTCTCCGTCGTAATCGTCTTCGATAATCCACGCCTCGTTCTGGCTGGCCCAGTCGAGCAGCTGCTGTTTACGCGGCAGCGAGAGCGTGACCGCCAGTGGACTCTGGTGCGACGGGGTGACGATGGCAAAACGGGCGTCGCGATGGTGGCGGAGCAGGTAGTCCGTGTCGATGCCGCAGCGATCGACCGGCACCGTGTGCAGGCGCGGCACGATCCGCTTCAGCAGCTGCTGGCCCATAAAATAACCCGGATCCTCAAACACCACCTTGTCGCTGCGGCTGGCGAGGGTATCGAGGATCAGCCGCAGGCTGCCGCTGTAGCCGCTGGTGATCAACACCTGTTCAGCGGTGCAGGACAAGCCGCGCGAGATGTTGAGGTAGCTGGCGATGGCCTGGCGCAGCGGATACCAGCCCAGCACCGGCGGGTTGAGCATCTCCTCCTGACGCATGGCCCGCGTCGCCTGGCCCGCCAGCAGCAGCCACTTTTTATACGGGAAGCTGTCGAGGGCGGGGATGCCGGGGCGCAGAAACCCCGCCCGCTCGCGCTGGCTGATGAGCGAGGCCGGAAGCGTACCGGTGGGCTGCTCCGCCGGGGCATGCTTGTCCGGCAACAGTAAGTCCGGGTTAACCCGCGTGCCGCGCGCCCCTGGCTCACCAGATACCCTTCACCCGTCAGAATGGCATACGCCGTTTCGACGGTTTTACGCGCCACCTTCAGCTCTTCCGCCAGCACGCGGATGGCAGGTACCTTATCGCCCGGCTTCAGCACGCCGCGCATAATGTTGTCGCGATAGCGGGAATAAATCTCGTGATAGCCCGGCTTCATGTCCTACCTCGTTTCACGCTTTTTGTATCTTTTTACTATGTCATGAACGGCGTAGATTTGCCTCATCGCATGACACATGCCGCACAAAAAGAGGAAAGACCATGAGCACTCGCGTTAACCACCATAAAGCTACACCTGCCCTCGCCAACGCGCTGTCTGCCCTGAGCATGGAGGTGGCAAAAACCTCCATCGACCCGGCGCTGAAGCACCTGATCGACATTCGCGTGTCGCAGCTGAACGGCTGTACGTTCTGTCTGGATATGCACTCAAAAGAGGCGAAAATCGCCGGCGAGCGCGAGCTGCGCCTGTACCATCTGGCGGCCTGGCGCGAGTCCCCGCTGTTTAGCGCCCGCGAAAAAGCGGCGCTGGCGTTCACCGAAGCGCTGACCCAGATTGGCGTTCACGGTGTCAGCGACGCCCTCTACCGCAGCGTGGCGGAACATTTCTCCGACGTGGAGATTTCAGAGCTGAACTTCGCTATCGTGGCGATCAACGCCTGGAACCGTCTGGGGATCACCTCCCGCATGGCGCCCGGTTCGCTGGATGCGGCGTACGGGCTGAATAAAGCTAACCTGGAATAATTCCGCGCTCGCGGATCATCGCCACCAGCGCCCGCAGCCCTGGCGGGACGTGGCGATGGCCGGGGTAGTACAGGCGCAGCCCGGCAAACGGCTGCGTCCAGTCGTTTAAGACGCTCACCAGCTCCCCGCTTTTCAGCTCGTCCTGAATATAGAGTTCCGGTAAAAATCCCACCCCTAACCCCGCTTTTACGGCGCGGATCGAGGCAAAAAGATCGGACGTCGCAAAGCGCGGCGGCACGGCAAGCGCGTACGTTTCACCCCGACGTGCCAGTTCCCAGCGGTAGATCCCGCCTTGGGCCATACGCATGCCGATCCCCTGATGTGAAAGCAGATCGTCCGGCGTCTCGGGTATGCCGTGACGGGCGAAATAGTCCGGCGTGGCGGTGACGAGCTGGCGGATCTCACCGGTCAGCGGCACGGCGATCATGTCCTGCGGAACGGACTCTTCGAGGCGGATCCCCGCGTCATAGCCTTCGGCGACGATGTCGATCATCCTCGCTTCGCTCACCGTTTCCACGCGCATTTTCGGGTAGCGGATCATGAAGTCGATCAGCAGCTGGTCCAGAAACAGCGTGCCGATATGGTTCGGCACGTTGAGGCGCAGCGTGCCGGCGGGTTCCCCGGTTTCGCTGTGGATCTCTTCCCCGGCGAGACGGATCTCCTGCAGCGCCGGACCAATGCGCGCCACGTAGCGCTGCCCGGCGTCGGTGAGCGCCACGCTGCGGGTCGTGCGGTTGAAAAGTCGCGTCTCAAGGCGGCTCTCCAGCCCGGCGATGGCGTTGCTGACCGCCGTGGCGGACATCCCCAGCTCCTGCGCCGCGCCGCACCACCGCCATCACCACTTCCAGCTCTGTCAGACCTGAACGATGCATAGATTATCCTGAAAATCGAAACAACCATTGCAGCATAGCGTGGATTATCGCAACGGAGAAGCCGTGACAGACTGGTCTCACGCAGCCTGAGGAGGTTTATATGCACACTATCGAACAGATCTTTATTAACGGCGAATTTGTTACCCCGCACGGTACCGAGTGGTTTGATTTGTACAACCCGGCGACGGCGCAGGTTATGGGTCAGGTTCGCCTGGCGGATGAGGTTGACGCTGAACGCGCTATCGCGGCGGCGAAAGCGGCGTTTCCGGCGTGGTCGCAGACCACAAAGCAGGAACGCATCGCCGCGCTGAAGCGCATGCACGCCGCCGTGGCCGCCCGTCACGATGCGCTGCTGGACGCCATTGTCGAGGAGTACGGCGCGCCCGCCTCGCGCTCGGCATGGATGGCCAGCTATCCGGCAGAGGTGATTGCTCAGGCCATCGAGGCGCTGGAGGCGTTTGAGTTTGTCACCCCCGCAGGTGCCGCAACGGTGCAGATGACGCCGCTTGGCGTGGCCGGGCTGATTACGCCGTGGAACAGCGATGCCGGGTTTATCTGCGGCAAACTGGCGGCCGCGCTCGCCGCGGGCTGCACGGCGGTGATCAAGCCGAGCGAAATGAGCGCCCTGCAAACGCAGATTGTCACTGAAGCGTTGCGCGATGCTGAATTACCGCCAGGGGTATTTAATATCGTCACCGGACGCGGCGAGACGGTGGGCGAGACCATCAGCCGTCATCCGGACGTGGCAAAAATCTCGTTCACCGGTTCCACGAATACCGGCAAGGCGATCCTGCGCAACGCGGCGGAAAGCTTTAAGCGCGTAACGCTGGAGTTGGGCGGTAAATCGCCGACGATCCTGCTGGATGATGTGGATCTGGCGCAGGCGATCCCGCTGGTGATCCAGGCCGGGTTTATGAACAGCGGGCAGGCGTGCGTGGCCGGGACGCGCATTCTGGTGCCTTACTCGCGCAAGGCGGAGATCGAAACCGCGTTGGCGCAGGCCGTGGCGGCGGTGAAATCCGGCGACCCGCGCAACAGTGCGACAGACGTCGGCCCGATGGTCAGCGAAAAGCAGTGGCTGCGGGTGCAGGGCTATATCCGCAAAGGAATCGAAGAAGGGGCGCGCCTGCTGGCGGGCGGCGAAGGACGACCGGACGGCACGCGGGACGGCTGGTTTGTGCGTCCGACGCTGTTTGCCGACGTGAACAACCGGATGACGATTGCCCGTGACGAGATTTTCGGCCCGGTGCTGTGCGTGATCCCCTATCGTGACGAGGCGGAGGCGATCGCCATTGCCAACGACACCGAGTACGGCCTGAGCGCGATGGTGCTGGGCGGCGATGTGGACCGCGCGCGACGCGTGGCACAGCAGATTGTTTCCGGTCGCGTACTGGTGAACACCCTGACTCATGAACCGAAAGCGCCATTTGGTGGCTTCAAACACTCCGGCGTGGGGCGCGAGATGGGCGAGTGGGGAATTCGGGCGTTTATGGAGCCGAGGTCGATGGTGGGCTAAAACCCGCCCGGTGGCGCTGCGCTTACCGGGCCTACATGAGCCGTAGGCCGGATAAGCGCAGCGCCATCCGGCACAACGCTTCGCTCCTTGCCGAAGCATTGTGCTTTTCCCTCCTGCATTCTCTCCCCAACATCACAACGGAGAGAAAACCATGATCGCAGTCCTTTTCGAAGCCAAAGCCGCGCCTGCCCATCAGGCGCGCTATCTTCAGCTTGCCGCAGAGCTTAAGCCGCTGCTGGCGGACATCGACGGCTTTATTGATATCGAACGGTTCCAGAGCCTGACCACCGACGGCAAAATCCTGTCCCTTTCCTGGTGGCGGGATGAAGAGGCCGTCCGCCGCTGGAAGCAGAACGTCTTTCATCAGGCGGCGCAGGCCGAAGGGCGGGCGTCGATTTTTTCTTTCTACCGTATTCGGGTGGCGCAGCTGGTGCGGGAATACAGTTCCGAAACCGGAGGGCACGCGGCGTGTCTATCCTGACTCAGTACAGCGACCATGCGAATCACCTTATTCTGCTGACGGATGATGATAAGCTGGCCGCAGAGATCACCGAACCCTGGGCGGCCCATGCTTAAGACGAGTTTACCCCCCGATAACAGCGCGATGCTGGAAAAGGCGATTGCCGCGGTGGCGGCTGCCATGGCCGATCCGTCGCGCGTGAAGATGCTCTGTGCGCTAATGGACGGGCGGGCATGGACGGCCACCGAACTGAGTGCGGCGGCAGACGTTGCGCCGTCGACCGCCAGCGGGCATCTTGCCCGGCTGGTTGAAGGGCAGCTAATTACCTGCCTGTCGCAAGGGCGGCATCGCTATTATCGTCTTGCCGGGCACGACGTGGCGGCGCTGGTGGAACAGATGATGGGGCTTTCGTGGAGCCGCATTACCCCGCCGGAAACCAGCGCGCCGAAAGCCATGCGTGAAGCCCGGACCTGCTACGACCACCTCGCAGGCGCCGTGGCGGTGCATATCTATGATTTCATACAGGCGGAAGGCTGGCTGGAGGCTGACGGTTCCGCATTGACACTCTATGGCCGGGAGCAGTTCCTGGCGCTCGGTATTCCGTTAAGCGCGCATCCCCGCCGGAAGGCCTGCTGCGCCTGCCTGGACTGGAGCGAGCGACGGTTTCACCTGGGCGGAGAAGCCGGTGCGTTGTTGCTCGACCATCTGGAAAGTAAAGGCTGGATCCAGCGGGTGGCGGGGTATCGGGAGGTGGTGGTGACGGCGTCGGGGAAGGCCGCTGTAAAAAGACTTTTTAGCCGCTAAAAATGCCCGGTGGCGCTGCGCTTACCGGGCCTACGTGTACATTTCCTCCAGTAACACCTTTCGCAATTCCTGCGCTTTAACTTCTCGTTTCTTGATAGTTACCCTGATAACTATTATCTTGACCGCGTGTAATGAGAGGTTTCCCCATGAGTGAAGAAGAACTGTTCTGCCGCAGGCCGATGGGCATGCGGATGGCGATGATCGTGCGCCAGTGGCGTGCCGTCATCGACGACGCCATTCTCGATACCGGGTTAACCCAGTCGAGCTGGACGGTGATGATGCAGCTTCATCAGCTCGGGGATAACGTCTCAATGAGTGAGCTTGCGGAGGTGCAGGGCATTGAACTGCCGCCGCTGATGCGCACCCTCACACAGCTGGAAAAACAGGGTTACCTGCTGCGCACCACATCGCCTTATGACAAGCGCATCCGGCTTCTGACGCTGACGCCTGAGGGAAAAGCCATATTAAAAAGGCTCACTCAGGTGATTGAGACGTATCAGGCGCGCGTATCGCAAAACATCGCGCCGGAACATCTCGACATTTTCAGCGCCACGTTGAACCAAATCGCCTGCAATTTGCGGACAATCCGCGAAGAAGATAACAAGACCGAAAAATAATGACCCCTGAACAAAAGTTTGCCCGCTGGGTAAGGGTGAGTATTGCCTCTTTCCTGCTGATGTTTGTCTACTTTATCGTCGCGGATATCTGGATCCCGCTGACGCCGGACTCCACCGTGATGCGCGTGGTGACGCCGGTGTCTCCGCGCGTCTCCGGCTACGTGGCGGCGGTACATGTCCATAACAACAGCCAGGTGAAGAAAGGCGATCTGCTGTTTGAACTCGACGACACGCCGTTTCGCAATAAAGTAGAGGCGGCGCAAATCGCGCTCGAGCAGGCACGCCTGTCCAACGAACAGCTGGATGCGCAGATCGCCGCCGCGCAGGCCAGCCTGAAAACCGCCGTGCTGACCGCGCGTAACGACAAAGTGACCTTTGATCGCTACCAGAAACTGAGCACCCTGCAGAACGTCTCGCAGGCGGATCTGGATAAGGTTCGCACCACCTGGCAGAGCAGCGAGCAGTCCGTCAGCACGATTCAGGCCAACATCCGCAACCTGCGCATCCAGCGCGGCGAGCGGGATGAGCAGCACAACGTGACGCTGCAAAAATACCGTAACGCGCTCGATGACGCGGAGCTGAACCTCGGCTGGACGAAGGTCTACGCCCAGGCGGACGGCACGGTCAGTAACCTGCAGCTGAGCCCGGGCTTCTACGCTTCCTCCGGTTCGGCCGCGCTGGCGCTGGTAAACAACCAGACCGATATCGTGGCCGATTTCCGTGAGAAGAGCCTGCGCCATACCCATCAGGGCACCGATGCGGCCGTGGTGTTTGACGCCTTCCCGGGACACGTTTTCCGCGCCCACGTCACCAGCAGCGACGCGGGGATCCTGGCCGGTCAGGAGGCCGTTAATGGCCAGCTCTCCGAGCCGGAAACCTCCAACCGCTGGGTGCGCGATGCCCAGCGCATGCGCATTCACGTCTCGCTGGACGAGCCGCTGCCGAAGCATCTGCCGACCGGCGCCCGCGCGACCGTGCAGCTCTACAACAGCGAAGGGCCGTTTGCGCGCTTCTTCTCCGGGATGCAGATCCACCTGGTGAGCCTGCTTCACTATGTCTATTAGCACCCTGGCGCGAGTATTTACCCCGCACGGTAACATCGTCTACACGGCAAACGACTTTCGCCAGACCCTGCGCATCGTCTTTGCCGGGATGATTGCGCTGAGCATCTCGAGCTTCTACAACACCCGCTACGGCGTGTTCTTCGTGGTCTACCCGATCATGCTGCTGTCGCTGGTGCCGGTGTTTAACCGCCACGTGGCGAAGCAGTTTATCTTCAGCGCATCGCTTAACTGCGTCGAAATGGTAATTATCATCGGCTATTTGTCGCAATGGCCGGCGATCATGACGCTGGTGGTCTTCGCCCTCTACGTGATGCGTTTTCGCTTTATGAGTAAAGGGCCGCTGTTTTTGTTCGGTTCGATGGGCGTGGTGTGCCAGAGTGTGATGCTCAACTTTATGAGCTACCCCACCACCAACTGGCATACGCTTTTGTTCTCGAACATCGAAGCCAGCGTGATGGCGGTGTGCCTGAGCGCGCTGATGAACTACCTCCTGCCGGACGTGGAGCCCCGCAAGCCGCCGCCGCTGATTGAGAAAGACGATGCCCGCGTGCGCCACGAGTCGCTGCTCTCCGGCAGCGTCGCGACGATGATTTTCGTGGTGTTTCAGATTAGCGACTTAAGCGATTCGCTCTCGGCGCTGATGGCAGGGATTCTGATCCTGTTCCCGATGCACTATCGCGGCGCGGTGATGAGCTCCATCTGGCGCGTGGTCGGCGTGGTGCTGGGCTGCCTCTATATTCTGGTGGTGCAGCTGATCCTCTACGATCACAGCAGCCATATGCTGTTGATGATGCCGCTGATCGGCCTTGGGCTGGCGTTTGGCGCGCGACTCCACGTGATGGAGAAGGTCGGGGCGGGCGTAGGCTTCTCCAGCATCACCACCATCGGGATAATGTTCGGGCAGAACATGCACCCGGACACTGACCTGGTGTTCAGCGATCTGTACCGCATCACCTCCGTTACCTTTTCGCTGGTGGCGACGCTGACGATGGTCTTTCTGATGCACCTGATCCTCAACCGCTTCGAGGCGACGCGCTACGTCATCGCGCCGCCCAAAGTAGATTAATGTCCCAGCACGGCAGGCAGCTGCGAGAGTAAAAACAGGATCAGGCCAATCGTCCCGCCCACCAGCGTACCGTTGACGCGGATAAACTGCAGATCCTTGCCAATGTTCAGTTCAATCTGGCGGGACATGTCTTTGGCGTCCCAGCTTTTGACCGTGTCGCTGATGTGGCGGGTCAGAAACGCCGCGAAATCCGGCGCCACGCGATGCGCGGCCTGCTCCAGATGCTCGTTCAGCGACGCCCGCAGGCTGGCGTCGTTAGACAGCGTTTCGCCAAACCACAGCCCGGCGTTGGCGATGCGCTGCTTCACGCGCGAGTCCTCACTCTGCATATCCGCCTTCAGCCACTGGCGCAGGTCGGCCCACATCTCCCCCAGATAGCGGTTAAACGCCTCGTCGTTTTTCAGGTAGTGCTTAATGTTGTCGGCTTTTGCCGCCATGTCCGGATCGTTTTTCAGGTTGTCGATAAGCTTCAGCGTGGCGCGGTCAAACGCCTGGCGGATCTGGTGCGTGCGGTCGTGGCTGATATCGTCCAGCAGCGTGTTGACCGCGTTCGATACCATCTCCGCGCTTTGATCGCCCAGCCACTCGGTGGGCAGCACCATCGCCTTGCGCGGGTGTTCGGTCTTGAGCCAGTGGACGATCTGGTCGGCAATAAAGTCCCGCGTGCTTTCCCGCTGAATCAGGGTAATCAACCGGTTGATGATGGCGTCCAGCAGCACCTGGTGGCGGTTGTTTTTGGTCATACTCTCCAGCATCACGGCGCTGGTTTCGGTGAAGTCGACCTTGTCGATGGCCTTATGCACCGCGCGTTTGAGCAGGCGCTGAATGCGCCCGTCGTCGGTGAGTTCGAGAAAACCGCTCATCACCTGCATCAGATGCAGCCCGACGCGCTGGGCGTTGTCGGGCTTGCTGAACCAGGCGCCAATCATCTGTGCGGGCTCATAGCGGCGGATCAACGCCACCAGCGACTGGGTATCCAGAAACTTCTCCTGCACGAACTGGCCGAGATTGTCGCCGATCCGGTCCTTATTGCGCGGGATGATCGCCGTATGGCGGGAGATAAAGGGAATCGGCACCCGGCGGAACAGCGCGACCACCGCAAACCAGTCCGCCAGCGCGCCAACCATTGCCGCCTCGGCAATGGCCTTGACGCCGCGCACCCAAAAGGTCTGCGGCAGGAACAGGGTGGTGATAAAGGCCGCGGCGGCAATCAGCAGCAGCGACAGCGCCAGCAGCTTGGCGCGTTTGAGTTCAGCTATTTTTTCCATGGGTTAAGGATAGAGGCAAGTGAACCAAAAGTGCAAAACTGGTGAAAGGGTAGACGCAATCTCTGCCTGAACACACGGCTTTTATATAAAAATTATATACATCAAAATTATCTATTATTAATTTTTCTATATTTTTTGTGCTTATTTATTTTGGACGTCATGTTTTGTGACCGTCGTAGTCATTTTAACGCTCTTGTTAGTCATAAGATAAAGGACTATTTATGAAAGGAGACGGTAATGATGACATGGGAGTATAAAGTTTCGACGGGGGTATTGAGCCATAATGGTGAGTTTGTTGCTAACTGCTACAGCGGTGCGGGTGAATCGAAAGATAAGCCAGAGTGTGAAAGTCAACGAAACAGAGGCCCCATTCCCAGAGGTATTTATTTTATTGCCGGGTGGAATAATCATAAAAGTGCAGAGGCCATTATTCTTGAGCCTATAGCGGGGACCAATACCTTTGGTAGAGATCATTTTCAAATTCATGGTGATAAAAAAGGTCAGCCACCAGGATCAGCATCAGCTGGTTGCATCATTATGAACGGCCAGGACAAGCGTCATATGATTTATGATTCGGGTGATACAATACTGGTGGTGCGATAATGAAGTGTATTATTGCGCTATTCTTCTTGTGCTTACCGATGGGGTTATTTGCCAAAAACCACACTCCTGAACAGATCTTGCAGATGATAAACGGCAAAGGCGCCAGGCATGTTGTTGCACAATTATATGCTAATGATAGCGATGAGTCGGAATGGTGGAATCATGTTATCCCAGAGATTAGCAAAGGAAATCAGAAATGGTTAGCTGTCGCGAGTGCGCTTGAGCCGGGCGTGGACGCCAGTACGGCTGAAGATTTAAAAGCAGCGCTTTCTGAAGCTATCCCTCATAATCCTGCAGGCGTTTTAGCCATTTTAAAAGACGATAAGCCGTTACTCACTATTCAACAAATCTGTGCTTTTGCCAGTTATCCAGAAACGGAAGCAGAGGGTAATAAGCTCTTTGTGGATTCAATCAGGGAAATGTTTAAAATAACAACCCCGCAGGGTAAAAGATGTCTCGCTGTTATGATCGCGACTGTTGAACACTCTGTTCCATTCGATAAGGATATGTAAATGGCCATTCCGGGATATATGTCATTAACTGACGATGCGGGTAATAGCATAAAAGGCAGCGTGAAAGTTAAAGACCATGAAAACCAGATTGAGGTTTTAGGGCTCTATCATAACGTAAGCTATAATTCTGACCTGCATAATGGCAGAGCATTGAGCAAACGCCAGCATCGTCCCTTTCTGATTGAGAAAGAAATAGATGCCTCCAGCGTTTTTCTCTATAAAGCACTCAGCACGGGCGGTACGTTCAGAAAAGCGACTATCGACCTGTACAGAATCAATGATGCCGGTCAGGAAGACATCTATTTCACGATAACGCTGGAAGCGGTGAAGGTCGTCACGGTGTTTTCATTAATGCATGACGTGAAAGAGACTTACCATGAAAAACAGGGGCATCTTGAGCTTGTTTTGCTTCGTTATGAAAAGATAACCTGGCATTACCGTGACGGTAACGTTATTCACATGGATGACTGGGATTATCGGTTAGGGGCATAGAAAACGGCTGATAAGATTCTTTCATATCACCCGCCACATCACCCACCCGCCAAACCCCATCAGCACCACCCCCGCCGTGCGCTCTATCAGCCACAGCGCACGGCTGAGCTTCTGCTGGACCGCGGGCAAACCCATCAGCGTCACCAGTGCCAGATCCCACGCCAGCACCACCGTCACCATCCAGACGCCGCAGGTTGCCTGCTGAAGCAGCGTCACGTCCGGTCCCAGTAGCGCCGTCATCAGGGCCAGATAGAACAGCGCGTTCTTCGGATTAAGCAGCGCCGAGCCGAGCCCCAGCAGGATCTGCTTGCGCAGCGAAGGGCAGCGCTGACGGGTTTCATTCAGCCTCATCGCCTGCGGTTGGCTGCGCACCAGATGCGAGCCGATCCACAGCAGGTACAGCGCCCCGCAAAACTCTATCAGCGTAAACAGCCAGGCAAACTGCCGCAGCGCGCTCCAGCCGATAATCACCAGAACAATATAAAGCGCGTTACCCGCGGCGATGCCGACGCACAATCCGGCGCTGCCGCGCAGTCGGTAGCGCGCCGCGTAGCCCACCAGCAGGAAGAAGTCCGGCCCCGGGCTTAACAGGGCGACAAAATGCGCCAGCGCCAGGGCGAGAAAAGCGGAAGGGAAGAACAGTTCCATAGCAACCTCGGTTAACAATCTGAGGTCAGGCTACGGTGATGCCAACGTTATTTATTGTCAGATATTGATCGGCCCGTCGCGTACTGGCGCGGCGTGGCGGCGGTATAGCTGACGAAGGTCTTATGAAAATGGCTCTGGTCGGCAAACCCGCTCTGGTAGCCAACGTCGGCGATGTCGTCCCCGGCACGCAGTCGCGCTTTGGCGAACTCCACGCGGGAGATGTTGAGGAAGCTGCCCGGCGTCAGGCCGGTATCCTGCCGGAAGGTGCGGATCAGCGTCTCCTTGCGCAGCGAGAATCGTTGGGCAAGTTCGTCAAGCGAAGGCGGTGCGGCCAGGTCGGCAAGAAACGCCTGCCGCACGTGCTGGCTGGTTGAGCGAAGCGCATCTGCGTTTGCCACGCAGCGGGGCAGGGCTGAAAGCAGCGTGTCTACGGAGGCAGGCGACATTGCCTCAACAATATCCAGGTAGCGCTTAAAGAGCGCAGGGTCGCGAATCACCTGTAACGCCTGAGGAATATCGGTGTCGATATAGAGCATATGGTAGCTGCGCGGTTGCCCGGCGACGGGGTTGCAGCTGTGCGGCGCAGAGGCCGGGATCACAATGAGGTCACCGGGGTTAAGGATGTATTCTCTGTCATGGCACACGCAGCAGGTCTGGCCTTCCATAATCGCGCCGATAGAGAGCTGAGGGTGACTGTGGCGTTTGTACGGCTGCGTGCTCTGCCACGTGCTGCGCAGCTCAAGGCCTGAGGCACGGTAAAAAGTCTGCCGGATGTGTCGGGTATCGGTCATATGAACTCCTTCTGGACGTTTTTTATACCACGTCAGCGAACCGTCTTGCAGCGCTTCATTAAGAACCTTCCGGATATACCCAACTTTACGTCCACAGCCAGTCATGTTGACTACCCTTAATACCCTAAGCGGTAAAACAAGGAGATTCGACATGGCTTATCAGACAGTAAATCCTGCCACTAACCAGCTCATCAAAGAATACCCCTCGCATACCGACGCGGATATCGACGCGGCGCTGAAAGCGGCCGATGCGCTTTACCATTCGGACTGGGCGAAAGGCGACATCAATCAGCGCCTGCCGGTGCTGCATAAGCTTGCCGATCTGATCGACGAGCGCACCGAGGAGCTGGCGAAAATTGCCAGTCAGGAGATGGGTAAGCTCATCGAACAGAGCCGTGGCGAAGTGAAGCTGTGCGCGCAGATCGCCCGCTACTACGCCGACAACGCGAAGCAGTTCCTGGCCCCGGTGAAGTATCAATCCGAACTCGGGGAAGCGTGGGTGGAGCATCACCCCATCGGCGTGCTGATGGCCGTTGAGCCGTGGAACTTCCCGTATTACCAGCTGATGCGCGTTCTGGCGCCAAACCTGGCGGCGGGTAACCCCGTTATCGCCAAGCATGCCAGCATCGTGCCGCACTGCGCCGAGACCTTTGCCCACCTGGTGCGTGAGGCGGGGGCGCCGGAAGGGGCGTGGACCAACCTGTTTATTTCGTCCGAGCAGGTGGCGAACATCATTGCTGACGATCGCGTGCAGGGTGCCGCATTAACCGGCTCCGAAAAAGCCGGCAGCGTGGTGGCCGCGCAGGCGGCGAAGCACATCAAGAAATCCACCCTTGAACTGGGCGGTAACGACGTGTTCGTGGTGCTGGACGATGCGGACCTGGACAAAGCCGTCAGGATTGGCGTGAATGCGCGGCTCAACAACGCCGGGCAGGTCTGTACCGCGGCGAAGCGCTTTATCCTGCATGAAAAGATTGCCGACACCTTCCTGAGCAAATTTACCGAGGCGTTTAAGCAGGTGAAGATTGGCGATCCGCTCGACGAAAGCACCACGCTGGGGCCGCTGTCGTCGAAAGATGCGCTGGAAACGCTGACCAAACAGGTCAACGAGGCGGTGAAAAACGGCGCGACGCTGCACTATGGCGGCAAGCCGGTGCAGCGTGAGGGGAGCTTCTTCGAACCGACGATCCTGACGAATATCTCGCGCGACAACCCGGCGTACTTTGAAGAGTTCTTCGGCCCGGTGGCGCAGATGTACGTGGTAAAAAACGACGACGAGGCGGTCGCGCTGGCGAACGACTCACACTACGGCCTGGGTGGGGCGGTATTCAGCCAGAATATCGAGCGCGCGAAAAAAATGGCGTCGCGGATTGAGACCGGGATGGTGTATATCAACTGGCTCACCGATACCGCGCCAGAGCTGCCGTTCGGCGGCGTGAAGCGCTCCGGTTACGGACGCGAGCTGTCGGATCTGGGGATCAAAGAGTTTGTGAACCAGAAGCTGGTGGTGGTGCGTCAGTAAGAGGCCATAAAAAAAACCTGCCAGCCGGCAGGTTTTTTATGGGGTTATTGCACTACGATCTTGTCCCAGCCGCTTTTGAACATGCAGCTGTCAACCAGCGTATCCCGGCGATATTCATTCGCGTCTTCAACCGTGTAGCTCGTGGAAATATCCTTTTTCTTTTTCGATTTGTCCGTTTTTTCCGAGCTCGAACCGGTCACCACGTTATCCGGGGGAAGATCGATCAGCGCCTGCGCTTCGCATTCCGTGAGCTTTTTATTCATTTCCGCATCGCTGACGCCCGGTTTCACCCATTTGTACTGGACGCAGCCGGTGAGCATCAGCGTGAGGCTCAGAACGCAAAGCGCGGTCATGCGGTGTTTCATCAGAAGGTGACTCCACCGCCTACATATGCGCCGTCAATCAGCGTGTGGCCAGGGCGGCCGTCCTTGCCATCAACGCTCACGTGGCGGTAACCCACTTTCAGGGTCACAGGCGTAATTGGCGTCCAGCTTACGCCGCCGTTGGCTTCCACGTAGTTTTTCACGCTGTTGTTCAGCCCTTCTGGCGCCACGTAGCCTTCACCGTACACGTGGATGCTGTCGGTCAGGGCAACGTTCACACCGCCGCCGATCGGGAACGCCACGCCGTTATCGCCTTTCTTCGG
Source organism: Enterobacter sp. GER_MD16_1505_Eko_090 (assembly GCF_003331015.1). NCBI lineage: Bacteria > Pseudomonadati > Pseudomonadota > Gammaproteobacteria > Enterobacterales > Enterobacteriaceae > Enterobacter > Enterobacter sp. GER_MD16_1505_Eko_090. The sequence continues at coordinate 279,002 of NZ_PUQF01000002.1, read as the reverse complement.
GCCGATGTAAATGGCTTTAGCACCCGCATTCAGCATCACCGGGCCCACTTCCAGGTTGTAGCCTGCGCCCACGCCGCCGGTCTGGGTACCGTCATCGGTGTTTTTAAGCCAGTTGCTTTCGGCATACAGGCCGGATGAGGATTTCCCCATCTCGAGGTTGAGGTTGGTAAAGTTTTTACCCTGCTCAATGCTGCCGCCCATTGCCAGAGCGGAACCCGAGAGGGCGGTCAGAGCAGAAAGAAGAAGGATATTCAGTTTTTTCATGTTTTATGCCTCGTCATTAAATTCATCTGGGGGCACCTTAACAAGCGATGTTTATGACTGCAAATGTGATGAAGGTCGCTGTTTTATGCTGATATTGTTAACTTTTTTATTCGAAATGTTGCATCGATGTTTGATTGTCGAGGTGTCAACGCGTGATGTTCGGACGTTTAGGCACCGTTTAATTTTTTGACTAAACATAAACTGAACGAGGAAGGGATAGTGATTAGAGGTGAATTAATTGGGTTTCTAATAATTTCCAGAAGTATTTCAGATGTCACATAATACAACACAACCTTACATTTCAGGGCAATGAATATACGTTCACCCGCGCACGCCGGTTGCCTTTCTATGTCATTTTTCTGACACGTTTATTCTTTACGTTGTTGGCTTCACTCACTGGACACTAACAATATGAAAAGAAAAATTATTCCTGTGCTTATCGGTTGTGCGCTCTCTTTCTCTGGCCTGGCTGCGCAGCCTACCGCTGAGCGCTATATCGTCAGCTTCCCTGACGGCTCCCATGTGAAATACAGCGGCGCGTTTGCCGATGCGTTCCCGAACGGGCTCCCGGTGGGGATTGGCTCTGGCCTGCTGTTTACGGGCAAGCAGGGCGATGCCCTGACGTTTGCGACCGTGACCGATCGCGGTCCCAACGCCGATGCGCCAAAAATGGGTAAAAACGAAGCCAAAATCTTTGTTACGCCGGATTTCGCGCCGCTCCTGATGACCATCCGCGTCCAGAACGGCAAAGCGGAGGCGGTTGATGCCCGCCCGCTGCATGACGATAAAGGCGAGATTAACGGTCTGCCGCTGCAAAGCGGCGTGATTGGCTCCACCAATGAAGTGGCGTTCAGCGACACCCTCAAGGTCCTGAAAGGTGATAACCGCGGACTGGATACGGAAGGCATTACGCCGGACGGCAAAGGCGGCTACTGGCTGTGCGACGAGTACGGCCCGTTCCTGATTAACGTCGACAGCAAAGGGAAAATCCTCGCGATCCACGGGCCGCAGGCCGCGGAAGGGGAAAAATCTATCGCGGGCGGTCTGCCAAACATCATCAAATGGCGTCAGCCCAACCGGGGCTTTGAAGGCCTGACCCGGATGCCGGACGGACGGATTATCGCCGCCGTGCAAAGCACGCTGGACATCGACGGGAAGAGCAAAAAGCAGGCGCTGTTCACCCGTCTGGTGAGTTTTGACCCGGCGACCGGCAAAACCGCGATGTACGGTTACCCTATCGACAGCGCGGCCTACGACAAAAACAGCGACGCCAAAATCGGCGACATCGTGGCGCTCGATAATCAGCACATCCTGCTGATTGAGCAGGGAAGCGATAAAAACGACGGGATGCGCAACCTGATTTACAAGGTGGATCTCAGCAAGGCGAGCGATCTTTCCGCCTTCGACAAGCCGGGCGAGTACCCGGAGTTTGATGATGAGAAAACCCTGGCGCAGCGCGGCATTACCCTTGCGGCAAAAACGCAGGTGGTCGATCTCCGCGCGCTGGGCTGGCAGCAGGAGAAGGCTGAAGGACTGGCGCTGATCGACAGCAAAACGCTTGCGGTGGCGAACGATAACGATTTTGGCGTGAAGGTCGCGATGCAAAACCCGGTCGAGGGCAAGAAGCTTAAGGATTACCGGGTGAACGCGGAAGGCAAGCTGACGCTGGAGGATAAACCGGTGGAAACCACGCTCAGCGTGAAGCCGCTGAAGAAGCCGGAGTCCGACAGCGAGCTGTGGATTGTGACGCTGCCGGAGGCGGTGAAATAAGTTTACCGCTCACCGCTCTCCCCACAGGGGAGAGGGGGATTGTTCGGAGCGCATAGTTAAGCGGGGAGGCTATTTCTTCAGCCCCGCAAACGCCGCCCGAATCTCCTCTTCCGGCAGCTGGATGCCAATAAACACCATCACGCTGTGCGGCGCTTCATCGCCCCACGGTCGGTCCCAGTCGGCGCTGTACAGGCGCTGCACGCCCTGGAACAGCAGGCGGTTCGGCTCGCCGTCAATCCACAGCATGCCTTTGTAGCGCAGCAGCCTGTCGGCAAACGACAGCAGCAGGTTCTCCATCACGCGGGAGACCTCGCTGATGTCCACCGGGTAATCCAGCTCGACCACAATCGACGCCACGTCGTTTTGCTTGTCTCCCATAAAGTGGAAGCGCGGTTTTGCGGTGACGTTCTCTTCCAGCATAAAGCCGTTGGTGTTGAACAGCTGGGACAGGTTGATATCGCCGTGCGTCACCGTGTAAATCGGCGCGCGGGAGTTGATGCGCGTCAGGCGCTCGCGCAGCTTAACGCTTTCGCCCGCCACGTCGGTTTTGGTCAGCAGGATGCGGTCGGCGTAGCCCACCTGAGACTGGGCGATGGTGAACTGGTTCATCTGATCGTCGGCGTGGACCGCGTCGACCAGGGCAATGACGCCGTCCAGCAGGTAGCGCTGGCAAAGGATCTCGTGCGAGAAAAAGGTCTGAATAATCGGGCCGGGGTCGGCCATGCCGGTGCACTCGATCACCAGGCGGTCGAAGTCGATTTCCCCGCGGTCGCGGCTGTCGAGCAGGTCCAGCAGGGCGTCTTCTAATTCATTAGAGCGGGTGCAGCAGATGCAGCCGTTGGTCAGGGTTTTGATCTGCGTGGCGCGATCGCCAATCAGCTGGTCGTCTACGGAGACTTCGCCAAATTCGTTTTCGATGACGGCGATTTTGAAGCCGTGCTGCTCGTTCAGGATGTGGCGCAGCAGGGTGGTTTTACCGGCGCCGAGGAAACCGGTCAGCAGGGTAACGGCAATCGGGGTCATGGTCTCTCCTTTAGCAGCAGCGGACGCCGCCTTCTCCACTTCCGCCGTAGCGCGCTTCCTGACGCTCGCGGAAGAATTCGGTGTAGGTCATGTACGGCTTATCCGGATGGTTGGTCTTCATGTGCTCAACGTAGTTGTCATAGTCCGGGATGCCAATCAGCATTTTCGCCGCCTGACCGAGGTATTTTTTTGCTTCGCCTAAGTTACCAAACATAACGTGTCCTGATAAGAAAAAGCCCGGTGGCGCGCAGCGATCCGGGCCTACAGCACCGTTGTAGGGCGGGTCAGCGCAGCGCCGCCCGCCATTGTTTTAGTGGTGTGAAGAGGTCTTCACGCCGCCTTCCGGTACCGGCACGTACGGGGTTTCTTTATCCGTGCGGCCATCGATGTTGCGCACTTTCATCCAGGTTTTGATGCCGTAGAAGATGATGCTGTACACCACCACCAGGAACAGAATGCTCAGACCCGCGTTGGTGTAGTTGTTCACCACGATATGGTTCATGTTGGCAATCTGCTGCGCGGTTAAATCCGCGCCGCCTGCAGCAATCTTCTCTTTGTACTGGTTAGCCATGAAGAAGAAGCCTTCCAGCTGCGGGTTGGTGCTGAACAGCTTCAGACCCAGCGCCCAGGTGGTGCAGAGCAGCAGCCACAGCGCAGGCACCACGGTAACCCAGATGTATTTGGTACGTTTCATTTTCACGAGGACCACGGTACCCAGCACCAGGGCCACGGCAGCCAGCATCTGGTTAGAGATACCGAACAGCGGCCACAGGCTCTTCACGCCGCCGAGTGGGTCAACCACGCCCTGATACAGCAGGTAACCCCACAGGCCTACGCAGCCCGCGGTGCCGAGTACGCCCGCCACCAGAGAGTCGGTTTTCTTCAGGAACGGCACGAAGTTACCCAGCAGATCCTGCAGCATGAAGCGGCCCGCACGGGTACCGGCGTCCAGCGCGGTGAGGATGAACAGCGCTTCGAACAGAATACCGAAGTGGTACCAGAAGCCCATGTCCGCCCACGGCAGCACTTTGTGGAACACGTGTGCGATACCTACCGCCAGCGTCGGTGCACCACCTGCGCGGTTCAGCACGGACGGTTCGCCGATGTCTTTCGCGGTCTGCATGATCTGCTCAGGCGAAATCACAAAGCCCCAGGAGCTGACGGTCGCCGCCGCGTGTGCGCTGGCCTCTTTCAGCTGCGCCATGATCAGCGCGGTATTTTCGCCGCCCATCTCATGCAGGTTAGGCATGGTGATGCCCAGACCCGCTGGTGGCGTGTTCATCGCGAAGTACAGGCCAGGCTCGATAATCGACGCCGCAACCAGCGCCATGATCGCCACGAAGGACTCCATGAGCATTGCGCCGTAACCGATGAAGCGCGCGTCGGTTTCATTGGCCATCAGCTTCGGCGTGGTGCCGGAGGAGATCAGCGCGTGGAAGCCAGACACGGCACCGCAGGCGATAGTGATAAACAGGAACGGGAACAGGGCGCCTTTCCACAGCGGACCGGTACCGTCAATGTACTGGGTTACCGCCGGCATTTTCAGCTCAGGGTTGATGATCACAATCCCGATTGCCAGCCCGACGATCACGCCGATTTTCAGGAAGGTCGCCAGGTAGTCGCGCGGAGCCAGAATCAGCCACACCGGCAGCAGGGCAGAAACGAATGCGTAACCGATCAGCGCGAAGGTGATGGTGGTGTCTTTAAAGGTCAGCGCCGGGCCCCAGTACGGGTCGTGCGCAATCACGCCGCCGAAGTAGATGGAGGCGACCAGCAGCACGATACCGATCACCGACACCTCACCAACGCGGCCAGGGCGCAGGAAGCGCATGTAGATGCCCATGAACAGCGCAATCGGTACGGTAGAGCAGACGGTGAAGACGCCCCACGGACTTTCGGCCAGCGCTTTCACCACGATCAGCGCCAGCACCGCGAGGATGATGATCATGATCAGGAAGCAGCCAAAGAGGGCGATGGTGCCCGGCACGCGGCCCATCTCTTCTTTGATCATCTCACCCAGCGACGAACCGTTACGGCGCGAGGAGATAAACAGCACCATAAAGTCCTGCACCGCCCCCGCCAGCACCACGCCCGCCAGCAGCCAGAGCGTACCCGGCAGGTAGCCCATCTGCGCGGCCAGTACCGGGCCGACCAGCGGGCCAGCGCCTGCGATGGCGGCAAAGTGGTGACCAAACAGCACGTAGCGGTTGGTAGGCACGTAGTTCAGGCCGTCATTGTTAATGACCGCCGGGGTGGCACGCGTCGGGTCGAGCTTCATGACCTTCTGCGCGATGTATAAGCTGTAGTAGCGATAAGCCACAAGGTAGACGGAAACCGACGCGACCACGATCCACAGGGCGCTGACGTGTTCGCCCCGGCGTAATGCGACAACCGCCAGACAGAAAGCACCGAGGATCCCGAGTAAGGCCCAGGGCACGTGCTTCAGTAGTTTTTTAGTATCCATAGTAAGACCTGGTTTTTTATGTAAAGAAAAAAGGGTCAGGGTTCGTTGTGAGGAGGTATTGATTAATGCTGGAGCGATCGTGCCAGATCCCCGCGCGCGTAAAGGACGGTAAATGAATGAGTGGTTGAAAGTGCCGGGTGAGCGGTCAAAGGCGGCGACGAGCGGTTTCGGTGCGCCGCCAGAGGGCGAAATTATGTGATTGAGATCACTTGATTATTCGGGTTGCGCTCCACGGCCAGATAGCTCTCCAGCGTCCTGATGAGTTTCTCCTTCAGCCAGCTCGGTTCCAGGATCTGAATATGGGGGAGCCAGTAGAACAGCAGCGGCAGGATCTGGTTCTCGTGAGCCGCCTGGCAGCGCAGCGTGACGCCGTCCTGCTGCTCCTCCAGCAGCTCCTGTTCCGGCAGAAGATCCCGGCGCAGGAAGTAATGTGAAATATTATCTTTGATGAATATTTTCACCGCGAAAGTATCTTCGGACACCCAGGGGTCGAGGCTTTTCTCCAGCAGCTCAAGAACATTTTCTTCGGGAGTGAAGGTCGTTTTCTGAATATCAAACCAGCTAATCTGGCTCAATGAGAAGGATTTCAGCCGGCTATTTTCGGTGGCTTGTAAATACCATATATTTTTTTTGTTAATGAGTTTATAGGGATTAATCAGGCGGGTTTTACCCTTATAAACGATCTGGCAAACATTATGGTTTTTAATCGATTTCTCGATTTTCGTTAAATGACGGCGAATATCGCGTTCTACCGTATGTTCCGCTTCATTGCCAAGAATAAGAATATGGTTTTCGTCTACGCGCCTTTCAAGCTTTTGCCAGAATTCCATATTTCTTTCAGGGAAAAAGCTGTCGGCATTCAGAAAGTTAGCCAGAGTGTGATGCAATCCTTGCCCACCCGGCGATTGTGCGGAATGAATCAGCCGATATAGACCGTTACCGGTATGTTCAACAATGGGCGAGAGGGCATTTAAATCCCGGTAGACGGTGCGTTCGGTAATTTTAAATTTCTCCATTAGCGCACCGCGGTTTACCACACCGTTTAAATGTAGCTCAAGGAGAATATCGACCAGACGTTCAGCCGAGCGGCTCCGCGTCGTTTTAGCCATAAGGTCATCCTGTATATATAGGTATGCGCTGAATGATGCGGGTGCACTGACAGGCGGCGTCAGTATTCAGGCACAGAAAATTTCTCTTATGGGTATATAACGGCGTGATTTAGCGGAAACCTTAGGAGTTTTTGCAGAAAGCGGCGCTGGCCGGAAAAAAGGCCAGCGCGAGGGGGGTCACACGGCGACTTCCGTCTCCAGCATGACCGGGTGGAAGCGGCGCCTGAAGTAGATCAGGCCGTGGCCCGCGTCACTCAGAATGATGTTTTTAATTTCAACCAGATAAACCAGATGCGTGCCGATGGTTTGCACCTGGCTTATTTCGCCTTCAAGGCTGGCCAGCGCGCCCTTGAGTACCGGCTGCGCCAGCGGCCCTTTCTGCCAGCAGGAGAGGGCAAAGCGCTCTTCCATCGCCATACCGGTCATCCCGGCGAAATGGCGCGCCATGATCTCCTGCTCGTGGTTCAGCACGTTAACACACAGCCTGCCGTTGCCCTGGAATACCGGGTTCATGGCGCTGTTGGCGTTGATGCACACCATGACCGACGGCGGGGTGTCCGTGACCGAGCAGACGGCGGTGGCGGTGATGCCGCAGCGGCCCGCCTCGCCCTCGGTGGTGACCACGTTAACCGCCGCCGACAGGCTACTCATTGCGTCGCGAAAACGCAGGCGTTGTTCATCTGAATGCATTGCAACCTCCCGCTGCGCTATTTCAGCAGCTTGTCCAGCATGTTGATATCGCTGTTGTTGTGCAGGTGTGGCACCGTCCAGCCGTGTTGGTCGTATTCGGACATACAGCGGTCGACCATCGCCATCATCTTGTCCATATTGCCGGAACTCTGCGCCTGGCGCAGACACTGCAGGCGAATTTCATCCTGGCTGCCGGAGTAGTTAATTTCGTACAGCTCGTGACGGCCGCCAAACTCGCTGCCGATGGCGTCCCACATCAGCTTCAAAATCTTGATGCGTTCGACGTGGTCCATGCCGTTGGAGCCGCGCACGTATTTCGCCAGATACTGGTCGATCTGCGGGTTGTTCAGGTCCCGCGCGCTGGACGGCAGGTAGATCAGCCCGGAGGTGACGTTACGCTCGATGATGTTCTTGATCTTGGCGTAGGCCATCGGGGCCATCACGCGGTAGGTCTGCAACGCCGCGTGATCCGGCAGATACGCACCGTTGACCCACGGGGTGGCTTCGGAACACATGGAGTCGCTCAGCGCCCAGAACATGTTGCGCCAGGCCACCACTTCGCCGAGATCCGCCTGCACGCCGCGGAACTCCAGGGTGCCGGTACACTCCAGGGATTTCTTCAGCAGGGCGGTGATGAAGTCGAGCTTCACCGCCAGACGCACGCAGGCCTGCAGCGGATACATTCGCGCAAAGCCGCCCTCCATCGTCCAGCGACGGCAGCGGTCGAAATCGCGGTAGATCAGCACGTTTTCCCACGGGATTAGCACGTGATCCATTACCAGGATCGCGTCGTTTTCGTCAAAGCGGCTGGAGAGCGGGTAGTCGTAAGGGGAGCCGGTTGCGCCTGCCACCATCTCGTAGGAGGCGCGGGAGATCAGCTTCACGCCCTCGGCGTCCATCGGCGCGACGAACATCAGCGCGAAGTCTGGGTTTTCGCCCATCACCTGCGCGGAGCCGAAGCCGATCATGTTGTAGTGGGTCAGCGCCGAGTTGGTTGCCACCACTTTCGCACCGCTGACGATAATGCCGGCGTCGGTCTCCTTCTCCAGCTTGATGTAGACGTCTTTTACCTCGTCCGCTGGCTTGTGGCGGTCGATCGGCGGGTTAACGATGGCGTGGTTAAAGTACAGGCCGGTTTCCTGAATGCGGGTGTACCAGCTCCGGGCGTTCTGCTCGAACTGGCCGTAGAAGGCCGGGTTGGCGCCCAGCGCGCAGCCGAACGCGGCTTTGTAGTCCGGCGTGCGGCCCATCCAGCCGTAGCTCAGGCGCGACCACTCGGCGATGGCGTCGCGCTGCTGGCGCAGGTCGTCGGCGCTTTTCGCCACGCGGAAGAACTTGTAGGTATAGCCGCCGCTGCCGGTGTCGGTGCCCCAGCAGAGCGTGTCCTGCATGTCCGGCTTGTGCAGCGCGTCGTACATCTGCGCGATGGAGGCCGCCGCATTGCGAAACGCCGGATGGGTGGTGACGTCTTTGACGCGCTCGCCGTAGATGTAAATCTCGCGTCCGTCCTGCAGGCTTTTTAAATACTCTTCACCGGTTAACGGGCGTTTGGCGTCTGCGCGGAACTCTTCAGGCTTCATAGGGACCTCGTATCGGAATTGTGTTGTTAAATTTATGTTTTGTTTTTGTTGTTTAATTGAAGCCTGAGAGGGGCGTAACGTGAAGGGACGATTGGGACAACGACGGGTACTTTTCGGGTGGGTATGGGCTTTGTGATCGTTGTCGCCTCGCCTCGCGTTGACTTGACAGCATGTTTTATACTGTGCATATTGTTATGTTATAACATAACTTTGAGCGAAATGATGAAATTTACAATCCCCCTTATGCTCTCTGCATTGCTGACCTTTCCTCTGGTGAGCACGGCTGATACTCGTTATCCGATAACCATCGAAAACTGCGGCATTAAAGAAACCTTCACGCATGCCCCTTCACGCGTGGTGACAATTGGTCAGCACGAAACAGAACTGATGCTCGCCCTGGGGCTGGCAGATAAGATTGCGGGTACTACCGTCTGGTTTGGCGCCTTACCCGACGATGTCAGCGCGCAGGGTGCTAGACTTAAGCGACTGGCAGAGAATGCTCCTGGGTTCGAAGCCGTAGTCGCTCAACGTCCTGAGCTTGTTCTCGCCCAGTACAGCTGGCATGTCGGGCCGCAAGGTGAGGTTGCTACGCGTCAGCAATTTGAACAGTTAGGCATCAAGACCTGGATCTCGCCAGCCGACTGTACCAATAAGGCCGTCACAGCCACCTCCAATGGCGACGGCGCACGCTCTGCGCCTTACTCCATTGATATCATTCTTGAAGAGATTACGGCTCTGGCTCGCATTTTTGACGTACCGGCACGTGGCGAAGCGCTGAAACAGAAAGTTTCCGGGCGCATTGCCACCGCGCAGCAGCACGCGCAGGCGCCGCTTAAGGTGGTTTACTGGTTTTCAAGCTCCCGCCTGAAAGGCGATCCGTGGGTAGCGGGCAATAAAGGAGCACCAGGCTGGATCAGTAAAACCCTTGGTCTGACAAATATCATCGATTCTGGCGAGGAGTGGCCTGCGGTGACGTGGGAACATATCGTTAAATCTCAGCCTGATATTATCGTCATCGCGAGTATGGACAGACGACTGCATCCCGCAGATGACGTGGTGACAAAAAAACGGTTCCTGGAAACCGATCCCGTTACGCGTGAAATGGCTGCGGTCAGGCAAGGGAATATCGTGGTGGTTCCTGCCATGTCGCTGGATCCCTCACTGCGTAACGTCGAAGCGGTTGAGCTCATCGGCCAGCATATGAAAGAGATGACTCAAGCCAGATGATGCACAAGACCGTTTATTACTGGCGAACCGGCACGATCATCTGCGCTGGGATCCTGAGTCTGCCGATCATGATAACGCTGGCTGCTGCGACTGGTGATATACCGGTGAGCTATGCCACTGCGTTTTGGGCAATAACCAATGGTCTGGGTATCACCCACGTCGATTTGCCTGCCGTTGAAGCCGGAATTGTCTGGCAATACCGTATGAGTCGTGCGCTGATGGCGGCCAGCAGCGGCGGTGGCCTGGCGTTGTGCGGTCTGGTCATGCAGTCGCTGTTGCGTAATTCGCTTGCGGACCCTTACCTGCTGGGGATCTCTGCCGGTGCCTCAACCGGTGCCGTCAGCGTAATGCTGTTGGGGATTGGCAGCGGTGTCCTTACGACAGGCGCCGGAGCGTTTATTGGTGCCTGTATGGCGTTTCTGCTGATCGTCGTCTTATCAGGCGGTATGCGCGAGAAAGCAGCACGGATTGTACTGGCCGGAATCGCCGGTACGCAGCTGTTTAACGCGCTCACGTCGTACATTGTCAGTACGTCGGCTAACGCGGAGCAGTCTCGTGGGGTCATGTTCTGGCTGCTGGGGAGTCTGAGCGGTGTGCGCTGGGCTGATGCACTCCTGTGCTTCACCGTCGTTGTGGCAGGGTTGCTGATAACAATCTGCTACGCCCGTTCACTGGATACCTTTAATTTTGGCATGGACGTTTCCGCGACGCTTGGCACACGCGTTCAGCGGGTACGCGTGATTTTACTGCTGACCACCGCGCTGATAACGGCGGTCATCGTCAGTGCTATTGGTGCGGTGGGCTTTGTTGGGCTGGTCATCCCGCATATTACCCGCATGATTGCTGGGCACCGCCATTTGCTCACTGTCCCTCTCGCCTTCCTCGGCGGGTGTCATTTCATGATCCTTGCAGACCTGATTTCGCGCATGCTGATTAGCCACCAGGTTTTGCCAGTTGGTGTGGTCACCGCCCTGGTTGGTGCGCCTGTTTTTGCCCTGATTCTGTACCGTAACCGGGAGAAATAAGCATGCATGTCGTGGTGGATAAGCTGAGCGTGACGCTCCAGGCGCGCCGGGTGTTGTCTGACATCAGTTTTATGGCACAACGGTCGCAAACGGTAGGGCTACTCGGCCCTAACGGGTCGGGAAAATCGACATTGATCCGTGCCATGGCGGGCGTCCAGCCCTGCACTTATGCCGGAATCACAATGGGCGGTAAGCAGACGAATACCCTGAGCCAGCGTCAGCTTTCCCGCAAGCTGGCTTTCGTTCCGCAACATGCGGAAGCGGAGGCGGAAATGAGCGTTCTTGATATTGTTCGCCTTGGGCGCACACCGCATCGCAGAGCGTTTACGCCCTGGCATCAGGCTGATGAGGATGCGGTACAGCAGGCGCTTTCGATGATGAAACTTAATGCCCTGGCCCACCGAACCTGGCAGAGGCTCTCTGGCGGTGAGCGTCAGCGATGCCAGATAGCGCGTGCGCTCACTCAACAGCCGGATATTCTGCTGCTGGACGAGCCGATTAACCATCTGGACATCCAGTTCCAGCTTGAGCTGATGCGTCTTGTTACCGCGTTGCCTGTTACCGTCATCGTGGCTTTACACGATCTCAATCTGGCGGCGAATTATTGTCAGCACCTTGTCGTTCTGAATGAAGGAAGAGTTGTGGCATCCGGTGAACCTGCCGCCGTGCTTACGCCGGAGCTGATTCAGTCAACCTGGCAGGTGGATGCCTCCATCTATCGAACCGATCGCGGCACGATGAATATCCAGTACGTCTGAAGGTCTCATTCTAAGAGATCGGTACTTTCTGCGCCCGATACGCGCTCGGCGAGCACCCCACTAAGCGATTAAAAAAGCGGGCAAAATAGGCCGGATCCTTAAACCCCAGCTGCCAGGCAATTTCGCTGACGGTGCTGTCGGAGAAGAGCAGCAGGCGCCTGGCCTCCCGCAGCTGGCGGTCGAAGATCAGCCGTTTTGGCGGGCGGTTGGCGAAGCGGCGACAGATATCGGTCAGGCGGGATTCGGTCAGGTGCAGTTCGCTGGCGTATTCTGGCACCGTCCAGTGCTGGTGGTAGTGGCTGTCGATCAGCTGGGTAAACCGCTGGAACAGCTTCAGCTCGCCGCGCATGCCGCCTGACGCGTGGTCGTCGAGCTTCGCGTTGCGCAGCAGCAGGGTGAACACCGCCTGGGCCAGCAGGACCAGCGTATGCTCGCGCCCGGGCAGCTGCTCCGTGGATTCCCGGGCAATCAGCTGCCAGTAGTGCTTCAGCGCCGCCAGCTCGTCCGGCCTGTCGGCAAGCGAAAGGCAGATCCCCGGCAGGCCAAACGCCTCCCGCGTGCCGGGGTAGAGCACCTCAAGCAGCGGCCAGATCAGATCCTCGCGCACCGTCAGCACGTGTCCGTCGCTGTCGGATTCGGTGATAAACGCGTGCGGCACCGACGGCGGGGTGAGGACGAACAGCGGGGCCTGCACCGAATAGCGGTGATCGTCGAGCTGGAGCTCAATCTGCCCGGTATCGAGAAAGTGCATCTGAAAATACTGGTCGTGACGATGCGCCTGCATGTCGCGGCCAAAAAAGGCCGCCATGCGGGCGAACGACTGGTAGTGCACATCGTCGGTGCCCAGACTTTCGTCGTACTCCTTGCTGATATCAATGTTGGCGATAGGGCTCTGGCACATGATCGTTCCTCTGTTGATCCCGCTGCGTCATCGGAATGCGCGTCAGCACCAGCGCGCCGACCACCAGCAGACCCGCCACGAACCACAGTCCCGAGCTGAAGCTGCCGGTCGCGTCGCGCAGGATCCCAATCAGCAATGGGCTAACGGCGGAGCCGACGTTGCCGATGGCGTTGATCACCGCCAGCGCCACCGCGCGGGACTGCAGGCTAATCACCCGATCCGGCGTGGTCCAGAATATCGCCATGGCGGTAAACGATCCGGTTGAGGCCATGATGATGCCAAGCAGCTGGATCAGGCTGTGATCGGTCGCGGAGGCCAGCATCCATCCCGCCGCGGCGAACAGGTACGGCAGGATGGTGTGCTTTTTTCGCTCTTTCAGCCTGTCGGAGCGGCGGCTCCACCAGATCATCCCGAGGATGGTGCAGAACTGCGGGATCGCCGCCAGCAGGCCGATGACGATGTTGCTGCTCCCCGTGTTGAAGCTCTGCAGGATTTGCGGGGTCCAGATGTTGATCGCGCTCAGCGTATTGGTCAGGCAGAAGTAGGCCAGCGTGTAGAGCAGCACCGCCGGGGTCAGCACCTCGCGCAGCGTCGAGCGCGGCGTGACGGATTGGGCAATGGCAACCTCCTGCTCGCGGGCGATCATCGTTTTGAGCGCCCGCTTTTCGTCCTCATCCAGCCAGGTGGCCTGATCCGGGGTGTCGTTGAGGTAAAACCAGGTCACCACGCCGAGCACCACCGACGGCAGACCCTCCAGCAGGAACAGCCACTGCCAGCCCTTGAGGTTCCACAGTCCGTCCATCGCCAGAATGTACCCGGAGAGGATCGAGCCGAGCATCATGGTCACCGGCATGGCGATCATAAACAGCGCGTTGGCGCGGGCGCGGTGATAGGCCGGGAACCACCAGGTGAGATAGACCAGAATACCCGGTAGGAAGCCCGCTTCGGCAATGCCCACCAGCATGCGCAGGACGTAGAGGGTTTCGGGGCTGGTGGCGAACATGGTGCAGGTGGAGGCAATACCCCACACCACCATTATCCCGGCGATCCAGCGGCGTGCGCCGATCTTCGCCAGCATGATGTTGCTCGGGATCCCGCACAGCACGTAGGTGACGTAAAAGAGCGTCGCGGCCAGGCCAAACATGGTTGAGGTGAGGCCCAGATCTTTGCCCATCGTCAGCCCGGCGAAGCCGATGTTGATGCGATCGAGAAACGAGAAAACAAACAGGATAAAGAGAAAGACGATCAGGCGTCGGAACAGCTTGTGAATGACGCGGTGTTCAACGGCTTTATTATCATGGGTTTGCAGGGTAGAGGTCGTCATGGTGCGCTCCAGATCTTACGTTTAGTAGACGGATTTATTGTTATTAACTGACGTAACCGGTTGTTCGATAAAGCGTGCCGCCAGCGCTTCCGCGCCGCGGGCGAGCAGGGTGGTGTCGACGCCGACGGCGACAAACCGCGCGCCGAGTTCAAGATAGCGTTTTGCCAGCGGCTCGTTCGCCATCAGGATGCCGGGGGCTTTACCCGCAGCGCGTATCTGCGCGATCGCCTGTTCAATGGCGGCCTGCACCTCCGGGTGCTGCGGATTGCCGGCAAAGCCCATGTCGGCGCTGAGATCCGCCGGGCCGATAAACACGCCGTCGACGCCGTCCACGTCCAGGATCTGCGGCAGGTTTTTCAGCGCCTCGCGGGTTTCGATCTGCACCAGCACGCACATGGCGTCGTTGGCCTGCTGCAGGTAATCCGGAATGCGGTTCCAGCGCGAGGCGCGCGCCAGGGCGCTGCCGACGCCGCGAATACCCGCGGGCGGGTAGCGGGTGGCACGTACCGCCTGCCGCGCTTCGTCGGCGTTTTGCACCATCGGCACCAGCAGAGTTTGTGCGCCCACGTCCAGCAGCTGTTTGATCTGCACCGGGTCGTTCCACGCCGGGCGAACCACCGGCTGGCTGGGATAAGGGGCGATGGCCTGCAGCTGGGTCAGGACGGTCTGCACGCTGTTCGGCGCGTGCTCGCCGTCGATCAGCAGCCAGTCGAAGCCTGCTCCGGCCAGCAGCTCCGCGCTGTAGCTGCTGGTCAGCCCCAGCCATAGCCCAATTTGCGGACGGCCCGCCTGCAGCGCCGCTTTGAATGCGTTTTGCATGGTTATCTCCTAGACAAAGCGGCAGCTGATGGAGCCCATGTTGCCGTAGTCGACGTGGAAGGTGTCGCCTCTGCTGGCGGGCACCGGGCGGGTAAACGAGCCGCCGAGAACGATCTGGCCAGGCTCCAGCTGCACGTCATACGGGGCGAGCTTGTTAGCCAGCCACGCCACGCCGTTGGCCGGGTGGTTAAGCACGCCTGCGGCGACGCCGGTCTCTTCGATGACGCCGTTGCGGTAGAGCAGGGCGGATATCCAGCGCAGATCCAGCTCGTCGGGCTTAATCGGACGGCCGCCGAGGATCACCCCCGCGTTGGCGGCGTTATCGGAGATGGTGTCGAACACCTTGCGCGGGCGCTGGGTGTCCGGGTCGACGTTGTGGCAGCGGGCGTCGATCAGCTCCAGCGCGGGGATCACGTAGTCCGTGGCGTTATAGACGTCGAAGATCGTGCAGTTCGGGCCGCGCAGCGGTTTTGCCAGCACGAACGCCAGCTCCACTTCAATGCGCGGGACGATAAAGCGGTCGACCGGGATGTCGCTGCCGTCGTGGAAGAACATGTCGTCCAGCAGCGCGCCGTAGTCCGGCTCGCTAATCTGCGAGCTGGCCTGCATCGCTTTAGAGGTGAGGCCGATCTTGTGGCCCTTCAGCACGCGGCCTTCGGCGATCTTCAGACTGACCCATTCGCGCTGGACGGCGTAGGCGTCGTCGATAGTGATCGTCGGGTAGTCGAGGGAGATCTGGCGGATCTGCTCCCGGGACTGCTCCGCCTGATGCAGACGATGGGCGATCAGGGTATGGGTGTGTTTATCGAGCATGGCGTATCCTTTATGCGGCTGTTGCCGGGTGGCGCTGCGCTTACCGGGCCTACGTTCGAGCCGTTGTAGGTCCGGTAAGCGAAGCGCCACCGGGCGGAAAAGATGTCTACTTAAACAACGCGTGCACGTTGTTTTGTTTGTAATTGAGCGTTGGGTGCAGCTCGTCCAGCTCAAACGACAGCGCCAGATAGCGGCTCGCCATCAGCGCCGCGAAGTGCGTTTTAATCAGCGCAAACAGCATTTCACCGACCTCTTCCCGGCTCTCCAGACTGCGCCCCGCGCCAATCTTCAGCGTCATATGGACAAAGGCGTAATCGTGCTTGCCGTCGGCCATCTGCCAGGTGTCCAGCCAGTGGGCGCGGCTGCGGATACCGCCGATAGGGAAGATGCCCGTGGCGGCGAGCGCCTCGTTCACTTTGGCGAACAGTCCCGGCAGGTCGGCCTGCTCGCGGATGTTGTCGGTACATTCAGCAATAAAGTGCGGCATGGAGGCTCCTTACGCGGGCAGGGGGAAAACGGCGTTGACCTGGCCGGTGCCGGAGCTGGCGAACAGCTCGGTGAGAAACTCCACCTTGCCGTCGTATTTGTCCCAGCCGAGCATCCCCAGCAGCATCACCGTGTCGTGCATGTTGCCCTCGCCGTAGCAGTAGTCGGCGTACTCCGGCAGCATGCTGCAGAATTCTTTGAACTGACCCTCGCGCCACAGCTTCACCACGCGCTCGTCCATCTGGCGGTCGAACTCCCGGGTGTAGCTGTTCATCCCTTCTTCCGCGCGCTGGTCGTCGATAAAGCGGTGCGACAGCGAGCCGCTGGCGAGTACCGCCACGGTGCCGTCGTATTTCTCAATGGCGCTGACGATGGCCTCGCCCAGCCTGCGGCTGTCGGCGAAGTCGTGAACCGTGCAGAACGCCGAGATGGAGACCACCTTGAAGTGCTTATCCGCGTTCATGTAGCGCATTGGCACCAGCGTGCCGTACTCAAGCTTGAGGCTCGGAATGTTGTGCGCTTTGGCGCGCACGCCACGCTTCACCGCTTCGTCGGCGATCAGCTGGCCGAGTTCCGGGTTGCCGTCGTAGTCGTAGGTCATGTCGCGGATAAAGTGCGGCAGCTCGTTGCTGGTGTAGACGCCCGAAAAATGGTCCGCACAGTTGATGTGATACGCGCTGTTCACCAGCCAGTGGGTGTCGAAGACGATAATGGTATCGACGCCCAGCTCCCGGCAGCGCTTGCTGATCTCTTTGTGTCCGTCGATGGCGCCCTGGCGGCAGCCGTGGTTTTTGCCCGGCAGTTCGGAGAGATACATCGACGGCACGTGGGTGATTTTTGCCGCTAACGCTAATTTGCCCATTTTCAGATCCCCCACTTTGGAATCGGATGGTCGCCCATGGAGATGCAGACGTTCTTCATCTCCGCGAATACCTCGAAGCTGTACTCGCCGCCCTCGCGGCCGGTGCCGGAGGCCTTCACGCCGCCAAACGGCTGGCGCAGGTCGCGCACGTTCTGGGTGTTGACGAACACCATGCCGGCTTCAATGCTGCGCGCCAGACGCAGCACTTTGCTGACGTCCTGGGTCCAGATATACGACGCCAGGCCGTACTCCACGTCGTTGGCCAGGCGCAGCCCTTCCGCTTCGTCCTTGAACGGCAGCAGGCAGGCCACCGGCCCGAAGATCTCCTCCTGCGCCACGCGCATGCGGTTATCAACATCCGCCAGCACGGTCGGGCGCAGGAAGTTGCCGCCCTTCAGGTGCGCAGGCAGATCGGTCGGTTTGTCCGGGCCGCCCGCCAGCAGGGTTGCGCCTTCCTCGATGCCGAGGCGGATATAGCCGGAGACTTTTTCCCAGTGCTGTTGGCTGATGAGCGCGCCAATCTGGGTGTTCGGATCGGTCGGGTCGCCCACGCGCAGGCGGCTGGCGCGCTCGGCAAAGCGCTTCACGAATTCCGGGTAGATGCTCTGCTGGATGAAGATGCGCGAGCCCGCGGTGCAGCGCTCGCCGTTGATGGAGAAGATGGTGAACAGGGCGGCGTCCAGCGCGCGCTCGATATCTGCGTCTTCAAAAATCAGTACCGGGGATTTGCCGCCCAGCTCCATGGAGTACTTCTTCAGCCCGGCGTTTTTCATGATGTTGCGCCCGGTGGCGGTGCCGCCGGTGAAAGAGACCGCGCGCACGTCGTGATGCCGCACCAGCGCATCGCCTGCCGTCGCGCCGTAGCCCTGCACCACGTTGAGCACGCCCGCCGGAATACCCGCTTCGAGGGCCAGTTCGCCCAGACGGTCGGCGGTCAGCGGGGAGAGCTCGGACATCTTCAGCACCGCGGTATTGCCTAAGGCCAGACAGGGCGCGACCTTCCAGGTGGCGGTCATAAACGGCACGTTCCACGGCGACACCAGCGCGCAGACGCCCACCGGCTGCACCAGGGTGTAGTTGAGCATCTTGTCGTCGACCGGGTAGGTCTTGCCGTTCATCTGCTGGCACACCTCGGCGAAGAATTCGAAGTTGTGCGAGGCGCGGGGGATCAGCACGTTTTTGGTCTGGTGGATCGGCAGGCCGGTGTCGGCGGTTTCCATGGCGGCGATCTCGGGCACGTTCTGGTCGATCAGATCGCCCAGGCGGCGCATCAGGCGCGCGCGCTCCTTCATCGGCAGGTTGGCCCACTTCGGAAACGCCTCTTTGGCGGCGGCAACGGCCTGATGGATTTCGGCTTCGCCGCCGGCGGCCACTTCTGCCAGGACCTCGCCGGAGGCCGGGTTAGTGGTCTGGAAGTAGTCGCTGCCCGCGACGTTTTTACCGTTGATCCAATGGTTTATCTTTTTCATTTTGCCGTCTCCTCACTCACAATTCGGTTCACCAGGCGTCCCACGCCTTCCACTTCCACCACCACCTCATCGCCCGGCACCACGTCGGAGAGCCCCTTCGGCGTGCCGGTGGCAATCATGTCGCCCGGCTGCAGGGTCATAAAGTCGCTCAGGTACGCAATCAGGTACGGGATGCTGAAAATCAGATCCGCCGTGGTGCCTTCCTGACGCAGCTCGCCGTTGACGAAGGTGCGCAGGGCGAGGTTGTGCGGGTCCGGAATGGCCTCTTTTGGCACGATGTTGGGGGAAATGGGGGTCAGCCCGTCGCGGCTTTTCACCCGCAGGTTCGGGCGGTAGTAGTTTTCGAGATAGTCACGAATGGCGTAGTCGTTGCAGACCGTGTAGCCCGCAACATAGTCCATCGCCTCGGCTTCGCTCACCTTGCGGGCGGTTTTGCCGATGACCACCACCAGCTCCGCTTCATAGTGCATGTACTCGACGTTGTTCGGGCGCACCGAGGTCTGGTTGTCGCCGTTGAAGGTGTTCGGCGCTTTGATAAAGACCAGCGGCTCGGTGGGCGGCTTGAAGTCCAGCTCGCTGGCGTGATCGGCATAGTTCAGGCCGAGGGCAAACAGCGTGGCGTGCGGCGGCGTGCGGTGCGTGCTAGCGACGTCGCGCTCGTCCACCACCGGGTTTTCCAGCGGTGGAAATCCTTCCGCCAGAATACGCACCCGATCGCCCGGGCGGATCTCAACGCGGCTGTGCGGGGTACCGAGCAGGATCGCATCGCCGGGATTAAGGGTGGCGAACTCGCTCAGGGCGCTCAGCAGTTCGGCAGCGTTACGCTGCAGATCGGCGGAGTTCCAGTGGTCCGCTTCGCGGCCGTTGATCTCCGTGATGATGGTCAGGCTATCCACGTTATCAACGGCGACCGGTTCGCCGAGCGGGCAGAATCCGTCGCGGCATTTGGCCTTGATGGCCGGACGGTAGAAGCTCTCTTCCGGCAGGCTCACCTCGTTGGCCAGCGCATATCCGGCGATGTACGCCGCGGCGTCCTCCACGCGCACCTTGCTGGCGGTTTTACCGACCACCAGCGCTACCGTAGCGCCGCTCAGCACCGTTTCCCCCTGCGGGAACGGAATGGGCTCGCCTGCACGGATCACGGTGTTATGCGGTTTGATAAACCACACCGCCGTTTTCGGCGGCGTGTTGTAGGGGGCTTTTTCAAACGCCTCTCGCCAGGCTTCGCGCTGGCTCTGATGGTTGAGGGCGACGGCAAAGACGGTACCTTTCATTCACATACTCCTCAGGCCGGAGGTCCGGTTTGGATTTCATTAATATGTTAATGATCTGGTTTTATGCTTTTGCTGATTATTTCGCAATCAGAAGTGAAATATTTGTGATACGAATAACAATAAATTTACATATTGGTTTTTATTGATATTAAAATCAGATGGTTAATAAAATTAGTGGGTTTCTGTTAGACTTTTTGACGGAAAACGTGTTGTTTATAAAAGCATCTTTTATGAATTGTTTACGTGTTAATGATGTGAAGGGGAGAGGCTATGCATGATTCATTAACCATCGCGCTGCTGCAGGCGCGGGAAGCGGCGATGTCCTACTTCCGTCCGATCGTGAAGCGCCATAACCTGACCGAGCAGCAGTGGCGCATTGTGCGCGTGCTGGCTGAACATCCGTCGATGGATTTTCACGATCTGGCGTTTCGCACCTGCATTTTGCGCCCGAGCCTCACCGGCATTCTGACGCGCATGGAGCGCGACGGCCTGGTGCTGCGCTTAAAGCCGCTGAACGACCAGCGCAAGCTGTACGTCTCGCTGACCAAAGAGGGCAATGCGCTGTATGAGCACGCCCAGGCGCAGGTAGAGGAGGCGTATCAGCAGATTGAGGCGGAATATACGCCGGAGAAGATGAAACAGCTGACGGCGCTGCTGGAAGAGTTTATTGAACTCGGAAACCGACATAACGCAGCGCGGGAAGAAGAGTAAAAACCACAAATTTCAGGATGAATTTCGTAAAGTTTTCCCTTTCCAGGCCGAAAATTCTGTATCTGTCTGAGGAAAGAGAAAACATGTTAAACCGTATCAAGATTGTCACCAGCTTAATGCTGGTTTTAGCGATATTTGGCCTTTTACAACTCACATCCGGTGGTCTTTTCTTTAATGCTCTGAAGAATGACAAAGAGAATTTCACCGTCCTGCAAACCATTCGCCAGCAACAGTCCACGCTGAACGCCAGCTGGGTAGCGTTGCTGCAAACCCGTAATACCCTGAACCGTGCGGGTATCCGCTACATGATGGATCAGAGCAATATCGGCAGCGGCGCGACCGTGAACGATTTGATGCAAATCGCGTCTGCGTCTCTGAAACAGGCGGAAAAAAACTGGGCTGCCTACGAAGCCCTGCCGCGCGATCCGCGTCAAAGCGATGCGGATGCCATGGAGATCAAGCGTAACTATGATATTTACCACGGCGCGCTGGCGGAGCTGATCCAGCTGCTGGGCGCGGGCAAAATCAACGCCTTCTTCGACCAGCCAACCCAGAGTTACCAGGACGGTTTTGAGAAGCAGTACGTGAGCTACCTGCAGCAGAACGACAAGCTGTACCAGATGGCGGTCGAAGACAGCAACAGCTCCTACAGCCAGGCTATCTGGGTGCTGATTAGCGTCCTGATTGCCGTGCTGGTGGTGATTGTGGCCGTCTGGCTCAACATCAAGCAGACGCTGATCTCCCCGCTGAATCGTCTGATCGACAACATTCGCCATATCGCCAGCGGCGATCTGGTGAAGCGCATTGAGGTTCAGGGCACCAACGAGATGGGTGAACTGGCCGACTCGCTGCGTCATATGCAGGGCGAACTGGTGCGTACCGTTGGCGACGTGCGTAACGGCGCGAATGCGATCTACAGCGGCGCGAGTGAAATCGCGATGGGCAACAACGACCTCTCCTCCCGTACTGAACAGCAGGCCGCTTCCCTGGAAGAGACCGCTGCCAGCATGGAGCAGCTGACGGCGACCGTTAAGCAGAACGCCGAGAACGCCCGTCAGGCGAGCCATCTTGCGCTGAGCGCCTCTGAAACCGCGCAGAAAGGCGGCAAAGTGGTGGACAACGTGGTGCAGACCATGCGCGATATCGCGGGCAGTTCGCAGAAAATTGCCGACATTATCAGCGTGATCGACGGCATTGCTTTCCAGACCAACATCCTGGCACTGAACGCGGCGGTAGAAGCGGCGCGTGCGGGCGAGCAGGGCCGTGGTTTTGCGGTGGTGGCAGGTGAAGTGCGTAACCTGGCCCAGCGCAGCGCCCAGGCGGCACGCGAGATCAAGAGCCTGATCGAAGACTCCGTGGGTCGCGTGGAAGTGGGTTCAACGCTGGTCGAAAGCGCCGGTGAAACCATGGGTGAGATCGTGAATGCGGTTACCCGCGTCACGGACATCATGGGTGAAATCGCCTCTGCGTCTGACGAGCAGAGCCGCGGTATCGACCAGGTCGGTCTGGCGGTGGCAGAGATGGATCGCGTGACCCAGCAGAACGCCTCGCTGGTGGAAGAGTCTGCCGCAGCGGCGGCCGCACTGGAAGAGCAGGCAAGCCGTCTGACCCAGGCCGTGGCGGTGTTCCGCATTCAGCAGGAGCAGATGAAAGCGCGTGAGTTCGCTTCTGCGAAAACCGTTGCAGCACCGGCGATGGCGCGTAAAACGGTTACCGCTGATGCAGGTGATAACTGGGAAACGTTCTAACGCCGTATGTTGTGCCGGGTGGCGGCTGCGCCTTACCCGGCCTACGGTTCGTGGTTGTGCCGGGTGGCGGCTGCGCCTTACCCGGCCTACGGTTTGTGGCTTTTGCCGGGTGGCGGCTGCGCCTTACCCGGCCTACGGTTTGTGGCTTTTGCCGGGTGGCGGTTACGCCTTACCCGGCCTACGGTTTGTGGTTTTGTAGGCCCGGTAAGCGCAGCGCCACCGGGCGGTATTACAGAGGCAGGCGCATGGCGCAGCGCGTTTCATACGCGAAACCGTGCGCCGTCTCTTCTTCCCTTTTCTGACGCAGTTCAGGCGTCAGCGTCGTTATTTTTTCAAACCCCAGCCGCGCATAGAACGGCGCATTCCACAGGACGTCCCTGAACGTCGTCAACGTCAGCGCTGTCATCCCCCTGTTACGGGCATGGTCTGCCACGCGGGTGATGAGCTGCCTGCCGATCCCTTTTCCCTGCCAGTCCAGATCAACCGAGAGTTCGACAATAAACAGTGAAGACGGATGGGCTTCGGCAAGGATAAACCCGACGGGCTGGTCGTTTGCCAGCGCCAGCCAGCTTAACCCGCGTTCGACATAGTCGAGGTGTTGCTCAGCGGAAATGACCTCGCCACCGGCAAGCCAGGCGAGTGCCGGGAAGTCACGGAAGCGCCCGGCCGCCGCGCGTTCAATGGCGGGCAGGGCGGCAATGTCGTTGAGGGTGGTGGGGCGAATGCGAAGAGTCATGGCGGCAAGTATAGCCTGACCCGTCGACATTATTCCGAGCAGATCAGCACCGGCGAATAGAAATTGCTGATCACCAGCGCGTCTTCCGGCGTGCGCTCGATCGTCAGAAGCCTTTTATTGCCCAGCGTCAGGCCGGCAACGTATTTTTCAAAGACCCCGGGCGGCATGGCGTCATGGCTAAAACGCTCCACTTTTTGAATAGCGATCTCATACAGTTCGCCCTCCACGTGACGCCATTTAAACATCTCCTGGCGGGAAACCTCCCAGCTGCGTGGGGCATTCACCACGCTGCCGTTAACCGTGATGTACCCGGTTTTGTCGGGATGAAAACGCATAATGATCTCACCGTCAAAGGTGAAATCGTGGTTGTCGCGCCGGTCGGAAAAGGTCAGGTTTCCGTCGCAGGCCACCGACAGCGGGGGCGTGTGAAAGTACCACGCCAGCACGGTGCCCAGCAGCAGCAGGTTGAGGATCAGGGTTAGCCAAACTTTTTTGTGTCTCATCATCACCACTCGTAATAGTAAAGCGTACGACAGGCGCTGGCTTTACCCTGCGTGAGGGAACATTGGGAGAGCACCAGCCGCCCTTCGTGGCCGTAGAAAAGCGTTCTCTGAATGTGCATGTAGAAAATTGAATTTTTCAGGCACGGAAGATGGCCGTCCTTCTGAAGCGTTTGCGCCAGCGTTATTGCCTTCCCGTGAAATACGTCCGCCAGCGGCGTAAAGGTGTAGACCGGGCAGGTGCCGATATGCGTCAGCAGATGGATCTCCCTTTGTGAATTTTCTGGCTTGGTTAGCGCGATCCAGAGGCATAGCGCAACGACGACCAGCGTGAGCGCGCCGCAGAACAGCCATTCCGGGCGAACGCGCCATGCAGGTTTCGCCGTTTCGGCGGTCGGTGGAGCCTCCTCCAGCGGAGTGACCGTAACGTCCGCGCTGAGCATAAAGCCCGTTTTCGGTACGGTAACGATAAGCAGCGCGTCGGGAAGCAGGGCCGCCAGCATCTTGCGCAAAATGCTGATGTACTGGTTTAAGGAGTTGTTAGATCCCTGAAGCCCTCGCCGATCCCAGACTTCCTGGAGAAAGGTTTCCCGTTCAACCACGTTCCCATGATGCTGTACCAGCAGCTTCATGATGGTATTGGCCGTACAGGTGAGGAGCTGCGCATCCTCATCCGGCGCATTGATAAGAGAAACAGAACCGTCCTCGTCGTTATAGACGATGGCGTCAGCAAGCAGGTATTTCATAAGTTGTTGTAATAAAAACAGAGATAAAAAATAAAAAGAGAAGGTCTACGCCTTCCGGGCTGCATTGCTGGCTATTTTAACGCCACTGTTACCGATAACATTGATCCAGACAGGATTTTGGGTGGTTTAATAAGTCAGCGTGATAATCACGTCATCAATAAATTCCCCGGTACCGGTTAGCGGCTGTGCCGGGACCTCGCCGTAAACGGTGTAGTTCTGGGTGCCGCCAGCGGGATTGGTGACCTGCAGCGCATCGCCGCTGCTTTGATCTCCCCAGCGTTGCGTGGCCGCCTCATCCTGCCAGAGCCCGTAGCGCAGGCACTGGCCCTCGCTGTTGCAGAGCTGCCGCTGATTACCGCTGGCATGGTTGCCTTTGCCCATGGCAAGGGTGAATGCGGTTCCGGCCGGGCAGCGCGTGGTCAGGGTGGCGGTGGAACGCGTCGGACGCAGGGTCGCGGTGCTGGTCAGGGTGCCGAAGTTAAGGGGCGTCACGCGCTCGATGTAGCATCCCTGGCTGATTTCGGCCTGCGCGCTGGTGCCGCCCTGCACCTGCTCCCCCTCTGCGGAACCGTCCGAGCAGTTTTGCAGGGCATCCTGACGCAGGGCGCTGTGCCAGGCGATGCGCAGATTCATGTTGTAGTTGTAATAGTGGTAGGCCGGAAGCTGGCTTTGCCCGGCCGGAATGGTAGCGATAAGCGGAAAGGTACCGCTGACGTTGGCATTGCTTTGCGCGGCCAGAGTCTGCTGAATCAGGTTCCCGCTGCTGGCAGGCCCCAGCTCCTGAGAGCGTGCTGCGCCGTTCAGCAGGCGGAAGAGGAGGGTGTACTGTTTTCCCTCCTGGTCCCCCGGCGAGATCATCTCAAAGGGCGGGGCGTCTACGCTGCTCAGGCAGACGTTGAGATATTCCGTCCTGCCCTCGTTGTCGGCCTGGCAGCTAAACTTGACCTCGGTGTTGACGGAGGTGGTATTGCCCGCCACGACGTTGCCAAAGTTAATGGCGGGCATGGAGGTTATCCAGCAGGCTGCCGCCATCGCCTTTACGGACAGGACGAGCAGCAATAATAACGGCGCTCTTAATGACACAGTTGTTCTCCGATATTCTGTATAGATGACCCGGTGCGCGGCGCCGGAAGCGCGACCCGGCACTCTCCCTCACCGGTCTTCACCACCAGTTCACCCGGCAGGGGCGGATCTTCAAGCCAGATAAAGCCATCGCGGCCCACGATGGTGGCACCCTGCGGCGTTGACACGACGCTGCCCAGCGGGAGCGGCCTGCGGCGGCTGTCGACCAGCCGGGCCTGAACCGTGACGGCGTGATGGACGTTAAACTCGATTTTCACCGCGCTGCTGTTGCCCGGTCTGGCATGCATGTCGGTTACAGGGGCGATCACATCGGCAGGCAGATCGAGCGGGTTAATGCTGACTTTGCTGTTGTGGTAGCGCGGCAGGTCGGTCAGCAGGAGATAACCGTCTTCATCCGTTTCACCGGCCGGGCGGTTTTCCAGCATCACCGGTACGTGCCCAATGCCGTGCGTGGAGACCAGCGCCATGCCCTGCTGGATGTAGCGCAGCGCGTGCAGGCTGCCGTCCAGCAGCGTCAGGCTCCCTTCGGCTGAGGCGTACTGGTTGCGCTGGCTGGCACCTTGCTGCAGCCCAACGTGCCATTCGCCCGCGCGGCCCAGATAGCCTGCGTCTGCATATCTTTCACGTCGTTCGCCAAAGCCCTGGCCCAGCTCCCATGACCAGCCGCCGGCCTCATCGTCCGGCTGGTGGCGGTAATCCATGCGTGGTTTATCCCGGCTGGCCTGAACGGAGAGCGTGTCCTCGCGACCCAATGGGACGGAAAGCAGTAGCTGAACCTGACTCGACGCATCCGTAAACGAGCGGGTATAGCTCAGCGTGGTGGAGATGTGTGCCGGCAGCGACACCGACCAGGAGGCATTGAGGTAGCGCTGCGTGCTGCCCTGAATGTTCTGCTGTACCCAGCCCGCGCCCACGGTGCCGAAGTGGGGGACGGACTGGCTTACCCAAACGCTGTCGCTGCGTCTGACGGGGGCGGCACCGCTCATGCGGGCGTTGTCGGCGAAATCCGCCTCGGTGCGGACGGTGCTGGCAGAAATGCCCGTTCCTCTGCCGTTCCACTGCCAGCCGAGGCCCCACTGAACGCCCTGACCGTAAGGGCTGTCGCTCACGGCAACGTGCTGGCTAACCACCCCTACGGCGGGAGAGACCAGCCAGTCAGCGCCCGTGCCCACGTTGTGCAGCCTGCGCTGCTGCTCCGTATGCAGCGCCAGCGTCAGGTGATTATTCACCCCATAGCGCCAGCCCGCGTCCAGCAGCGGCGAGGCGGCATAGTCGTCGGAGTGCAGGGCGTAGTTTTCCCGCATCCAGCCGATGTCCAGCGAACCGCTGCTGAGCCCTTCCGCCAGCATGCCCGGCGCGCCGTAGAGATCGAGCTGTACGGTGCGACGCTGGCCGTTGATATCGGTAATGACCACCTCCGCCTGCCCGCTTCCGGTGAAGGAGGGCAGGGTATCCAGCAGAAAGTCACCCGGCGTGACGCGCTGGCTGCTCTGCTTAAGGCCGTCGATATACAAATCGACCGTGGAAGGCAGTACGGCCGTGTCGCTGTAGCGGCTGCGCGGTTCAGTATTGAGTTGCGGATTGAGCTCAAAATTACGTGCCCAGTGCAGCCCGCCAAAGCGCACCTGTCGGCTCCAGCGTGCGCCGGTGGTGATGCTGTCGCCCAGCGCCAGCGTGGTCAGCGAGTCGGTGTTGTCCCACTGCCAGCGGGTTTCGAGACGCGTGTGGGTCGGTCGACCGGCGCTGTTTTCCTCCCCGGCATGGCTTGAGAAACTGCTGCTGAACGTTCCGGGTAATCCTCCGGATGCGGTCAGCATGGTCTGGGCGTTGAGCTGGCGCTTCCCCTGCGCATCGCTGGCGTAGAGCGCGTATCCGAGCGTATAGGCGCTGACGGGTTGCGCATCAGGGTAGCGATACATCGGCGCGGGCTTTGAGGCGGTGAGATGCTGCTGGCCCTCGAGCGCCTCTGCCTCAGCGGTAATCGACACCTGCTGGGACAGCACGTCGAGATTAACCTTCAGGCCCGGCAGGGACGTCAGCTCAACCCATTCGGCGCGATCGTCCGGGGCGTGAAGCCCCAGCTTTTTCATGTCGCTGCGGCTTATCCATAACGCATTATCCACCACCCGGCAGGCCCAGAGCTCGCCTCGCGGGGCGTGGTTCACGGTAATGGCCAGCCATTGTACGGTGTCGGCGGGTTCAGTCCGGGCTGACAGCATGAGCGGTAGCCAAAACAGGAGCGCGAGAAGCGAGCGGGCGCAGGGGTATCTGGCTGGCATGGTGGTCATCATTGAGATAGACGCGCAGCGTGCTGAGCGCGTGACGTGAAGCGTGTTTAAGCGGCAAAAGGGCGGTTTGTCCCGGGAGCACATAGCCCGCCAGGCCTTTAATCGACCCTACAACCTGCCCATCGGCCGTCAGGGCCTCAAGGTGGCTCAGACGGATGTGGCGGTTTCCGGCATTAAAGCAGCGAAGGGTGGCCGGTATTTCAGACTGCTCACAGCTCAGGGCATCGTGGCTGACGGGCGCGCTCTGGTTCCCGGCAATAAACACCGGAATCGAGTAGCGCAGCAGGAAGTGCACCGCGGTGGGATTGGCGGCACGGGACGTGGCGTCCGGCAGTTCGTCGATGACCAGCCGGTAACTTTGCTCCTGTGCACGGATGCCGGGCTGCATGACGATAATACGCACCAGCTGCTGCTGGCCCGGCGCCAGTGATGTCATCGCCGGGCTGCTGACCACCTCCCCGGTGGCCACCAGAACATCTTTACCGTTTTTTTGCGTCCATTCGTACACCCGAATCTGCGCATGGATGGCCGCTTTCCCACTGTTAGTGAGATAGATAGCCGCTGCCCGCTGGTCGCTCTGCAGATCGAGCGTTACCGGGGCCACCTGAAGCGTGGCGGCCAGCGCGTAGCGTGACAGCAGCGCCAGCATCATGAGCCACAGAATGAAGCAGGAAAGATAGCGACGCACGATCAGTACTCCAGTTTTAACGTGATATCGTCGCTGTAGGTACCTGCCTGGGCGGTTGTCAGCGCCCCGGCGTCAATCACGCCATACAACGTTTCTTCCTGTTCCGCACCGTTGCCGGTATCGTCCAGGCCATTCGTGCCGGTGATTTGCGTCTGTTTGCCTTCGTCAGCAAAGAGTTTCCACGCAATCTTCTGCGCGCCCGTGTCGCCGTTTTCCGGCTTCAGCCAGAAGGTTCCATTTTCGCCGTCGTTGCTGGTGGCGGTCAGAGTGAACGGCGTGCCGTTGGTGCAGACGATATCGACCTGCGTTTTGGCCTGGATTTCGCTCGACTCATCGGAGCCGTGACGCGAGAAGTTGAGGTCGTTGGCTTTGAGGGTGCACGACTTCACGACCTCAAGTGATACGTGCATCGTCGCGCTTGCGGTGCTGTCTGCGGCGATCGCAGCAGCAGGAAGCTGGAGAACGGAACAACATACAACGGTGGGAATAATTTTCATGATCTTATTTCCTGACGTGAGTAACAGTGCAATTACAAAGCGAATGACTGAGCGTCCAGCAGGCAGCGTTTTTGATGGAATGCCGCCAGGTTGTGGCAGCAACAAGTGGGGCAAGGCCATAAACAGGCATTGCCGCGCAGAACGATGACCATATCGCCAGCATTCGGAATGAGAGGGGTCATTTTCTGCCCCACAGATAGCCCTGGCCGTAATCGGCCGCGCTGGCGCGGGCCAGTGCGAAATCACCTGCGGTTTCAATGCCTTCGATCAGCACCTTGCTGGCGACGCGCTTGCACTGGCGGGTGAGATGCAGAAACTTCGCCTGCTCGGTCCGTCCGTTCCAGAAGGTATGTTTGTCAATTTTGATGCCGCAGAAGCGGATCTGGCTGGTCAGAAGTTCGGGAAGAAGGTCTTCGCAAACATCGTCTGCCCACACTTCTATCCCCCACTCATGGAGCGTTGCGATGCATTTCCGCAGCGCCCGGCTTTGCGTATCGTCGAGTTGTATCATCGAATGGAGATCGGTGACCTCGATAGCAAGTCTCTCCGGGCAGGGTGTTTCTTCTTTGAGCCTGTCGAGGAAGTCCGTGTCCAGCAGTAAATCCGATGTCGCATTGAGGTAATACTTGTCGCCATCCTTGCAAAACATGGCGTGACGAAGCTGCGCAAAGAAGTGCGCTTTACGCTGGTTCGCGGCCATCGAGCCAAAGTAATCTTCAAGATTGACGTGGGGCTTTGCCGTGGACAATACCTCCCAGGCAATCACATTTTCACTGCGCAGTGCCCGGATGGATTCGAACTTATAGCCGGTTAGCATGATAAAAGTGCGTAACGCTCCGTGGTGATTTCAGGAGCTGCACATTTTATGGATTTGGATTTTGACAGGATATTTATAGATAAAAATGGCTTATATAAAGTGTTTTTATCTATTTTATAAGATTTATAAAGGATTATTTATTTTCATAAGCGCCCGGCAGAACGCCGGGCGCGACGTGCATTAGCCCGCTTTGCTGATGATTTTGATTTCGACCATGCCAATTCCGATCTCGCGCGGCGAATGCCCAAGAATATTTCCCTCATTCGTGGACTGCGGGTCCGGCGGTACAATCACCAGGGTATTGCTGCGCGAAGGATTCTCAAAATGCAGCGTTTGTGTGCTCACGTCGTTTCCAAGCGTTAACGTCTGCTCCCGATCGCCCACGCGCACGGGTACGGGCTTGTTAGCATTAGGCCCATAGGCCCTGGCGGTGATCACCAGATCAAATTGTTCAGGCAGGGGATGGGTGTACTCAATTTTCACCTCATTGCCCAACTGCGCGTTGGACCAGCGTCCCCAGGACTCCGGCCGCGAGATGCCGCTAAACTGTTTCACTTCCTCCGGCGCGCCGGCCACGTTAAAGATAAAGCTGTCCGCTTTGTAGCGAATATCGTTGTCGACGATTTTCAGCATGTCGACGTTACGCTGATAGCGCGCGGTATCTATCACCGTATCTTTAAAGGCGGTTTTGCCCTTCCACTGCCCCTTATCCACGTGCTGCACGGTTTGCTCTCCGCCAAGCTGGCCCTGCGAGACGCACCAGTCGGTCGAGAGCGCCAGCGGCTGCGACCAGAGCTGGCCCATTTTGTAGCACCGGTCGACCCAGACGAAGTTATCGCGTGGCGCAAAATCGGCCAGCTGGTAGCGCAGCGGCGCGGAATACTCGCTTTCCGGCAGCGGCTCAACGCGTCCTTCCGAGACGCGCAGCAGCAGCGGCAGACGGAAGTTGCTGCCCGAGAAGGCAATGGTGTTTTTATCCCGATCGACGGTGAAGTCTTTCATCTCTTTCGGGAAGTTCCACAGGCGGATGATGTCTGGCTTCCAGGCGAGAATTTTTTCCTTCATGTTGAGGAACACTTCCGACAGGGATTGCCCCGACAGCGTGCTGCGGCCCAGGCCAATAAAGTTGTCGCCGCCCAGAATGTCCAGCACGGTGGCGCCGTTATCCATGGAGTTGCGTTTGGTGGCGATCTCCTCCTGCTGCGGCTTGTCGCCGCGCAGGACGAAGAACAGGTTGCTGCGATCCTGCTTGTTGAGCTGATCCCACGCGCTGTTTTTCATCGCCAGATGGTCAGATGAGACGACGATGACGGTATTTTTAAACCAGGGCGAGGCTTTGATTTTCTCGACCAGTGCGGCGATGTGCTCCTGACTGCAGGTGACGGCGCTGAACGATTTGTTGTTTTTGCCATCAATCTCATAGCTTTTGCGCTTGCAGGTGCGCGAGACAAACCCGTCCGGATGGTGGGTGTCCACCGTCAGCGCAAAGAGAGAGAAACGCTTGCCCGCGCGGGACAGCTCCTCGAATTTCTTCCAGGTTTCGTCGAGTACCGTATCGTCATAGAAGCCCCAGTCGTTGCGGTAGCTCGGATCGGCAACCGTCGTTTTTAACTCTTCTGAGCCGTACAGGTGGTCAAAACCGTGGGATTTCAGGAACACATCTTTTCCGGCGAAGCGCAGGTTTGCTCCCTGCATAAAATAGTTTTCGTAGCCGGAGTTTTTCAGGATATCGCCGAGGCAAATATTCTGCGGGAAGAAGGTCGACATGGAGGCTGAGGCGTTACCTTCAAAAGGCGCGAACAGCGGGATACCACACTGGGAGGCAACCATCCCGGCAATCGTATAATCCGTGCCGGGCAGCTGCATGGTGTGGCTGAAATCGAGACCTTCATTTTTCAGCGCGCCCAAATCTGGCGTCAGGTCCGGGAAGGCATCGTTATCAAAGTAGGTGCGCTCCAGGCTTTCACCGTAGATATAGACGAGATTGAGCGTCGGGTTGGCGATCGTTTTCGACGGCTCTTTGTAGTAAGCCGCGAAATCCGGATCGCCATCGCGCGACTGGGATTTCACCAGCTCGGTGATCTGATGGAACGCCGGGCTGGCGTCGACGGAGGCCAGCGCCAGGAATAACGCCAGCAGGCTGTAGCCATGATGGTGCGGATGATGGCGACGGCGACGCAGCACCCAGGCCAGCGCGCCAAAAATCATCACCAGCGCGACGATAAGGCCGAGCCCCGGAAGTATGTACTTACCCACACCTGCGCCCGTCAGGCTGTTCGTCAGGGTGTAGAGCACCGCATCGTTAATACCGTCACCGGTAAAGTAATCGCTGGCGTATAAGGTAATGTTTAAAATAATAAAAATGCCGAGCACCACCAGCGTGGCGATAAACCACCAGGTGTGACGGCCGGCTTTCCAGGCGTAAACGCCGACAGAAGCCAGAAAAAGGATAAGAGACAAGAATTCTGACAACAGCATATCCTCATGACGCCAGGTGCTTCGCTGGCTAACTGTTTATTTTTTTGGTGATACAATGTAATTGCGATGTCGTTAAGCTGCAATTTTAGTGTCACGAAAGTGTGCTGTTGTTAGGATTTGGTTTAGAAAATCGTTTTTATGAAGATGTGCACATCCTGACAAACGGACGCTGAGACGGTGGCAGGCAGGAAAAACGCTCATTTAGCGCCGCGCTGCAAGACTATCGCACTAAACGCGGCGTGTTGTGGCAGAAAATGGGGTGGATCAGGAGATGAAATTAACGCCTTGTTTCAGCACCAGATCGCAGGCTTTGGTTTTCACCTGTTTGGCCAGAGAAGAGTTGCCGAGGGTGCTCAGGTTAAGCTGCTGACCGTTCTGCGCGTTAAGCAGGCCCTGAATGCCGTCCATGTAGTTGGTGTCCGCTTTTTGCTCCTGGGTATCCAGACCCAGTTTACCCAGCACCTGGTTTTTTACATTTTGCGCGTCGGTCACGGAGGCCAGCTTTTGCTTCGCGCAATATTCCAGAATCCCCGCCGCGTTGTTCATCGTCCCCGCGCTCAGGCTCTGGGAACTGTTGCCCAGCAGGCTGGTGAGGGAAGAGGCGGAGAGTCCGCCCTGCGTGCTGCTGCTCTCTTTGGTCAGCTCATTTGCTGCGCTTGACAGGGACTCCTGCCAGGACGCCGCCTGCGCTGCGCCGGTTACCAGCAGCGCGCCTAAAAAGGTGCTGATTAGAATCTGTTTTTTCATCATGGCTCTCTCAAAAAGGTCCGTTTTGGGCCGAAGGGGTTCCAGTATATACCTGCGACCTGTCGGCGATTCCTGGAACTGTCTTAATACTCTTTCCCGGTGACGCGGCTGCGGTAACTGTCCCAGTCGAAGATGACATACAGGCTGTTACCCAGCTTCATGCGGTCCATGACGCGTTCCCCCAGCAGGCGGGTCATCTCGTCGATGTTGTGGTTTGTCAGCATGCCGGTCGGGCGTTTGGACGAGGAGCGGCGATCGACAATCTGGTTGATGATGACTTTTTCATAGCGGGATTCCGTCTGAACGCCAATCTCATCGATGACCAGCAGGTCGACGTTACTCAGATCGTTAAGCAGCTGTTCTTCGCTGGTTTCACGGTTGCTGAAGGTGTCTTTCATCGCGGACATGATATCGGCCACGGTGATGATGAGGACCGATTTACCGCGCAGAAGCAGCTCGTTGCAGATGGCGGCAGCAAGGTGGTTTTTGCCGGTGCCCGGCTTGCCGCTAAAGATGAAGCTGGCGATATTGCCGTCGAATTCATCCACGTACTGACGCGCGGCGGCGAGCGCGTTCATCTGCCCGGTGGTCTCAATTTTATAGTTATCGAACGAGCAGTTCTGGTGCAGGGGACGAATACCGGAACGGTTAAAGGTGCGCTGCATTTTCATCGCCCGATTTTCGCGGGCGAGCGCGGCGGCGCGGATCTTGCCTTGCTCTTTTTGCCACGCCAGCAGCTCTTCACCGGTGGTGAAAGCAGGCTTCACGTTGGCAGGCATCATTTTTTGCAAACGTTTCATCAGGTCGCCGACGTTCTTCATTTCGCACCTCGGAATCCGCTGGGGATCTGTTTATCCGGTTCTGAAAAGGCATTGATATCACGTTTTGGCTGGCCGTTGTTGCCGGCGCGGGTAATCTGAAGATGACGCGCGAGCTTTTGCTGCCACTGAATATGGGTGAACACTTTACCCTCCGCCTGCCACCAGGCGGTAAACGCGGCAAGCTCTTCCGCGGTGGCGGGTTGGGTTAACGCAATGCCCCACAGCGCGGCCTGCCGCTGAAAATCTGCATCCGGCTGCCAGCCCGCATAGAGGGCAAATTTACCCATCGGAACGGTCACGGGAACGTTAACCGGTTCATCAAAGAACTGGGTATCCAGCGTGACATCGCTTGCCGGGCGTGCCAATTGCGCTTCGATCTCCAGAAGCTGTGCCAGACGCTCCGGTGTGATTGCGTAAAACGCTGGCGCGTTGTCGGCAAAAACCGCAACCGTGCCGCCTTCGGCGTGGGTCAACACACCGCGTGGGTCGCGCATAAAGGCATCAATACCAGCAATGCTGGTGGTCAGAATTCTGGAGGACATAACGCTTACTCTACTGATTACTACGGGCGTGATAGGGGCTTATGGTAGCACAGAGAGGGGGAAGGAAAGGAGGGGATTTCCCCGGTGGCGCTGCGCTTACCGGGGCTACAGTCGTAGGCCGAATAAGCGCAGCGCCATCAGGCAGTTATCACGCAATGATGTTCAGCGTGACGTCGATGTTGCCGCGGGTCGCGTTAGAGTACGGGCAAACAATGTGTGCCGCATCGACCAGCTTTTTAGCTTCCGCAGGATCCATACCTTCAACATGGATGTTCAGTTTTGCTTCGATACCAAAACCGGTAGGCAGCGGGCCAATACCCACTTCGCCTTCAATAAAGGCATCTTTTGGCAGGGTAAATTTGTCGCGTGCCGCCACGAACTTCATCGCGCCCAGGAAGCAGGCAGAGTAGCCCGCGGCAAACAGCTGCTCAGGGTTGGTCACGTCTCCACCCATGCCGCCCATCTCTTTTGGCACACCCAGTTTGACGTCCAGTACGCCATCGGAGGAGGTGGCACGACCGTCACGGCCACCGGTGGCTTTTGCTTTGGCGGTATAAACAACTTTTTCTAAAGACATGGCAGGTTCCTCATTTTGTTTTAATGCGTGCTATTAAATAGCGTGCGATATATATAGGTAAATAGTGACGCGTAAAGTATAGCGTTACGCGCGGTGTAGCTGTTGTCGCAAAAGCTCGAGCTGCTGTTTGAGTGCCAGCAAGGTGTCTGTATCACACTGCGCTGCGCAACCCACCGCATGGGGGATACCCAATGCCTGCTGCTGGAGTTCACGTCCCGCTTCACTCAGGGTGACGGCGACCTGACGCTCGTCTTTGCGCGAACGGTGGCGGTTGATGAGCCCGGCGCTTTCCAGACGTTTCAACAGCGGCGTCAGGGTCGCAGAGTCAAGGAACAGCCGTTCACCGATGTCCGACACCGTCATATCATCCTGCTCCCACAGCACCAGCATCACCAGATATTGCGGGTAGGTCAGGTTCAGCGGGGCCAGCAGCTGCCGGTACAGCTTGTTAAGCGCCAGGTTTGCCGAATAGAGGGCAAAGCAGAGCTGGTTATCCAGCTTGAGCGCAGCGGTTGCATCGTTCGTTTTCGCGTTCATGATATGAATATAGATAGTGTACGATTTAATTGCAAGCAATTTTATGGGCAGGTGTAACGGAGCGCCACCTGAACGGCCATTTTACGGTAGTGCTGGCGCTGCGCCTGCTCGTCTGCGCCTTCTTCAAACAGCAGCGTAAAGGTGTAGCTGTTGGCAACGTAGTGAAAGCTGAAGCTGCTTATCAGACGATGAAGATCGCGGGCGTCAACCGTCTCACTGAAGAGCTGTTTTTCTTTCCCCCGGCGCAGGATCTCCTCCAGCAGGTCGAGCGCGCTGCGGTTGACCTGGCGGAGATAGCTCGACTGCTGCATAAAGCGGCCGCGCTGCATGTTTTCCATGCAGATAATCCGAATGTAGTCAGGGTGGTCGGCATGATAGTCAAAGGTGGCTTCAACCAGATTGACCAGCGCTTCGACCGGGGGCATTCCCGTCAGGCTTAGCGCTTTTTCGCTGGCGCGAATCTGGGTGTAAACATGTTCAAGTACGAGGAGATAGAGGTTCTCTTTATTCTTGAAATGGTAAACCACCATGCGTTTGGTGGTGCCCGCTTTCTCTGCGATCTGTTCCATCCGTGCACCGTTCAATCCATACTCGGCAAAAAGCGCGATGGCGCTCTGAAAGATTTTCTCTTTCAGGCTGGATTCTTCACTGTGCTCGGGGTGTTCGCTGCCAGGGTTAGCCACATCCTTTCCTTATTTTCACCAAACGGACCAGACGGATTATCTCCACGGCAGCGAAATAACACAAATATCAAACGGGTGGGCGTTTACGGTACAGCCACAGGCCGGGGATCGACAGCCCGATGGAGAGCGCGCCGACGATGGATGACGCCTTAAGAAAGTTGCTGAGAAGAAGGATCATCTGAGGCTCGGTATAGCCGAAATGGCTAATTTTCACCGCGGAAATCATCGCGGTATAGGCCGATATCCCCGGAAACATGGGGATCACGGCCGCAACGGTGAATACTTTGGGATGCGCCAGGTACCAGCGCGACCACTGGATGCCGATACTGCCGACCAGCATGGATGCCATAAATGTTGACCATTCGATGTTAAAACCCGCCGTCATCATCACCATTCGCGAGCCATGGCCAATCGCGCCCAGCAGCGCACACCACGGCAGCGCGCGTTGCGGTACGTTAAATACCATCGCGAAGCCGACGGCAGGAATGGCGGCCAGAAGCATGTCCTGAGCAAGCGCCAGCAGAAAATCGATCACGCCCATCCGCGTAACCCCCAAAGTGTCATGGCCATGACCACGCCGATGCAGGTCGCCAGCGTCAGCAGGCTGGCGATAGCCCAGCGAGCCAGGCCGGTATTGATGTGCCCTTTAAACATGTCGGCGACGGCGTTGATCAACGGAAAGCCCGGGACCAGCAGAAGCACGCTGGCGGCCATGGCAACGGTCGGCGTGTTGGCAAACTGCGGCAGGCGCAGCAGCAGACCGGAAACCGTGGTGGCGACAAACGCGGTAATGCAGAAGTTAATTTGCGGATGCAGCTGCCGATGCGTCAGCAGCTGGCGAACATACATGGCGATACTGCTGGCGAAAAAGGTGATGATTGCACCGTCCCAGCCCCCTTTGTTGAGCTTACAAAAGCAGGCGCACGAGAGCCCTACCATCACCACGACGAGCCAGCGCGGATAACGTAATGGCTTGATCTGGTTGAATCGTTTTTCAATGTCACTGAGATCGAGAAGCTTATGTTCTGCAAGGATGACAATGTGCTGCACTTCGGTCACGACGTGCATGTTGATGCCGCGATCATGGTTTTTGCGCGTGGAGGTCAGGCACTGACCGTCCTTGATTGTGGTCAGCACAATGGCGTTGGATGAGATTGCGCTTTCGACGCTGTCCATCCCTAGCGCCAGCCCCAGCCGGGTGGAAAGCTCCTCAACCAGCGCGCTTTCCGCGCCGTGCTGGAGCAGAAAAAGACCGCACTGAATACATAGCCGCGTGATAGCACGCTGCGTTGACCGCTCTGCCTGCATGTATTGTCCTGGAAAAAGATGGATAGCTATCTGTTAACCCATAGTGGGTACTTTTAGCACAGAGTGCAGTCCCTCTTGCTGTGGGCCAGATCAAGGTTTGTGCAAACAGTTGCAGTCCGTGTCGTGGAAGGGGGAAGGGATTAATTTATCAATACCATGAATTATAAATACCAAAATATAAAATATTTGTATTTAGTTATTCTAATTTTATATTGTCGTTATTTTAATGTCTCCACAATTAATTTTTGTTTCGCTTTGTGAGATATTACTGCTGTTTAGGCATTTCTTAAACTAAGCATACATCTCATCTTCTGCTTGTATTAACCAGTCTTACACTCAGGGACGAAAATACTCATACGTTGATGCGTTTTAACGTTACTCATCAAATGAAAAATGGACACGGAGGGTCTATGTTGTCATTGCATGGTAAGCATGGCGTTGTCATTAGCCGGATGCCCGTGATGCAAAACGGGTTAGGGGGCCTGATGGCACGTCATTTCCCCGAATTTGAATTGAGCTATTGCCGCTCATTGCAGGAATTAACGCTGCTCCAGTTGCGCCGCGCGGACGTCATTATTGCCGATATTTCAGGCGAATACAGAAACCCTCGGGGTGCGCTTGAAGAGTATTACGGTTTATTGAATCAATACCGGGATATTCACTGGATCTTTTTAGTCTCGCGGCCGCTTTACCCTATTGCGGTTGAGTTACTTATGCGCCCGGAAAGCACGTTGCTTTCTGACATGGAGCCTATTGAAGGCGTGGTTAACGCTATTCGGGCCGGTAGCGAGCGGGCAGAGCGGATTAGCCAGACGTTATTAACTCCGGAACCTCAGAGTACGGAGAATGAAAATGAACACGTTATCGCGCTCACGCACTCCGAACGTAAGGTCCTGCGTCTGTTAGGGAAAGGATGGGGGATTAACCAAATCGCCACATTGCTCAAGAAGAGCAATAAAACCATCAGTGCGCAGAAAAACAGTGCGATGCGACGGCTGTCATTACGAAGTAATGCGGATATGTATGCCTGGATCAACAGTACACAGGGAATGAGAGAGCTGAGTTTGCTATCAGCCTATGGAGAGTTCGAGGAATGGAAAAAACCGATTCAACAAGACATATCGCCATCATCGAAAATTGCGCGATGAGTGCCGTCGGGCTACAGCATCTTTTTGCGATGCCCGGCCTGAGCCATTATCAGCTACACCTGTTTAGTGAATTTGACAGTTTTAAGAATGCACTTCATCACGTTAATTTTTTCTCGCTGATCTACTCCCTTTCCGATGCGCGAGAGGAGCGCCGTAACTGCCTGGCGCACCTGCGGGATCTGGCGTTTACGCACGGTCATATCCAGCGCATCATTTTGGTTTCTGACGAGATGGAAGCACGGCTAATTAGCCATCTTTCGCCATCGCGCCTGCACGGAGTAGTCAGTAAATCGGTGACGCTTGAGCATCTGCAGAAGGAACTCGTGGAGTTGCTGAGCGAAACGCTGCGCATCAATGACAATATGCTGAATCACTGGTACCGGAGTCAGAACAGGATGCTAAGCCCCACAGAGCGGGCAATATTGCGTTATATGTCCTGCGGGTATTCCATCCCTGAAATCGCGGCACAGCTTGAACGGAATATTAAGACCATTCGGGCACATAAGTTTAATGCGATGGTGAAACTGGGCGTGAATTCAGACGTAGGGTTGCTCGATGCGGCGGATATTATTACGCATCTTCCTGCAAGAGAGCCGCAATGTTTGGCTCTCCTCACGCCCACATTTTTATAACCCGTCTTTTGCGCGCCAGATACACTCTGGCGCGTCAATCAGATACAGACATCCACCCATTTTGCGGAAGTCAGTTCTGCCATTCTGTCAGGTGAAATGCGCACAGCGCTGTGAATTGCGCCTGCGGCGGGCAGCACTTCGGCGTACTGCTTCAAAGAGATATCACAATATACCGCGAGCGGGTTTTCCAGCCCGAACGGGCATACACCGCCAACGGGATGACCGGTAATGGTCACCACTTCATCACTGCTGAGCATGCGCGCTTTCGCACCGAACGTGTCTTTGAGCTTTTTGTTATCCAGACGCGCGTCGCCTTTCGCCACCACCAGGATCACCTCATTTTTAACCTTGAGTGAAAGGGTCTTGGCGATTTGTCCCGGCTCGACACGATGGGCGGCAGCAGCCAACGCAACGGTAGCAGTACTTTGACTAAGCTCAATAACGTCTATATCCGGCGCGTTGTCGGCAAAAAACTGCTGTACAGACTGCAAACTCATTGTTTCCTCCTGACAAATATCCTGCGTAATCTGTCATAAGAATTTATGCTCTGTAAATATCTCTTAAGTAACAAATACCCCAAACGGCTGATTTCTGGATCCCCTTCACAATCACAGAAACCGGTTACAGTAACCGGTTGCAGAGCGCGGAGCGTAGATTAATACTGAGTACGTAACGTCCCCTGTATCCAATAATAAGAGCCAAATATGAAACCATTTCGTCTGAGCAGTACCGCTGGTTGGCAAGCCAGCAAGGTTGTGAAGCTGATGTATGGAACAACGTGCGGCGCGTATGTGCCCGTAACAAACGTCTGACAGGAGATCTGCCATGTCTGCCAACCATGCTGCGTTTAATCTGATATTCCGTTTCGTCGAAAATTACGTCAGCCCGATAGCCGGGCGGATCTCTTCCCAGCGTCACGTTATGGCGATTCGTGACGGGTTCATCTCCGCGATGCCGTTTATGATTGTGGGTTCGTTTTTGTTAGTGTTCGCTTACCCACCTTTTTCGCCTGATACCACCTGGGGTTTCGCCCGCGCCTGGCTGGATATGGCGAAGCAGTTTGAAGGCCAGATCCTGACGCCGTTTGATATGACAATGGGCATTATGTCCATTTATATCTGTGCGGCGATTGCCTATAACCTTGGCAAACACTACGTCAAATCTCATCAGCTGGACCCGTTTATGTGCGCCATGCTGTCGCTGATGGCGTTTCTGCTGGTCGCGGCACCCAAAACCAAAGGCACGCTCCCTGTCGACAGTCTGGGGGGAACGGGCATTTTTACCGCGATTCTGGTGGCGATTTACTGCGTTGAGATGATGCGTTTCCTCAAAGCGCATAACATCGGCATTCGCCTGCCGGACCAGGTCCCGCCGATGATCAAAAACTCTTTTGATCTGCTGATCCCGGTGCTGGTGGTAGTGGTGACCCTTTATCCTCTGAGCCTGGTGATTCAGTCTCAGTTTGGTATGCTGATCCCGCAGGCCATTATGTCGGTCTTTAAACCTCTGGTTTCCGCGGCAGATTCCCTGCCTGCGATCCTGCTGGCCGTGTTGATTGGTCATCTGCTCTGGTTCGCCGGGATCCACGGTGCCGCTATCGTCTCCGGGATGCTGCAGATGTTCTGGCTGACGAACCTTGGCGCAAACCAGACCGCGCTGGCCGCCGGTCAGCCTTTGCCGCATATTTTTATGGAAGCGTTCTGGACGTTCTTTATCGTGATTGGCGGGTCGGGCGCCACGATGGGATTGGTGATTTGCTATCTGCGTAGCCGTTCAGCGCATTTACGCTCTATCGGGCGTTTGAGCGTAGTACCCAGCTTCTTTAACATCAACGAGCCGGTCATTTTCGGTACGCCAATCGTGATGAACCCGGTGTTCTTTATCCCGTTCCTGCTGGCACCGATGGTTAACGCCGTTCTGGCGTGGGCGGCGATGACCTTTGATTTGATTGGGCGCGTCATCTCCGTGGTTCCCTGGACGGCACCGGCGCCGATAGGCGCAGCGTGGGCCCTGGGCTGGGATTTCCGCGCGGCGATTCTGGTTGTGGTTCTGGCCTGCGTATCGGCGATCATCTACTTCCCGTTCTTCAAAGTGTATGAGAAGCAGCTGCTGGAGCAGGAAGCGGAAGAAGCGCAGCGTAGCGCGGAAGAGGACAATCAGCAGGTGGCATAGGTAAAAACAAAACGGCAACCCAGGTTGCCGTTTTTTGTTTTTGTAGGCCCGGTAAGCGAAGCGCCACCGGGCAAATCACTGCTTTACTTCAGCGTGCAATCCCCACACTGCTTAACGTCCGGCAGGCGATAGCGCTGGCAGCAGGTGCGGCGAACCAGAAGCCCATCACGGAGCACGACGGTACGGAATAGCGGGTTGTCACGGCCATCGGAAAGCTGCTTTGCAAAGAAACAGGACTGACGCAGGGCCTCAACGTTCTCATCACCGAGAAGCGGCTTCATTTCCGTTAAATACCAGTGGATTAAATAGCCCGTATTGCTCCAGATAAGCTTCCCATTAATCTCTCCCGTCGCTTCCAGCGCTTCCACCACCGGGATCAGGGCCTGCGTGATGAGCCGCTCCATACGTTCCTGAGCAGTGAGGCGTTCAGCGCTGTGGTCTTCGTGGAGATCAATCCAGAAACAGGCCGCACGTCCGGTTTCGTGAAACTCGACGTGGAAATTATCCGGCGAGAGTTCAAGCATGCTCTTCTGTGTTAACAGCGCCAGCATGAGCGGAGGCACCATCAGCCCGATATACCACTGCGCCCAGAGGGAGAGCAGGGGTTTATTTTCCCGCGTAAGGGTAGGCTGGTTGCGATAGATATGGTCGGAATAGGTGGCCAGCAGTGATTGCAGCTTAGACGGTTGGCGCCACTCTGAGAGCGTCATCGCGTGGGACGGGGGCGCTTCATCAAGCCGGATAAAGTCCAGCAGGTGGGCACGCGTTTCCGCAATCTTTTCCCGTATCGCATCTGCAAGCGAAGCATTCCCGCTGGTGAGCGGCGCTCGCCAGAGGAGAGGTTCGACGATGTGTGCGGTATGCGTGGCCATAGTATAGATAGAAATCTAAATGATAATGATTGCCAATCCTAACTATTGCTCATACCAATGGCAAGACTTTTGTCCTGGTGACCTCGTCGGTAGGTTTATGCCGTCTGAATCTCTTCGCTTAACAGAATGTTATTGCGTCCCATATGCTTTGCTTCATAGAGGGCTTTGTCCGCTTTTTCCAGCGCGCCTTCCACGTCTTCATCCTCAAAAATGGCGATGCCAATGCTGATAGTGACGTTTGTCGCGACGCTTTCGTTAAACAGATGCGGGATTTTCAAATCATACACTTTCTGACGGATCCGCTCGGCCGTCTGGCGAGCGTGTTCGAGTGAAATGTTGGTCAGCAGCACCATAAACTCTTCCCCACCAAAACGCGCCACAATATCGCGAGAACGTACGGCGTCACGGATTGCCGCAGAGACGCGCTTCAGCGCCTGGTCGCCCATCATATGGCCGTAATGGTCGTTATAGGCTTTGAAGTGGTCGATATCCATCAGCAGGACAAAGTGTTCGCCATTTTCTACCGTGGGCAGATTCTCCAGACGGCTTTGCAGACCGCGACGATTATAGAGCCCGGTAAGCGGGTCCATCATGCTGAGGTCGGTAAGGGTTTCTCGTTCTTCCAGAAGGCGAGAGAGCAGCTCCTGAGCGAAACGGTCGTTGCGTCTTTGCAAAATGTTATGAATAGCAATTGCCACCACAGGAAGTGCGAAAGAATAGGTCATTCGCAGCCATATATCGTGATCGCTTAACCACAGGCAGACAATAAAGGTGGGCAATGAATGCAGCGTAAACGCTTTGATATTACTGGCGAACGCCAGCGTGCCGATAAAAAGTACCGTTAAAAGAGCAATTAGCAAATACGTCGCATGGTCCTGAGTAATTAAGGCGAAT
Organism: Enterobacter sp. GER_MD16_1505_Eko_090; assembly: GCF_003331015.1. Classification (NCBI taxonomy): domain Bacteria; kingdom Pseudomonadati; phylum Pseudomonadota; class Gammaproteobacteria; order Enterobacterales; family Enterobacteriaceae; genus Enterobacter; species Enterobacter sp. GER_MD16_1505_Eko_090. The sequence continues at coordinate 235,919 of NZ_PUQF01000002.1, read as the reverse complement.
TTGGAGACAATTTGCCAGGCCCATAAAATACCGAAGATCGCTGAAACGACAGGAATATTTATCTTCCGCGCGCGCTTTCTCCAGTGCCAGACGAACAGGCCAGTACTGATGGCGAAAATAGCAATCAGAGGGGCAGAAAACAGGCGTACAGAATTGAGCGGATTTGTTACCGAGAACACTGCCGAGGTTGCGTTCAGAAATAAAAATAAACGTAACGATAATTGATATTTTCTGTGAACCAAAGACCGCCAGGATTGTGATGTCATAGTCGCGTGTTTTTATTAAAATTTAATTAAAACAGATAAATAGGTGTTATTTCGCAATAAAATATGCAAAAAACTCAAAGAGTAATTATCAGAAAATCTTTAGACGTTGTTAACAGGTGCGCAATTTATCACCTTAGACAATTCCTGTCATTACGGGAAAGGTAAAGGTCGATGGATTTTGATTCATTCAGCTGGCAAATGATAATTTTTGTTATATGATATTGGTTATCATTATCGTTGAAAGAGGGGAAATCATGTTGAACAGAGCGCTGGGCAGTGGTTGGGGGGTACTGCTACCGGGAGCCATTCTCGGCGGTTTGACGTTTGCCGATCTCTCTCTCGATACCTGGAAAGCCATCATCGCGTCAGGACTGTTAGCCACGTCAGGCATGATCTGGCATAAGCAACTACGTCACTTTGTTTTACTGCCATCCTGTGTCGCGCTGGTCAGCGGAATTCTGGTGATACTGATGAGTTTGAAATAACAGGGAAAAAGAAGAAATTCAGAGGGGTTGTAAGATAATTGGTGCGAGGGGGGGGACTCGAACCCCCACATCCTAAGGACACTAACACCTGAAGCTAGCGCGTCTACCAATTCCGCCACCTTCGCACAGTCATCTTACTCTTTATTGCTATGTTGATATCGCCTCGTTGGTGCGAGGGGGGGGACTCGAACCCCCACATCCGTAAGGACACTAACACCTGAAGCTAGCGCGTCTACCAATTCCGCCACCTTCGCATACCATCGATACTGTAAAAGTATCGTAACCACGGAGGCGCATTCTAGATGTTTTCAGCTTTACGTCAACAGAAAAGTGCGCGTGATGCCTTGATTGATGCAAAAATGGCCGATGGACGCGCCGTGTATAGCCGGATGGCGCTTTCGCTTATCCGGCCTGGAGGGGAGGCGATTACTTTTTGGCCTGACGCGTCATCACGGTGCGGTAGACCTTAAAGCGGCCGGTCTGGGCGATAACTTCGTGGAAGCCAAAAGTTTCATCCAGCACTTTCGGGTATGCCAGGAAGGCGTTCGCGACGATACGCAGCTCACCGCCGCTGTTGAGGTGACGAACTGCGCCACGGATCAGCGCTTGTGCCGCTTCCAGGCTGGTCTCCATACCGTCGTGGAACGGCGGGTTAGAGATGATCATGTCGAAGCGACCGGTGATGTCGGAGAAGACGTTGCTGGCAATGACTTCGCCTTCAATGCCGTTTGCGGCAAGGGTTGCGCGGCTGGCTTCAACCGCCGGGGCGCTCACGTCACACAGGGTTAAGCGCACTTTTGGCGAATGGCTGGCGAGCACGGTAGAGAGCACGCCCGCGCCGCAGCCTACGTCCAGCACTTTGCCTTTGGTGTGCGGCGTCAGGGTGGAAAGCAGCAGCTTGCTGCCCGTATCCAGCGCATCGCGGCTGAACACGCCCGGCAAGGTTTTGATGGTCAGGCCGTCAAGCTGGTACTCGTCCCAGTATGCCTGCGCATCAAACGTTGTCTGTTTTTCCAGACGGCCATGGTACAGACCACAGCGGCGAGCGCTGTCGACTTTATTCAGCGGCGCGTAGCCTTCCAGCAGCTGTTCCGCGCTACGCACGCCGCTGCGGTTTTCACCGACCACGAAAATATCGCAGCCGACCGGCAGCAGGGAGAGCAGGTTCATCAGTTGGAACTGGGCTTCCGGTTTATTCTTCGGCCAGTAGTAGATCAGCGTATCGCAGTCGGCGATATCGCTCTGCTCTGCCACCAGGCTAAAGCGCGCGCGCTCGCCCATCTGGCGGCTCAGCACCTGCCAGTGGTGGTAGTATTGGGTGTGGGCACGGCTTTCAGCACAGTCGAAACGCGCGGGCAGGTCATCCTGCATATCTCCGGCAAACAGAATACGGCTTTCTTCGAAATCATCACTGTGACGCAGCAAGACTTCACTTGCCGGGGTAAATGCAGACATGAATTGTTCCTCAATAAACTCAGGCGGGGATTATAGTAGGTAGATGGCGCACTTTCGACACATTTGCTATATTTGCGCGCCTGAGAGACAGGAGTTTTCCCTATGACATCCCGACGAGACTGGCAGTTGCAGCAGCTGGGCATTACCCAGTGGGCTTTGCGTCGCCCGACGGCGTTGCAGGGCGAAATCGCTATCTCCATCCCGGCGCACGTTCGCCTGGTGATGGTGGCGGAAGCACTGCCTGCCCTGAATGACCCCCTGATCGGTGATGTTCTTCGCAGCCTGAAGCTGACGGCCGACCAGGTTTTACCGCTGACGCCAGAGCGTGTCGCGATGCTGCCTCCTGATAGCCGCTGTAACAGCTGGCGTATCGGAGAGGCAAATGAGATCTCTCTTCAGGGGAGCCAGATCTGCACGCCAGCGCTGGACGAACTGAAAGCCAACCCAAAAGCGCGCAGCGCGCTATGGCAACAAATCTGCGAATATGAACACGATTTCTTCCCTCACGACGCCTGACCTGTCCACCGCGTTCGCGATTGAAACACGCGCCCACGCGTTTCCGTGGAGCGAAAAAACCTTCGCCAGCAATCAGGGCGAACGGTATCTGAACTACCGCCTGGACGTTGACGGCACCATGGCCGCTTTCGCGATCACGCAGGTTGTTCTTGATGAAGCGACGCTGTTTAATATCGCGGTTGATCCCGCGTTTCAGCGCCGCGGGCTTGGAAGAGAACTGCTTGAGCACCTCATCCGTGAGCTCGAAACCCGTGACGTTTTCACCCTGTGGCTGGAGGTGCGCGCGTCGAATGTCGCCGCCATCGCGCTCTATGAAAGCTTAGGCTTTAACGAGGCGACAATCCGCCGTAACTACTACCCCACCGCAGAGGGACGTGAAGACGCCATCATAATGGCTCTGCCGATTGGATAATAAAAAATAAGGTTGTAACGATGAAATGGGACTGGATTTTCTTTGATGCCGACGAAACGCTGTTTACGTTCGACTCGTTCGGCGGCCTGCAGCGGATGTTTCTCGACTATAGCGTAACCTTCACCGCTGAAGATTTTCAGGACTATCAGGCGGTCAACAAACCGCTGTGGGTGGATTACCAGAACGGTGCCATCACCGCGTTACAGCTTCAGCACCAGCGCTTTGACGTCTGGGCGGAACGCTTAAAGGTCAGTCCGGGAACGCTGAACGAGGCTTTTCTCAACGCCATGGCCGATATTTGTGCGCCCCTGCCGGGCGCGGTTTCCCTGCTGAATGCGTTGAAAGGTAAGGTGAAACTGGGGATCATCACCAACGGTTTTACCGCCCTGCAGCAGATCCGCCTTGAGCGCACCGGCCTGCGCGATCATTTTGACGCGCTGGTGATCTCGGAAGAGGTTGGCGTGCCGAAGCCGGATCCGCGAATTTTCGACTACGCGCTGGCGCAGGCCGGCAATCCCGACCGCGATCGTGTCCTGATGGTGGGGGATACCGCAGAGTCAGATATTCTGGGCGGCATGAAGGCTGGTCTGTCGACCGTCTGGCTCAATGCGCATGGCCGCGTGAAGCCTGAAGGCATCGAGCCGACCTGGACCGTGACGTCGTTGAACGAACTGGAGCAACTCCTGTGTAAACAATGATTGCCTGCCCCCCGTTGATGGGTAAAATAGCCGCAATTTTGTATTCCATGATGCGTGGCGTGCTGCCGCGCTTATAAAAGAAGATTTAATTATGACGTTGTCTCCTTATCTGCAAGAGGTGGCCAAGCGCCGCACTTTTGCCATTATCTCGCACCCGGATGCCGGTAAAACGACCATCACTGAGAAGGTGTTGCTGTTCGGACAGGCGATCCAGACTGCGGGTACCGTTAAAGGCCGTGGCTCCAGCCAGCATGCAAAATCTGACTGGATGGAGATGGAAAAGCAGCGTGGTATTTCGATTACCACCTCCGTGATGCAGTTCCCGTATCATGACTGCCTGGTGAACCTGCTGGACACCCCGGGTCACGAAGACTTCTCCGAAGATACCTACCGTACCCTGACGGCGGTGGACTGCTGTCTGATGGTGATCGACGCCGCGAAAGGTGTAGAAGATCGTACCCGTAAGCTGATGGAAGTTACCCGTCTGCGCGATACGCCGATCCTCACCTTTATGAACAAACTCGACCGTGACATCCGCGATCCGATGGAGCTGATGGATGAAGTGGAAAACGAGCTGAAGATCGCCTGTGCGCCAATCACCTGGCCAATTGGCTGCGGTAAGCTGTTCAAAGGCGTTTACCACCTCTATAAAGACGAAACCTACCTGTATCAGACCGGTAAAGGCCACACCATTCAGGAAGTGCGCATCGTGAAAGGTCTGGACAACCCGGATCTGGACGCGGCGGTCGGCGAAGAGCTGGCCGCGCAACTGCGCGACGAGCTGGAGCTGGTCAAGGGCGCGTCTCACGAATTCGACAAAGAGCTGTTCCTGAGCGGCGAAATTACCCCGGTCTTCTTCGGTACCGCACTGGGTAACTTCGGCGTTGACCACATGCTCGACGGTCTGGTGGAGTGGGCGCCGCAGCCGATGCCGCGCAAAACCGACACCCGTGAAGTGGAAGCGAAAGAAGAGAAGTTCACCGGCTTCGTGTTTAAGATTCAGGCCAACATGGACCCGAAACACCGTGACCGCGTGGCCTTTATGCGCGTGGTGTCCGGTAAATATGAAAAGGGCATGAAGCTGCGCCAGGTGCGTATCGGTAAAGACGTTGTCATCTCCGACGCGCTGACCTTTATGGCGGGTGACCGTTCGCACGTTGAAGAGGCCTATCCGGGCGACATCATCGGGCTGCACAACCACGGCACCATCCAGATCGGTGATACCTTCACCCAGGGCGAAATGATGAAGTTCACCGGTATTCCGAACTTCGCGCCGGAGCTGTTCCGCCGCATTCGTCTGCGCGATCCGCTTAAGCAGAAACAGCTGCTGAAAGGCCTGGTTCAGCTCTCCGAAGAGGGCGCCGTGCAGGTGTTCCGCCCGATTGCGAACAACGATCTGATCGTGGGTGCGGTCGGCGTGCTGCAGTTTGACGTGGTCGTTGCGCGCCTGAAGAGCGAATACAACGTAGAAGCGATTTACGAATCGGTGAACGTCGCGACCGCGCGCTGGGTTGAGTGTTCTGACGTGAAGAAATTCGAAGAATTCAAGCGTAAGAATGAAGTTCAGCTGGCGCTGGATGGCGGCGATAACCTGACCTATATCGCGCCAACGATGGTCAACCTGAACCTGACGCAGGAACGTTATCCGGACGTTCAGTTCCGTAAAACCCGCGAGCACTAATCCCCTCTCAGAGCACGGCATTCGCCGTGCTCTTCTTTATTTCCTGTCTTATTAATCCCTTGCGGAATGTTCTTAATTCAACGCAATTTCACGCTATTCGCCCATTTTTTACCCAATTCTGAAAGCGGCTCTGTGAGAGTGATCTATATTTAACTCAGTGTTTAACACCGGGCGTGGATAAATTAACTGTTCAATGCATGGCTTTAGGTTATCCATTTTGCTCGTGTGTTTATTCGCAATATATATCACTACTAAGGAAGTATGTAGCCCGAATAACGGGTCAACACAGGAATAGATCGATGAATATGACAAGACTGAAGATTTCTAAAACTCTGCTGGCTGTAACACTGGGTAGCGCTCTGGTGAGCGGCTCCGCCCTGGCGGAAAGCAGCACCATGGATAAAGCACAATCCACGGCCGATAGCGCAGGGCAAAAAATCGATAGCTCTATGAATAAAGTCGGCAATTTCATGGATGACAGCTCTATCACAGCAAAAGTGAAGGCCGCACTGGTGGATGATGAAGCCATCAAGAGCACCGATATTTCCGTTAAGACCGACAAGAAAGTGGTCACGCTGAGCGGCTTTGTTGAAAGCCAGGCTCAGGCTGAACAGGCGGTGAAAGTGGCGAAAGGCGTCGAAGGCGTCGCCTCCGTCAGCGATAAGCTGCACGTCCGTGACGGCAAAAACGCGTCGGTGAAAGGTTATGCCGGTGATGCAGCCACCACCAGCGAAATCAAAGCTAAACTTTTAGCAGATGACATCGTGCCGTCCCGTAAGGTGAAAGTGGAAACCACCGATGGCGTGGTTCAGCTTTCCGGTACGGTAGATTCGCAGGCGCAAAGTGAACGTGCCGAGTCCATCGCGAAAGCGATTGATGGTGTGAAAAGCGTTAAAAACGATCTGAAAACGAAGTAAATCTCGACCATTCGCCCGTCTGGCTAAACCCTGCGGGCGAAATAAGAACGACTCTGGAAAAACGCCGGTGAGTGACCTGAGCGCTCACGTTTAGCGGCCGACATTAACTATGGTAAAGGAGAAGCTTATGTTTCGTTGGGGCATTATATTTCTGGTTATCGCGTTAATTGCCGCCGCATTGGGCTTTGGTGGACTGGCAGGTACAGCGGCATGGGCAGCTAAAATTGTCTTCGTTGTGGGTATTATTCTGTTCCTGGTCAGCCTGTTTACAGGGCGTCGACGTCCATAGCAAACGCAATATTCCTTCAACAAAATAAAGCCAGTCACTGTGACTGGCTTTTTCTTATTTGCGTAACAGGTCGGGTGCGTTACTGTGGTGTTATAAAATAATCAAAACAGGAAAGCAGAGGTGGGGCAACGAATTCCCGTTACGCTCGGCAATATTGCGCCGCTGACGTTAAAACCGTTTCGCGCGGGTCAACTCGCGCTGGTCTGCGAGGGTGGCGGACAGCGCGGCATTTTCACCGCTGGCGTGCTGGACGAATTTATGCGCGCGCAGTTCAACCCCTTTGACCTTTACTTCGGCACCTCTGCCGGGGCGCAGAACCTCTCTGCCTATGTCTGTAACCAGCCCGGCTACGCGCGAAAGGTCATCATGCGCTACACCACGGCGAAAGAATTTTTTAACCCGGTGCGGTTTGTGCGCGGCGGCAACCTGATCGATCTCGACTGGCTGCTGGAGTCAACCTCCAGCCAGATGCCGCTGGCCATGGATACTGCCGCCCGTCTGTTTGATAGCGGTAAAGAATTCTGGATGTGTGCCAGCCGGGGCGATGACTATTCCCCGGGCTATTTTTCGCCTCAGAAAGAGAACTGGCTGGATATCATCCGCGCCTCCAGCGCGATCCCCGGCTTTTATCGTACCGGTGCCCTGCTGGACGGTATTAGCTATCTGGACGGGGGGATCAGTGACGCGGTGCCGGTGCAGGAAGCCGCCCGTCGCGGGGCGAAAACCATTGTGGTGATCCGTACCGTACCGTCGCAAATGTATTACACCCCGCAGTGGTTTAAGCGGATGGAGCGCTGGCTGGGCGACAGCAGCCTGCAGCCGCTGGTGAACATCGCGAAGCAGCATGAAACCACCTACGGCGCGATGCAGCGCTTCATTGAGAAACCGCCGGGCAAGCTGCGTATTTTTGAAATTTATCCGCCTAAGCCGCTGCTGAGCATGGCGCTGGGCAGCCGCGTTCCTGCGCTGCGCATGGATTACAAAACGGGGCGGCTGTGTGGGCGCTACTTCCTGGCGACGGTGGGGAAAATGCTGGCGGAGCAGCCGCCGCTTCATCGCCATAAACGCATTATTACGCCGCCTGCGATTGTCGCCAACGACGCCCTGACGGTGCCCCTGGTTGACATTCCGCAGGCGAATGACGCTTTACTGGATAACGAGGATCTGGCGTGATGCACCGCTTTGTCGACACCCATTGCCACTTTGATTTCCCGCCGTTTACGGGAGATGAAGAGCAAAGCATTGCGAAAGCGGCCGAGGCAGGCGTTCAGGCCATTATTGTGCCTTCAGTGGAAGCGGCTTACTTTTCCCGCGTGCTGGATCTTTCCACGCGTCACCCTGCGCTCTATGCGGCGCTCGGCCTGCATCCGATCGTGATTGAGCGGCATCGGGATGAGGACATTGAGCGACTTGATGAGATAGTGCAGACCGCAGGCGACAAGCTTGTCGCCATCGGTGAGATCGGCCTCGATCTTTATCGCGAGCATCCGCATTTTGAGCGCCAGCAGACGATCCTCGACGCGCAGCTCAGGCTGGCGAAGCGTCACGATCTGCCGGTGATCCTTCATTCAAGACGCACACACGATAAGCTGGCAATGCACCTGAAGCGTATCGATTTGCCGCGTAAGGGCGTCGTGCACGGTTTCTCAGGCAGCCTGCAGCAGGCGCAGCGTTTTATCGAGCTGGGCTACAAAATCGGCGTTGGGGGCACCATCACCTATCCGCGCGCCAGCAAAACCCGGGACGTGATGGCACAGCTGCCGCTGTCGGCGCTTCTGCTGGAAACCGACGCGCCGGACATGCCGCTGAACGGTTTTCAGGGCCAGCCGAATCGTCCGGAACAGGCGGCGCGCGTGTTTGCCACCCTGTGCGAACTGCGAAAAGAGACTGAAGAGGCCATAGCCGGTGCGCTGCTGGAAAATACGCGTTCGGTATTTGGCATCACGCTATAGATAAAGCGCCGGACGGATCACCGTTATCTTCTGTTTTTCCAGCGCCCGCGCCAGCGGTTCAACGTCTTCCGGCGTGGCGCTGCGCCATGACGCCGCCTCGCCGTACACGCCATGCGCATGAAACGCGTTGAGGCGCACCGGCACGTTTCCCAGCCCGTGGATAAACGCCGTCAGCGGCTTCAGATGTTCCAGATAATCACACTGTTCCGGAATCACCAGCAGGCGGAGCTCCGTTAAACGATTACGATCTGCCAGCCAGCGGATACTCTGCTTGATTTGCGGGTTTTCGCGCCCGGTCAGGAAGCGGTGGTGTTCGTTCCCCCATGCTTTCAGGTCCAGCATCGCGCCATCCAGTACCGGCAGCAGCCTTTGCCAGCCGGTTTCGCTTAACAAACCGTTGCTGTCGACCAGGCAGGTCAGATGATTCAGGGCGGCATCGGCTTTGATCGCTGAGAATAGCGTCACTAAAAACGGTAATTGCGTTGTGGCCTCACCGCCGCTCACGGTGATCCCCTCGATAAACGGTGCGGATTTGCGGATCTGTGAAAGGATCTCCTCCACGCTCAGGCGGTGCGCCATAGGCGTTGCCTGCTGCTGGCACAGGTGCAGGCAGGTGTCGCACTGCTGGCAGTCACTCTCCTGCCACCAGACGCGTCCCGCCTGTATGGTCAGTGCGTCGTGCGGGCAGTGGGGCACGCAGTCCCCGCAGTCGTTGCAGCGGCCGATCGTCCACGGGTTGTGGCAGGTTTTACAGCGCAGGTTGCAGCCCTGCAGGAACAGGGCCAGGCGGCTGCCCGGCCCGTCCACGCAGGAAAAAGGGATGACCTGACTAACTAAAGCGCATCTGCTGTTCATGGCTTATCACGCGCGGCTGACGTTCCAGAATACGGGTATTGCGCGCGGCTTCTTCACCCAGCCAGGTGGTATTGGTGCGCGATCCGGCTTCCCGGTACTTCTCCAGATCCGACAACCGCACCATATAACCGGTAACGCGCACCAGATCGTTACCCGCGACGTTGGCGGTAAACTCGCGCATCCCCGCCCTGAACGCGCCGAGACAGAGCTGGACCACCGCCTGCGGGTTACGTTTTACCGTCTCATCCAGCGTCAAAATATCGCTGATCCCGGAAGCGTAGTGCTTGTGGTGCGGCGCCACCGCCAGCAGGTGGCTGATGGGATCCGGCTCGTCGCCGTAGGGCAGGCGCGCGCCCGGCGTGGTGCCCGAGTCAGAGCTGATCCCCGACTGCGCATGCAGCATCGCGCGCTGCTTCCAGCCGTGTTTCACCGGCGTGTTTTCGACAAACGCCGCAAGCTGTTCGCTGATGCGATAGCCCAGCGCGTTGGCCTGCTCGTCTTTGCCGTAACGCCCAGTCATCCCGGCTTTCTCACAGAGCACGTTTACCGCTTCTGCCAGGCCGTACATGCCAAACATCGGCACAAACCGATCGGCATCAATCAGCCCCTCTTTCACCAGGAAGCTATTCTCAAAGAAGCCGGATTGTTGATACAGGAAATCGCAGCGGGCATCGATGATGGCCATTTGCTGCTGGCAGTAATGCGGGAGGGCGCGGCTGAAGTAGTCTTCCATTGACGTACTGTGTTCGGCGATGGCCTTGAGGTTGAGGCGCACCAGGGTGCTGCCACCGCCTGCCAGAGGCAGGGAGTTGTAACAGCTCACTACGCCGTAATGGCCTTTTGTGAAAATTTTATCATTCACCGGGCCATTAGAAATATGCGGTTTGCTGCATTCACATATGTTTTTCGCCACCTCAAGCAGCAAATCATCCGGGGTGATCGCTGGATCATAAATAAAGGTCAGGTTCGGCGCGACCTGCTTCAGCTCTGCATCGGCACGCAGAATGGCGCGCGTGACGGGGGTATCTTCCGGCCCGATATTGGCATGCATAAAGGCATCGGGCAGCGTACGGTCGAGATAGCGCCAGAAACGTTTTATTCGGCTATTGATTTCTTCTTGTGTTAGAATTCTAACATAAGGTTGCAGCAACGCATCAAGCTGACCGAGATAGACCGGCATCGATGTGACGGACGGAACATGGTGGTAGAGGATGGTTAACAGTGAGAGGGCGTCGTCGAGATCTTTTGCCCCTTCCAGCTCCAGCCATTCTGAACCATTAGCCAGAAATTTTGCGTAATCCGGCAGAACGTAACGGGGTTTGTAAGGCGCATGGCCTTCGAACATGTCGCAGATAAAACCCTCGTCCAGCGCGGCGCGTGCTGCCTGCGGCAGGGCGGGATAGGGCAGATCGTTTTCCGCTTCCAGCGCCAGGAAATGACGTTTTTGCTCAGGCGTTAACACCGGGCTTGTCACAATCTGCTGGCAACGTTGTTGCAGGGCGTCGGGGCTGGAGTGGGACATGTTCGCTTCCTTGAGTGTTCTGCGGATGATGAACGGATTGTAGAAAGCCTGCCTGTCGGCACTTTTGATCCGACAGGGGGTATCGCTGCTTTAGTCGGCAATGTGCACGCTAAAGTTTGAAGAAGATCTCATTACAGTAATGCAAATTTGCATGCAGTTTTCATTAACTGTGATGAATGTCGAAGTGTGGATGCGGGTGGATGTTAGAATACTCACAGACCCGCAAGGTAAAATTTATACGGCACTGCCGTTGGAGAATGTTATGACCGATTTAACTGCAAGCAGCCTGCGCGCGTTGAAACTGATGGACCTGACTACCCTGAACGATGACGACACCAATGAGAAAGTCATCGCTCTGTGCCATCAGGCGAAAACGCCGGTGGGCAACACCGCAGCCGTCTGTATCTACCCGCGCTTTATCCCGATTGCCCGTAAGACGCTGAAAGAGCAGGGCACCCCGGACGTGCGCATTGCAACCGTCACTAACTTCCCGCATGGCAACGATGATATCGAGATTGCGCTGGCAGAAACCCGCGCGGCGATTGCCTACGGCGCAGACGAAGTGGACGTGGTGTTCCCGTACCGCGCGCTGATCGCCGGCAACGAGCAGGTCGGTTTTGACCTGGTTAAGGCCTGTAAAGACGCGTGTGCGGCGGCAAACGTGCTGCTGAAAGTGATCATCGAAACCGGCGAGCTGAAAGAAGAGGCGCTGATTCGTAAAGCCTCTGAAATCTCCATCAAAGCCGGTGCGGATTTCATTAAAACCTCTACCGGTAAAGTACCGGTAAATGCGACCCCGGAAAGCGCGCGCATCATGATGGAAGTGATCCGCGACATGGGCGTGTCCAAAACCGTGGGCTTCAAACCTGCGGGCGGCGTGCGTACCGCGGAAGACGCGCAGCAGTTCCTGGCGATTGCCGACGAGCTGTTTGGCGCCGACTGGGCCGATTCTCGTCACTACCGCTTCGGCGCCTCCAGCCTGCTGGCCAGCCTGCTGAAAGCGCTGGGTCACGGCGACGGTAAGAGCGCAAGCAGCTACTAAGTTTGAATTGCCGGGTGGCGCTACGCTTACCCGGCCTACCCGGATCGTGGTCGGGTAAACCGTACCCGCCACCATTCACCCGATTCCTCATGGGGGTTACCGTGTTTCTCGCACAAGAAATTATTCGTAAAAAACGTGATGGTCATGCATTAAGCGACGAAGAGATCCGCTTCTTCATCAACGGCATTCGTGATAACACCGTCTCTGAAGGGCAGATTGCGGCTCTGGCGATGACCATTTTCTTCCACGATATGTCGATGCCTGAGCGCGTGTCGCTGACCATGGCGATGCGAGATTCAGGAACCGTTCTGGACTGGAAAAGCCTCAACCTTAACGGCCCGATTGTGGATAAACACTCCACCGGCGGCGTGGGCGACGTGACCTCCCTGATGCTTGGCCCCATGGTGGCAGCCTGTGGCGGTTATATCCCGATGATCTCCGGGCGCGGCCTGGGCCACACCGGCGGTACGCTCGACAAACTGGAAGCCATTCCGGGCTTCGATATCTTCCCGGATGACAACCGCTTCCGCGACATTATTAAAGACGTTGGTGTGGCGATTATCGGCCAGACCAGCTCTCTTGCTCCGGCAGACAAGCGTTTCTACGCGACCCGCGACATCACCGCGACCGTTGACTCCATCCCGCTGATCACCGCCTCTATCCTGGCGAAGAAGCTGGCAGAAGGGCTGGACGCGCTGGTGATGGACGTGAAGGTAGGCAGCGGCGCGTTTATGCCAACCTATGAACTCTCTGAGGCGCTGGCCGAAGCGATCGTTGGCGTTTCCAACGGCGCGGGCGTGCGCACTACCGCACTGCTCACCGACATGAACCAGGTGCTGGCTTCCAGCGCCGGTAACGCCGTCGAAGTGCGTGAAGCCGTCCAGTTCCTGACGGGCGAATACCGCAACCCGCGTCTGTTCGACGTCACCATGGCGCTGTGCGTGGAGATGTTAATCTCCGGCAAGCTTGCCAAAGACGACGCCGACGCCCGCGCGAAGCTACAGGCGGTACTGGACAACGGCAAAGCGGCGGAGATCTTTGGCCGCATGGTTGCGGCGCAGAAAGGCCCAACCGACTTCGTCGAAAACTATGCGAAGTACCTGCCGACCGCGACGCTCAGCAAAGCGGTGTATGCCGACAGCGAAGGGTTTGTCTCGGCAATGGATACCCGCGCGCTGGGTATGGCGGTCGTGTCTATGGGCGGCGGCCGTCGTCAGGCGTCAGATACCATTGATTACAGCGTCGGCTTCACCGATATGGCCCGTCTGGGCGACAGCGTTGACGGGCAACGTCCGCTGGCGGTGATCCACGCCAAAGATGAAGCCAGCTGGCAGGAAGCGGCGAAAGCGGTGAAGGCGGCTATTACGCTTGACAATAAAGCGCCGGAAACCACACCGACTGTCTATCGCCGTATCACCGAATAGCGGTATACTGATCTGATCGATAATTTTTGAAGCACTACGTACGGAGAACAATTATGAAACGTGCATTTATTATGGTGCTGGACTCATTCGGCATCGGCGCAACCGAAGATGCGGAACGTTTTGGTGACGTGGGTTCCGATACCATGGGTCACATCGCGGAAGCCTGTGCGAAAGGCGAAGCGGATAACGGTCGTAAAGGCCCTCTGACTCTACCCAACCTGACCCGCCTTGGGCTGGTGAAAGCGCATGAAGGTTCTACCGGTAAAATCGCAGCCGGTATGGATGCTAACGCGGAAGTCGTGGGCGCCTACGCCTGGGCGCACGAGCTCTCCTCCGGTAAAGACACCCCGTCCGGTCACTGGGAAATCGCCGGTGTGCCGGTGCTGTTCGACTGGGGTTACTTCTCCGATCACGAGAACAGCTTCCCGCAGGAGCTGCTCGATAAGCTGGTGAAGCGTGCCAACCTGCCGGGCTACCTCGGCAACTGCCACTCCTCCGGTACCGTGATTCTGGACCAGCTCGGCGAAGAGCACATGAAAACCGGCAAGCCGATTTTCTACACCTCTGCTGACTCCGTGTTCCAGATTGCCTGCCACGAAGAGACCTTTGGCCTGGATAAACTCTACGAGCTGTGCGAAATCGCCCGTGAAGAGCTGACCGAAGGCGGCTACAACATTGGCCGCGTGATCGCGCGTCCGTTTATCGGCGACAAAGCGGGTAACTTCCAGCGTACCGGTAACCGTCACGATCTGGCCGTTGAGCCGCCGGCGCCAACCGTGCTGCAGAAGCTGGTCGATGAGAAAGACGGCCACGTGGTGTCCGTGGGTAAAATCGCGGATATCTACGCTAACTGCGGCATCACCAAAAAGGTCAAAGCGACCGGACTCGATGCGCTGTTCGATGCCACCATCAAAGAGATGAAAGAAGCGGGCGACAAGACCATTGTCTTCACCAACTTCGTCGACTTCGACTCCTCCTGGGGTCACCGTCGCGACGTAGCGGGTTATGCTGCGGGTCTTGAGCTGTTCGACCGCCGCTTGCCGGAGCTGATGGAGCTGGTGGGTGAAGATGACATTCTGATCCTGACCGCGGACCACGGCTGCGATCCAACCTGGACCGGTACCGACCACACCCGTGAGCACATTCCGGTGCTGGTGTACGGCCCGAAAGTGAAGCCGGGTTCGCTGGGTCACCGTGAAACCTTCGCGGACATTGGCCAGACCCTGGCGAAATACTTTGGTACGTCTGACATGGAATATGGCAAGGCCATGTTCTGATGTCATTGCCCGGTGGCGCTTCGCTTACCGGGCCTACGGTTTTGTAGGCCGGGTAAGGCGTAGCCGCCACCCGGCAAAAACAACAAGTTAAAAGGAACTGAAGATGGCAACTCCTCACATTAATGCAGAAATGGGTGATTTCGCTGACGTCGTATTGATGCCGGGCGACCCGCTGCGCGCGAAGCACATTGCAGAAACCTTCCTGGAAGACGTGCGTGAAGTGAACAACGTTCGCGGCATGCTGGGCTTCACGGGTACTTATAAAGGCCGCAAAATCTCCGTTATGGGCCACGGCATGGGTATCCCATCCTGCTCCATCTACACCAAAGAGCTGATCACCGATTTCGGTGTGAAGAAAATCATCCGCGTGGGCTCCTGCGGTGCGGTGCGTATGGACGTTAAGCTGCGTGACGTGGTGATCGGCATGGGCGCGTGTACCGACTCTAAAGTCAACCGCATCCGCTTTAAGGATCATGACTTTGCGGCCATCGCTGACTTTGACATGGTGCGTAACGCGGTTGACGCGGCAAAAGCGCTGGGCGTTGACGCGCGCGTGGGCAACCTGTTCTCTGCCGATCTGTTCTACTCGCCAGAAGGCGACATGTTCGACGTGATGGAAAAATACGGCATCCTGGGCGTGGAAATGGAAGCGGCCGGTATCTACGGCGTAGCGGCTGAATTCGGTGCGAAAGCGCTGACCATCTGCACCGTATCTGACCATATCCGTACCCACGAGCAGACTACCGCTGCCGAGCGTCAGACCACCTTCAACGACATGATCAAAATCGCGCTGGAATCCGTTCTGCTGGGCGATAAAGAGTAATTCTGTCTCTTCCCTCCCTCTCCCTGTGGGAGAGGGCTGGGGTGAGGACACCAGCTAGCGCACGGCCTGCGCAATCCACGCTGACAGCTCCCGCAGCTCATTTTCCTGCTCCGGGAAATCCCCAATTAACGCGTCACATTCCTGCTGCAGCATATCCGCCCGGTACAAACAGCCCTGCAAGCGTGCCGCAAGGGCTTCCAGTGGCCCCGGATTCAGACTGTCCGTAAACACCTGCGTGCGGGTGATATGACCTTTCTCGACGTCAAAATGCAGCTCCACGCCGCCCCAGGTAAAACGCTCATCCAGCAGATGGGAAAATGCAGGTGCCTGACCGAAGTTCCACTCCCAGCTGCTCTGGCGGGCGAAGGTTTCCGCGAAGTTTGGCAGGTCCGGGGTTTTGTCCGGTGAAATCACTTCTGCTTCCACGCGCTCGCCGTAATGCGCAAAGAACGCCTCGCGCACGGCCTCACAGATTTGCTCGTGTGTAACGCCCGGCAGCAGTTCGACCAGATTTGCCACGCGGCCGCGCACGGAGGTAATCCCTTTGGCCTGGAGTTTTTTCTTGTCGGGATTCAGGTAGTTCGCCAGGCGGCTCAGATCGGCGTTAAGAAGCAGAGTGCCGTGGTGGAACCCGCGATCCATCGTTTCGCGATAGGCGGAGCCGGACACTTTGCGATCTCCGTCGGGCGTTTTGACCACCAGATCGTTACGTCCGGAGGCTTCAGCCGTCACGCCGAGCGAATTGAGCGCGTTGAGGACGATGGACGTTGAGATGGTTTTGTCGTATTCCGGTTTGCCCGCCATAAAGGTAAAGCAGGTATTGCCCAGATCGTGGAATACCGCGCCGCCGCCGCTGCTGCGGCGCGCCAGACGGACGTTGTCCTCTTCCATACGGCGGGTGTTGCACTCTTTCCACGGGTTTTGCGCACGACCAATAACTACCGTATCGGCATTGCGCCAGAGAAACAGTACGCGCTGGGTGGCAGGCATCTGGCGGAAGATGCACTCCTCCACTGCCAGGTTAAACCAGGGATCGTAAGAGTCAGAGATAAGCAGGCGTAACGTCGACATGGCAGAGTTCCTTTTCCGAATCATCCGCCTACTTTATCACTATTCTTTCTTCTCGCTCTCTTCGTCTTCGGGGACTGACCGGCTGGCGGTCAGCAGGAACGGGGATTGCTGCCAGCGCGTGCGCTTGCCCCGAAGCAGGGTGCGTGCCAGCACAACGCCGATGGCGAGTGAAAGCAGCAGCATCAGGCGCAGAATGTTGGTGGTATTATCGACCTGTTTGGCTTCAGTGGGCAGGGTGTGGGTATCAAGGGTGAGGCGCAGATAACCCAGCGGGCCATTCTTCCCCTGAATAGGTTCAACAAGCTGTTGGTTGAAGTAGCCGCCGGCTTTTTTGCCGTCCAGCGCCAGCCTGTCTCGCACGTCGACGTGCTCACCCGCGCGGGCAATCAGGTTGCCTTGCTCATCATAGACACCGGCATCAAGAATGCGACTGTTCTCCGTGAGCAGGCGTAAAACCTGGCCTATCCGCTTCTCGTCAGGCGTTTCGTTACGCATGGACGGCGCGACGTTGAGCGTGACCTGGCGTGCCAGCGTGCGGGCCAGCTCTTCAAACTGCGGGTTGCGTTGCCGTTGATGGTTCTGGCTAAACCACGATGCCCCTTGCATCAGCACCACTAAGAGTGCGAGACAGGAAAGGACAATCACGGCGCGATGGAGCCGGAATTTCAGTTTTGCGCGAGCCATATTCCACCTGCTGAAAATTTACGGCTTAATGTTGCCAGAAGTGATGGTTACAGGGTAGCCTCATGCGTTATTTTCCCTCTGCAACCTTCCGGCGCGAACGAAATTACAGGAGCTTTAATGCCGAACATTACCTGGTGTGACCTGCCAACGGATGTCTCTTTATGGCCAGGATTGCCGCTCTCTTTAAGTGGCGATGAGGTGATGCCTCTGGATTACCACGCCGGTCGTAGCGGCTGGCTGCTGTACGGACGCGGTCTGGATAAGCAACGCCTGACCCAGTATCAAACCAAACTGGGGGCCGCGATGGTCATCGTCGCCGCCTGGTGCGTGGAAGACTACCAGGTCATTCGCCTGGCGGGCTCTCTGACCCAGCGCGCCACGCGCCTGGCGCATGACGCCGGGCTGGATGTCGCACCGCTGGGTAAAATTCCGCACCTGAAAACGCCTGGCCTGCTGGTCATGGACATGGACTCTACCGCCATTCAGATCGAGTGTATCGACGAAATTGCGAAGCTGGCGGGCAGCGGCGAGCTGGTGGCTGAAGTCACCGAGCGTGCGATGCGCGGCGAGCTGGATTTCACCGCCAGCCTGCGACAGCGCGTGGCGACCCTGAAAGGGGCCGATGCCAACATTCTGCGTCAGGTGCGCGATGAACTGCCCCTGATGCCAGGGCTGACGCAGCTGGTGCTGAAGCTGCAGTCCCTCGGCTGGAAGGTGGCGATCGCCTCCGGTGGCTTCACCTTCTTCGCGGATTATCTGCGGGAAAAACTGCATCTGACCACGGTGGTGGCCAACGAGCTGGAGATCATGGACGGCAAGCTGACCGGCCAGGTGATCGGCGATATTGTGGATGCCCAGTACAAAGCCAATACGCTGACGCGCCTCGCGGAAAAATATGAAATTCCGGTTGTCCAGACCGTCGCCATCGGTGACGGCGCGAACGACCTGCCGATGATCAAAGCGGCCGGCCTGGGCATTGCCTACCATGCCAAGCCAAAAGTGAATGAAAAGACGGAAGTGACTATCCGTCACGCTGACCTGATGGGGGTGTTCTGCATTCTCTCCGGCAGCCTTAATCAGAAATAACGGTCTGCTTTGTAGGCCGGGTAAGCGTAAGCGCCACCCGGCATGCAGGCCGCAGAGAAATAACGAGGTAAACCGTGGCGAAAGCTCCAAAACGCGCATTTGTCTGTAATGAATGTGGTGCGGATTATCCGCGCTGGCAGGGGCAATGCAGCGCCTGCCATGCCTGGAACACCATCACCGAAGTGCGTGGTGTGGCGGCTTCGCCGAGCGTGGCGCGCAATGAACGCCTGAGTGGCTATGCGGGCAATGCGGGCGTGTCGAAGGTACAAAAACTTTCAGACATCAGCCTGGAGGCGCTGCCGCGCTTCTCCACCGGCTTCAAGGAATTTGACCGCGTGCTCGGCGGCGGCGTGGTGCCGGGCAGCGCGATCCTGATCGGCGGTAACCCGGGCGCGGGTAAATCGACTCTGCTGCTGCAAACGCTTTGCAAGCTCGCCGAACAGATGAAAACCCTGTACGTCACGGGCGAAGAATCACTCCAGCAGGTGGCAATGCGCGCGCACCGTCTCGGCCTGCCGACCGGCAACCTGAATATGCTGTCGGAAACCAGCATCGAGCAGATCTGCATGATCGCCGAAGAAGAGCAGCCGAAGCTGATGGTGATCGACTCCATCCAGGTAATGCACATGGCGGACATTCAGTCCTCGCCGGGCAGCGTCGCGCAGGTGCGTGAAACGGCGGCCTACCTGACGCGCTTTGCCAAAACGCGCGGCGTGGCGATTGTGATGGTCGGCCACGTGACCAAAGACGGCTCGCTGGCGGGACCGAAGGTGCTCGAACACTGTATCGACTGCTCGGTAATGCTCGACGGCGACGCGGACTCTCGCTTCCGTACCCTGCGCAGCCATAAAAACCGCTTTGGGGCGGTTAACGAACTGGGCGTGTTTGCCATGACCGAACAGGGGCTGCGCGAGGTCAGCAACCCGTCGGCCATCTTCCTGAGCCGGGGAGATGAGATCACCTCCGGCAGTTCGGTGATGGTGCTGTGGGAAGGGACGCGCCCGCTGCTCGTCGAAATTCAGGCACTGGTGGATCACTCGATGATGGGCAACCCGCGGCGCGTGGCGGTCGGTCTGGAACAGAACCGCCTGGCAATCCTGCTGGCGGTGCTGCACCGTCACGGCGGGCTGCAGATGGCGGATCAGGACGTCTTCGTGAACGTGGTCGGCGGCGTCAAAGTCACCGAGACCAGCGCAGACCTGGCGCTGCTGCTGGCGATGGTCTCCAGCCTGCGCGACAGACCGCTGCCGCAGGATCTGGTCGTCTTCGGCGAAGTGGGCCTTGCCGGGGAAATCCGTCCGGTGCCGAGCGGCCAGGAGCGTATCTCCGAGGCGGCAAAACACGGTTTCCGTCGGGCTATCGTTCCCGCTGCCAACGTGCCGAAAAAAATCCCGGAAGGGATGCAGGTCTTTGGCGTGAAGAAACTCGCAGATGCGTTAAATGTCTTTGACGACTTATAATTACGTATTCGATTTTGCAGGAGGCACCGTAATTTATGTCATCATTTGACTACATCAAGACCGCTATCCGCCAGAAAGGCTGCACGTTGCAGCAGGTGGCAGACGCCAGCGGCATGACCAAAGGCTACCTGAGCCAACTGCTGAACGCCAAAATCAAAAGCCCCAGCGCGCAGAAGCTGGAAGCGCTGCACCGCTTTCTGGGACTGGAATTCCCGCGTATGCAAAAGAACATCGGCGTGGTGTTTGGCAAGTTTTACCCGCTGCATACCGGGCATATCTATCTGATCCAGCGCGCCTGTAGCCAGGTGGACGAGCTGCACATCATCATGGGGTACGACGAAACCCGCGATCGTCAGCTGTTTGAAGACAGCGCCATGTCGCAGCAGCCGACCGTGCCGGACCGTCTGCGCTGGCTGCTTCAGACCTTCAAGTACCAGAAAAACATTCGCATTCATGCCTTTAACGAAGAGGGTATGGAGCCGTACCCGCACGGCTGGGACGTGTGGAGCAACGGCATCAAAGCGTTTATGGAAGAGAAGGGCATTGCGCCTAACTGGATCTACACCTCTGAAGAGTCCGACGCGCCGCAGTTCCGCGAGCATCTGGGCATCGAGACGGTGCTGATCGATCCGCAACGCACCTTCATGAACATCAGCGGGGCGCAGATCCGCGAAAACCCGTTCCGCTACTGGGATTACATTCCGACCGAGGTGAAGCCGTTCTTTGTGCGCACCGTCGCGATCCTGGGCGGCGAGTCGAGCGGTAAATCAACGCTGGTCAACAAGCTGGCGAACATCTTCAACACCACCAGCGCGTGGGAGTATGGCCGCGACTATGTCTTCTCGCACCTGGGCGGCGACGAGATGGCGCTGCAGTATTCCGACTACGACAAAATCGCGCTCGGGCATGCCCAGTACATTGATTTCGCGGTGAAATACGCCAACAAGGTGGCGTTCATCGATACCGATTTTGTCACCACCCAGGCGTTCTGCAAAAAGTACGAAGGGCGCGAGCACCCGTTCGTGCAGGCGCTGATTGACGAATACCGCTTTGACCTGGTGATCCTGCTGGAAAACAACACCCCGTGGGTGGCCGACGGCATGCGCAGCCTCGGCAGCTCGGTGGACAGGCGGGAATTCCAGTCCATGCTGGTGGAGATGCTCAACGAAAACAACGTTGAGTTTGTGCACGTTGAAGAGTCAGACTACGACTCCCGTTTCCTGCGCTGCGTAGAGCTGGTGAAGGAGATGATGGGGGAGCAGGGGTAAGCGTTAACCGCCCTCTCCCTGTGGGAGAGGGCCAGGGTGAGGGCATCAAGCCACTCAGAGCTCCACCACCACTTTCCCACGCATATGCCCGTCCAGCACCTTGCGGTGCGCCTCGGTAATGCTTTCCACGCTCAGCCCGTGCAGCGTTTCACTCAGTGAGCTTTCCACCACGCCGTTATCCACCAGCTTCGCCACCTCATTGAGGATCTCACCCTGACGCGCCATATCAGCGGTCTGGTACATGCTGCGGGTGTACATAAATTCCCAGTGCAGGGCGGCGGATTTGGACTTCAGCTTGTCCTGGTTCAGCGGGTGTTCATTCTCCACGATAGAACAGATATGCCCCTGCGGTGCAATCAGGTCGCTGACCGCATCCCAGTGCCCGTCGGTGTCGTTGAGGATGAAAATGTAATCCACAAAGGTCAGCCCGTGCTTCGCCAGTTCGCCTTTCAGATCGCGGTAGTTCACCACCACATCTGCACCGCGATCGCGGCACCACCGGGCGGAATCTTCACGGGACGCGGTTGCGATCACCTTTACCTTGCTGTTGTGCTTCGCAAACGGGATCGCCAGCGATCCCACCCCGCCCGCACCGCCGATGATCAGCAGGGTTTTGTCCGTACCGGCATCCTGAATATTCAGCCGTTCAAACAGGCCTTCCCACGCGGTGAGCGCGGTCAACGGCAGCGCGGCGGCAGCCGCCCAGCCGAGGCTTGACGGTTTGTGCCCGACAATGCGCGCATCGATCAGCTGATGTGTGGTGTTGCTGCCCGGACGGGTGATGTCGCCTGCGTACCACACTTCATCTCCCGGTTTGAATCCGTTCACGCCAGCCCCAACGTCTTTGACGATCCCGCTGGCATCCCATCCGAGAATACGCGGCTCGTTCAGCCCGTTCTTAGCAATGCCCGCGTGGACTTTGGTATCGACCGGGTTAACGGAGACGGCTTTCACCTCCACCAGCAGATCGTGCTCGCCGGGCTGCGGCATCGGTGGAGTGATTTCAATGAAAGTAGAGGGATTTTCAGGGTTAACGGCGATGGCTTTAACTGACATGGTGTGCTCCTCAATGGCATGCGTTTTGTTGAGGCTAGTCTATTAAGTGGCCATCTGCGTGATAAGATGGACAATTAAGAACTCAGCGTTCGTACAGGATGAACAATCATGTTTAAACAGCTGCAGGATATGGCGCTATTCGCGCTGGTGGCCGAGATGGGCAGCTTTACCGCGGCAGCCCAGAAGGCGGAGCTGCCAAAATCCAGCGTGAGCCAGCGGATTAGCCAGCTGGAGCAGCAGGTGGGCATTCGCCTGCTTAACCGCACCACGCGCAGGCTGAACCTGACGTTTGCGGGTGAGCACTATCTGGTGCACTGCCGCGAAATGCTGGCGGCCAGCGAGCGGGCGGAGTACGCCATTCAGCGCCTGCGCGAAAACCCAAGCGGGCGGCTTCGCATCACCTGCCCGGCAGGGATTGGTGCGACGCTGCTGGCGCATATGAATGCCGAGTTCCAGCTTCGCTATCCTGAGGTTTCGCTGGACGTGTCGATCTCTGATGACGTGGTCGATCTGGTTGAGGCCGGCTTTGACGTGGCGCTGCGTACCGGCAAGCCGCAGGACTCCTCCCTGATTGGCCGCATGATCGGGCACTGCCCGCGCTATATGCTGGCCTCGCCGGACTATCTGGTGCGCCGTGGGCCGCTAACGCATCCCCGTCAGCTGGTGGAGCACCGCAGCATTACGCACAGAGCCTGGTCGGAGTGGCTTCTGCGAAGCGAGAGCGAGGATTACCGCTACCTGCCGGATAACGCGCACATGACCGATAACCTGGTATACGCCCGCGAATGTGCGATTGCCGGTGCGGGGATTACGCTCCTTCCGGCTTTTTTGCTGGAAGATAAGGTCGAGAAAGGGGCGCTGGTGCAGGTACTGCCGGAGTGGAACGTTGAAGGAAACGACCTGTGGCTGGCCTATCCGAGCCGTAAGCTCAACTCACCCGCGCTGATGAGCTATATCGACTTTGCAATGCAGTTTGACGAGGTGAAGCGGTATTACGTGGGTAAATAAAAAAGCCGGGTGGCGGCTTCGCCTTACCCGGCCTACAAACAGCGCAGAACCGTAGGCCGGGTAAGCGTGAGCGCCACCCGGCTTTTGGGCACTTACTTAGAAATACGCTTGTACTTAATACGCTTCGGCTCCAGCGCGTCGGCGCCCAGCGTGCGTTTCTTGTACTCTTCGTATTCGGTGAAGTTACCTTCGAAGAACTCCACTTTACCTTCGTCCTGGTAGTCCAGGATGTGGGTCGCGATACGGTCGAGGAACCAGCGGTCGTGCGAGATAACCATTGCACAGCCCGGGAACTCCAGCAGGGCGTTTTCCAGCGCGCGCAGGGTTTCGATATCCAGGTCGTTGGTCGGTTCATCGAGCAGCAGAACGTTACCGCCCACCTGCAGCAGCTTCGCCAGGTGCAGACGTCCGCGCTCACCGCCGGACAGCTCGCCCACGCGTTTGCCCTGGTCGGTGCCTTTGAAGTTAAAGCGGCCAACGTAGGCGCGGCTTGGCATCTCGGTGTTGCCGATACGCATGATATCCAGACCGCCGGAGACTTCTTCCCACACGGTTTTGCTGTTATCCATCGCGTCGCGGAACTGGTCAACGGAGGCCAGCTTCACGGTCTCACCCAGGGTGATAGAGCCGCTGTCTGGCTGTTCCTGACCGGACATCATGCGGAACAGGGTTGATTTACCCGCGCCGTTCGGACCGATGATGCCCACGATAGCGCCTTTCGGTACGGAGAAGGTCAGATCGTCGATCAGCACGCGGTCGCCGTAGGACTTACGCAGGTTGGTCACTTCAACCACTTTATCCCCCAGACGTGCTCCAGGTGGAATAAACAGTTCGTTGGTTTCGTTACGTTTCTGGTATTCGGTGTTGTTCAGCTCTTCGAAGCGTGCCAGACGGGCTTTGCCCTTAGACTGACGGCCTTTCGTGCCCTGACGCACCCACTCCAGCTCTTTCTCGATAGACTTACGGCGCGCCGCTTCCTGAGACGCTTCCTGAGCCAGACGCTGATCTTTCTGCTCCAGCCAGGAGGAGTAGTTGCCTTCCCACGGAATACCTTCACCGCGGTCCAGCTCCAGGATCCAGCCGGCGACGTTGTCGAGGAAGTAACGGTCGTGGGTGATCGCCACAACGGTGCCTTCGAAGTCGTGCAGGAAGCGCTCCAGCCACGCCACGGATTCCGCATCCAGGTGGTTAGTCGGTTCGTCGAGCAGCAGCATGTCTGGTTTTTCCAGCAGCAGGCGGCACAGCGCCACGCGGCGGCGTTCACCCCCGGAGAGGTTCGCGATTTTTGCATCCCAGTCCGGCAGACGCAGGGCATCCGCCGCGCGCTCCAGCTGCACGTTCAGGTTGTGACCGTCGTGCGCCTGGATGATCTCTTCATACTTGCCCTGCTGTGCGGCCAGCTTGTCGAAGTCCGCATCCGGTTCGGCATATTTGGCATACACTTCATCCAGACCTTTCAGGGCGTTAACCACTTCGGACACCGCTTCTTCAACGGATTCGCGAACGGTGTGTTCCGGGTTCAGCTGAGGTTCCTGCGGCAGGTAGCCAATTTTGATGCCAGGCTGCGGACGGGCTTCACCTTCGATGTCTGTATCAATGCCGGCCATGATGCGCAGCAGGGTGGACTTACCGGCACCGTTGAGACCCAGAACACCGATTTTTGCGCCCGGGAAGAAGCTCAGCGAGATATTTTTAAGAATATGACGTTTCGGCGGGACAACTTTGCCGACACGATGCATGGTATAAACGAATTGAGCCACGTTGGACTTCGCCTCTTTTATCGTAATGAGAAGGAATTTCAGCCTCGAAGTGTAGCCTTTTTCCTGCCCTAATCCCAGCCAGGAACGTCGGGAGTGTTAAAACGCGCAAGAAAGGTAAAAAAGTGTCCATGACGTGGCGCGTTGCAGGATGCCTGGTTAGCATAAGTTAATGAGACTTTGACGTGGCAAGACGCTGCAATTGACGAAAAAACAATGAGGAAGAGCTTGTGGAAAAAGCCAAACGGGTGGTCTGGCGTCTGCTGGCTGCCAGCGTATGCGTAATGGCGGTAAGCCAGGCGGTGCATGCCGATTCACTGGATGAACAACGTAACCGGTATGCCCAGATTAAGCAGGCATGGGACAACAAGCAGATGGATACCGTGCAGGCGCTGATGCCGACGCTCAAGGATTATCCGCTGTATCCGTATCTGGAGTATCGTCAAATTACGGACGATCTCATGAACCAGCCCACCGTTACCGTGAATAACTTCATTCAGGCGAACCCGACCCTGCCGCCAGCCCGGAATCTTCAGTCTCGTTTTGTGAACGAACTGGCGCGTCGCGAAGACTGGCGCGGGCTGCTGGCGTTTAGCCCTGAAAAGCCGAATACCACCGAAGCGCAGTGTAACTACTACTACGCAAAATGGGCGACCGGCCAGCAGGAAGAGGCCTGGGCCGGGGCGAAAGAGCTCTGGCTGACCGGGAAAAACCAGCCGAACGCCTGTGATTCCCTGTTTGGCGCGTGGCGTGCTTCCGGCAAGCAGGATCCGCTGTCCTACCTCGAGCGCATCCGTCTGGCGATGAAAGCCGGTAATACGCGTCTGGTGACTGCGCTGGCGGGGCAGATGCCGTCCGATTACCAGACGATCTCCACGGCAGTTATCTCGCTGGCAAACGATCCCAACAGCGTCCTGACCTTTGCCCGCAGTACGGGCGCGACCGATTTTACCCGCCAGATGGCGGCGGTGGCTTTTGCCAGCGTGGCGCGTGACGATGTAGAAAACGCGCGGCTGATGATCCCGCAGCTGGTGCAGGCGCAGCAGCTTAATGAGGAGCAAACGCAGGAGCTGCGCGATATCGTGGCGTGGCGACTGATGGGCACCGATGTGACCGACGAGCAGGCGCGCTGGCGAGACGATGCGATTATGCGTTCGAACTCCACGTCGCTGGTGGAACGCCGCGTGCGAATGGCGCTGGGTACGGGCGACCGTCGTGGGCTCAATACCTGGCTCGCCCGGTTGCCTATGGAGGCCAAGGAGAAAGATGAATGGCGTTACTGGCAGGCCGATCTGCTGCTGGAGCGCGGTCGTGATGATGAGGCCAAAGAAATTCTTCATACGCTGATGCAGCAGCGCGGGTTCTACCCGATGGCGGCCGCGCAGCGCCTGGGCGAGGAGTACACCTTCCGCATTGATAAAGCGCCCGCTAACGCGAATCCGGCGCTGACCCAGGGGCCAGAAATGGCGCGAGTTCGCGAGCTGATGTACTGGAATATGGACAACACCGCGCGCAGCGAGTGGGCGAATCTGGTGACCAGCCGCACCACCGATGAAAAAGCTCAGCTTGCCCGCTATGCGTTTGATAACCACTGGTGGGATCTGAGCGTGCAGGCGACGATCGCCGGTAAGCTGTGGGATCATCTCGAAGAGCGTTTCCCGCTGGCTTACAAGGATCTGTTCGATCGCTACACCAGCGGCAAAGATATCCCGCAAAGTTACGCGATGGCGATTGCCCGTCAGGAAAGCGCCTGGAACCCGAAAGTCCGTTCCCCGGTGGGCGCCAGCGGCCTGATGCAGATCATGCCGGGAACGGCGACGCACACGGTGAAGATGTTTAACATCCCTGGATACAGTAGCCCGTCACAGCTTCTCGATCCGGATACCAACATCAACATCGGTACCAGCTACCTGCAGTATGTGTATCAGCAGTTCGGCAATAACCGCATCTTCGCGTCGGCGGCGTATAACGCGGGGCCGGGTCGCGTGCGCACCTGGCTCGGCAACAGCGCCGGACGCATCGACGCCGTGGCGTTTGTCGAGAGCATCCCGTTCTCGGAAACGCGCGGCTACGTGAAGAACGTGCTGGCTTATGACGCCTACTATCGCTACTTCATGGGGCAGAAAGACACCCTGATGAGCGATGCCGAGTGGCAGAGACGTTACTGATCGGCGTGGGTTGTGTTATGCTGTACTCGCTAAAGAGTACAAGAGGCAGCATAACATGACCCAGCATTCCCCGTATTCCTCGGCAATGGCCGAACAACGTCATCTGGAGTGGCTTCGTTTTGTGGAGCTGCTTCGCCAGTCTTACGAGCAGGATTTGCATTTACCCCTGATGCAGCTAATGCTCACGCCAGACGAGCGTGAGGCGCTGGGCACGCGCGTGCGGATCATTGAAGAGCTGCTGCGCGGCGAGATGAGCCAGCGCGAGCTGAAAAATGAGCTCGGCGCGGGCATCGCGACGATTACCCGCGGATCGAACAGCCTAAAGTCGGCGCCCGTTGAGCTGCGCCAGTGGCTGGAAGCGGTGTTGTTGAAAAACGCCTAACGATAGATCGCGTTATGGAACGGGCTTAACGCCAGGATCACCGCCTGGTGATAAACGCCTGAACGCGTCAGCGCACCGGCGGTAAAGACGCCAATCGCTCCTTCTTTACGGCCAATCTCATCAATGCCGGTGTACTGCGACATCACCGGCCCGAGCGCTTCACCCGCACGCACTTTTTCCAGAATGATCTCCGGCAGGGGCAGGGTGGCCGAACGCGCCTCGCCGCGCTGCTCGCGGCTTTCGATCACCACCCAGCTAAAGGTTGCGCCTTCGTCGATACCGGCTTCAATCGCCACCCAAAAGTCCGCATCCGGGGCCGCAGCTCTGGCATTTGCCACGCGATTTCGTGCGCCAGCGCGCGTTTCCTCGCTGCCAAACGGCTGTTCAGGAACGCCACTCTCGACGCCGATGGCCTCAATATGGCAGGATCCTGCGCCGAAGATCTCGTCAAATGCCCTTAGAATTGCCTGAATTTTGGCAGGATTAGTGGTAGCAGAGACAACATGGTGCATAATTAAGCTCGATTCAAAAAAAACTCATCGCAGTATAACGGAAAAAAAGCATGTTACAGGTATACCTTGTTCGCCACGGTGAAACGCAGTGGAACGCCGAGCGACGTATTCAAGGCCAGTCAGACAGTCCTCTCACTGAGAAGGGGGTGCAGCAAGCGTGGCAGGTGGCGGAACGCGCCAGAACGCTGGGCATTACCCACGTGATTACCAGCGATTTAGGTCGCACACAGCAGACGGCGCGCATCATCGCGGACGCCTGCGGCTGTGACGTCATGCTTGAGCCGCGCCTGCGCGAGCTGGATATGGGCGTGCTGGAAAAACGCCATATCGATACGCTGACGGAAACGGAAGAGGGCTGGCGTCGCACGCTGGTGAACGGTACCGAAGATGGCCGTATTCCTGAGGGCGAATCCATGCAGGAGCTCAGCGTACGTATGCATGCCGCCCTGGCGGAATGCCTGAAGCTCCCGGCAGGAAGCCGTCCGCTGCTGGTGAGTCATGGGATTGCGTTGGGATGCCTGGTGAGCACCATTCTGGGACTACCGGCTTACGCTGAGCGCCGTTTGCGTCTGCGCAACTGCTCTATTTCCCGAATTGATTATCAGGAAAGCGCGTGGCTGGCGTCAGGTTGGGTGGTGGAGATGGCAGGGGACATTTCGCATCTCGATGCCCCTGCGCTTGACGAACTACAGCGTTAACGACGTATCGGAATCAAGAATTCCATACGCAGATTGATTGGGCCTTCTTCCGGTTTGGCATCCTGCGCCGGGTAGTAGCGCTCAATGTCCTGACCTTTACGGCGATTCAGATTCAGCATCGGCATGCAGGTTCCGTAAACGGTCAGGATGAACTCCTGAACACCCGTTCCCAGCCCTTCATAGGCGAACATCACGTATTCACCGCCTTCCAGCACGACAGGTTTTGAACCCTGAATGTAGCCATTGGCCATCTCTGGCGTCAGCGCGGTGGTGTAGAACACCTCCTGCTCGTCGTCCTTTTCCTGGCTTGGGTGCGTTTCGTTGAGACCATACAGAATAGGCGGGATCGCCGGTGCGTGGCTCAGGAAGTCGCGCCAGAACTGGACGCGCATCTGATGACGGAACTCGGAAATCTGCTCCAGCGAACAGGAGTAGCTCTGCGTCGTGCCGATCAGATGGGTTTCCGGCAGGGTAATAATTTCATTCTTCGGCATCGCGAACTCGCCCAGACGCAGCGGCGGACGCATGCCAAACGAGCTCCAGTCAGGCGAGCGACGATACAGCGCTGGCGTCAACGAGAACTGTTTTTTAAAGGCGCGGGTGAAGGTCTGCTGCGAATCGAAACGATATTGCAGGGCAATATCCAGAATCGGGCGCGCGGTCAGGCGCAGAGCCACAGCAGATTTCGATAAACGACGTGCGCGAATATAGGCCCCGATAGCATGACCGGTGACATCCTTGAACATCCTTTGCAGATGCCACTTGGAATAGCCTGCTTTAGCCGCCACATTATCCAGTGACAAAGGCTGGTCGAGATGACCTTCCAGCCAGGTGAGCAGGTCGCGAATAATTCCAGCCTGATCCATATACTATCCTCATCCTTAAAACAGCAGGTGCCTGATAACAGGTTAGCGGATAATAGCATTTTTTGATGTTTTAGCATTCAGTGTTTTTTTTGCGCATTCATGCTTTTTGTAGGGCATTATGGGCAAATATATTCTAATCCTGTGATCTTGCTACATTTTTGTCTAAAGTGTTGAATAATCGCTCAGTGTAATTTTAAAGAATGGTAACAATATGAAATACAAGACTTTGCTCTTCACCGCGCTGATGTTGATGGCCGGGCGCGTGGCACAGGCGGAACAGATAGGTTCTGTCGACACCGTGTTCAAAATGTTTGGCCCGGACCACAAAATCGTGGTGGAGGCGTTTGACGATCCGGACGTGAAAAACGTCACCTGCTATGTCAGCCGTGCGAAAACGGGCGGTATCAAGGGCGGTCTGGGGCTGGCTGAAGACACCTCCGATGCGGCGATCTCCTGTCAGCAGGTGGGCCCGGTTGAATTGAGCGATAAAATTAAAAACGGCAAAGCGCAGGGCGACGTGGTATTCCAAAAACGAACCTCGCTGGTGTTCAAAAAGCTGCAGGTTGTGCGTTTCTATGATGCCAAACGCAATACGCTGGCTTACCTGGCCTATTCCGATAAAGTGGTAGAAGGTTCACCGAAAAACGCGATCAGCGCGGTGCCGATTATGCCGTGGCGGGAATAAAAAAAACGGCGCAAATGCGCCGTTTTTTAATGCGTTAACTGCGGGATTACTCCTGCAGGTCACCGCAGAAACGGTACCCTTCGCCGTGTATCGTGGCGATGATTTCCGGCGTATCTGGCGTAGATTCGAAGTGCTTACGAATACGACGGATGGTGACGTCTACGGTACGGTCGTGCGGCTTCAGCTCACGGCCGGTCATTTTCTTCAGCAGCTCTGCACGGGACTGGATCTTGCCCGGGTTTTCGCAGAAGTGCAGCATCGCGCGGAATTCACTGCGCGGCAGTTTATACTGCTCGCCGTTCGGGCTAATCAGCGAACGGCTATTGATATCAAGTTCCCAGCCGTTGAATTTGTAGCTATCGACGCTACGACGCTCTTCGCTGACCGTGCCCAGGTTCATGGTGCGGGACAGCAGGTTGCGTGCACGAATGGTTAACTCGCGAGGGTTGAACGGCTTGGTGATGTAATCATCCGCACCGATTTCCAGGCCAAGAATTTTATCAACTTCGTTGTCACGGCCCGTCAGGAACATTAACGCGACGTTCGCCTGCTCGCGCAGTTCGCGCGCCAGAAGAAGACCGTTTTTGCCCGGCAGGTTAATATCCATGATCACCAGGTTGATATCATTTTCAGAAAGGATCTGATGCATCTCTGCGCCATCGGTCGCTTCAAAGACATCGTAGCCTTCTGCTTCGAAAATGCTCTTTAACGTGTTGCGTGTTACCAACTCGTCTTCAACGATAAGAATGTGCGGGGTCTGCATGTTTGCTACCTAAATTGCCAACTAAATCGAAACAGGAAGTACAAAAGTCCCTGACCTGCCTGATGCATGTCGCAAATTAACATGATCGGCTTAACGTGACTAAAGTACGTAATTGCGTTCTTGATGCACTTTCCATCAACGTCAACAACATCATTAGCTTGGTCTTGGGTACTTTCCCTTTGGACCCGACAGTGTCAAAAACGGCTGTCATCCTAACCATTTTAACAGCAACATAACAGGCTAAGTGACACCAGACACCCAATAAAACTACGCTTCGTTGACATATATCAAGTTCAATTGTAGCACGTTAACAGTTTGATGAAATCATCGTAGCCGAATGCTAGCCTTTGTCACAATTTTTCAATAAACCAACTAGTTGCAGACATTGATTTATAAACGAAGCGAATCCAATCAGAATAGAGTATTCATGTTACTATTATCATTATAAAACATAGGGATAATAGTGTTCTGTTAACATTCTAACTGATTGTTCAGACACAGAATAGTTTAGCGTTTTTAATTTGTTATGAAACGCTATTTCGGTGATTTGTGTTGCAATTTTGTAAATTCGCGCTGCGTAATATGTTGAAGTGCATCACATTTTTACCGGCTAACTGATTAAAAAGAGAGCATAAATGCATCTGTCGATTGTACTGGTTGCACCAGCCAGAGCAGAAAATATAGGCGCAGCGGCGCGTGCGATGAAGACCATGGGTTTTACCGATTTACGTATTGTGGACAGCACGGCCCATCTGGAGCCAGCCGCCCGGTGGGTGGCGCACGGTTCGGGAGATATTCTCGATAATATAACCACTTACGCTACGCTTGCCGACGCGCTGCATGACATTTCGTTTACCGTTGCAACCACCGCGCGCAGCCGGGCGAAGTTCCACTATTACGCCACGCCTGCTGAACTGGTACCCATGCTCGAAGAGAAAAGCCAGTGGCTGGAGAAAGCCGCGCTGGTATTTGGACGTGAAGATTCCGGATTAACCAACGAAGAGCTGGAATTGGCGGACGTTCTTACCGGTGCGCCGATGGTGGCCGATTATCCTTCCCTGAATTTGGGCCAGGCGGTCATGGTCTATTGCTATCAATTAGCCTCCCTAATGCAAATCCCTCAACCTCAGCCAGAAGCGGCAAATGAAAATCAGCTGGCCGCGCTGCGAACTCGCGTGCAGGGGCTGTTATCGAGCCTTGGCGTCGCGGACGATCAGAAAATGGCCGACTGGCTGCAGCAGCGTCTTGGTCGTCTTGAGCAACGGGACACCGCCATGTTGCACCGTTTGCTGCACGATATTGAAAAAAAATTGACCGAGTAAAATACTGCCATAAGTTTTTATTATGGCGAATAAGTCTGTCTGAACGGGTTGCGTTTGGGGGAATTGGATGAAAATAAAGCGGTACGCAGCGGGACGTGAGAGTCTTCCGAAATGTGATCAAATTAAAAATCCATTGACTTAAGGGGCCCGATCCTTTAACCCTAAAAGAATACAGCACAGACAGATAATAATGACAGAGTACACAACATCCATGAAACGCATCAGCATCACCACCATTACCACAACCATCATCATTACCACAGGTAACGATGCGGGCTGACGCGTACAGGAAAAACAGAAAAAAGCCCGCACCTGAACAGTGCGGGCTTTTTTTTCGGCTAAAGGAAACGAGGTAGAACCATGCGAGTGTTGAAGTTCGGCGGTACATCAGTGGCAAATGCAGAACGTTTTCTGCGTGTTGCCGATATCCTGGAAAGCAACGCCAGGCAGGGGCAGGTTGCGACCGTGCTCTCTGCCCCGGCAAAAATCACGAACCATCTGGTGGCGATGATTGAAAAAACCATCGGTGGCCAGGATGCACTTCCGAACATCAGCGACGCAGAGCGTATCTTCGCTGACTTACTGCAAGGCCTGGCAGAAGCGCTGCCTGGCTTCCCGCATGCGCAGCTGAAGTCTTTTGTTGAACAAGAATTCGCGCAAATTAAACATGTCCTGCACGGCATCAGCCTTCTCGGCCAGTGCCCGGACAGCATCAACGCGGCGCTGATTTGTCGCGGTGAAAAACTCTCTATCGCCATCATGGCCGGCGTGCTGGAAGCGCGCGGCCATAGCGTGACCGTGATCGATCCCGTTGAAAAACTGCTGGCGGTGGGCCACTACCTCGAATCCACCGTTGATATTGCCGAATCAACCCGCCGTATCGCCGCCAGCAAAATTCCCGCTGACCACATGATCCTGATGGCAGGCTTCACCGCTGGTAACGAGAAGGGCGAGCTGGTGGTGCTGGGCCGTAACGGTTCCGACTACTCCGCCGCCGTGCTGGCCGCCTGTTTACGCGCGGACTGTTGTGAGATCTGGACTGATGTTGACGGCGTGTATACCTGCGATCCGCGCCAGGTACCGGACGCCAGGCTGCTGAAGTCGATGTCGTACCAGGAAGCGATGGAGCTTTCCTACTTCGGCGCCAAAGTACTTCACCCGCGTACCATCTCCCCGATTGCCCAGTTCCAGATCCCTTGCCTGATTAAAAACACCGGTAACCCGCAGGCGCCGGGTACGCTGATTGGCGCGAGTACCGATGAGGACGGACTGCCGGTGAAAGGCATCTCCAACCTGAACAACATGGCGATGTTCAGCGTCTCGGGTCCGGGGATGAAAGGGATGGTCGGCATGGCGGCACGCGTGTTTGCGGCCATGTCCCGCAACGGTATTTCGGTGGTGCTGATCACCCAGTCATCCTCCGAGTACAGCATCAGCTTCTGCGTGCCGCAGGCTGACTGCCTTCGCGCCCGCCGCGCGCTGGAGGAAGAGTTCTATCTGGAGCTGAAAGAAGAATTGCTGGAGCCGCTCGCGATTCAGGAGCGTCTGGCGATCATCTCCGTGGTGGGCGACGGTATGCGCACCCTGCGCGGTATCTCCGCCAAATTCTTTGCCGCGCTGGCGCGCGCCAATATCAATATCGTGGCGATTGCCCAGGGCTCGTCAGAGCGTTCAATTTCTGTTGTTGTGGATAACGACGATGCCACCACCGGCGTTCGTGTGGTTCACCAGATGCTGTTCAACACCGATCAGGTTATCGAGCTGTTCCTGATTGGCGTGGGCGGCGTCGGCGGCGCGCTGCTGGAGCAGGTGAAGCGTCAGCAGGAATGGCTTAAGAAGAAACACATCGATCTGCGCGTCTGCGGGATCGCGAATTCCAGAGCGCTGCTGACCAACGTCCACGGCCTGAACCTGGAAAACTGGCAGGCCGAGATGAATGAGGCAAAAGAGCCGTTCAACCTGGGGCGCCTGATCCGTCTGGTAAAAGAGTATCATCTGCTTAACCCGGTCATCGTCGACTGCACCTCGAACCAGGCGGTGGCCGACCAGTACGCGGACTTCCTGCGCGAAGGTTTCCACGTGGTGACGCCGAACAAAAAGGCCAACACCTCGTCGATGGATTACTATCACCAGCTGCGTCTGGCGGCGAGCAAGTCGCGCCGCAAGTTCCTCTACGACACCAACGTGGGGGCAGGCCTGCCGGTTATCGAGAACCTGCAGAACCTGCTTAACGCGGGCGATGAGCTGCAGCGTTTCTCCGGCATTCTCTCCGGCTCGCTGTCGTTTATCTTCGGCAAGCTGGATGAGGGAATGAGCCTCTCGGAGGCCACCCGCGCCGCGCGCGAGCTGGGCTATACCGAGCCGGATCCGCGTGACGACCTTTCCGGTATGGACGTGGCGCGCAAGCTGCTGATCCTCGCGCGCGAAACGGGCCGTGAGCTTGAGCTTTCCGATATCGTGATTGAGCCGGTCCTGCCGGCAGAATTTGACAGCAGCGGTGACGTCAGCGCCTTTATGGCCAGGCTGCCGCAGCTTGACGACGCGTTTGCCGCCCGCGTGGCGAAAGCCCGTGATGAAGGTAAGGTATTGCGCTATGTTGGCAACATTGAAGAAGATGGCGTGTGCCGGGTGAAGATTGCCGAAGTGGATGGCAACGACCCGCTGTACAAAGTCAAAAACGGCGAAAACGCCCTCGCGTTTTACAGCCACTATTATCAGCCACTGCCGCTGGTGCTTCGCGGCTATGGCGCAGGGAACGATGTTACGGCGGCGGGTGTCTTTGCCGATCTGCTGCGTACCCTGTCATGGAAGTTAGGAGTTTAACATGGTCAAAGTTTATGCCCCGGCTTCCAGCGCGAATATGAGCGTCGGATTTGACGTGCTGGGTGCGGCGGTAACGCCGGTGGACGGTTCGCTGCTGGGCGATACGGTGACGGTGGAAGCGGCAGACAGCTTCAGCCTGAATAACGTGGGTCGCTTCGCCAGCAAACTGCCGTCTGAGCCACGCGAGAATATCGTCTATCAGTGCTGGGAGCGTTTCTGTCAGGAGATCGGTAAAAACGTGCCGGTCGCCATGACGCTGGAAAAAAGTATGCCGATTGGCTCCGGGCTGGGTTCCAGCGCCTGCTCGGTGGTCGCCGCGCTGGTGGCGATGAACGAGCACTGCGGCAAGCCGCTGAACAACAACCGCCTGCTTGCCTTAATGGGCGAGCTGGAAGGGCGTATCTCCGGCAGCATTCATTATGACAACGTTGCGCCATGCTTCCTCGGCGGCATGCAGCTGATGATCGAAGAAAATGGCATCATCAGCCAGCAGGTGCCAGGGTTTGATGAGTGGCTGTGGGTGCTGGCCTATCCGGGTATCAAGGTATCAACCGCGGAAGCGCGTGCGATCCTGCCCGCGCAGTATCGCCGTCAGGACTGTATCGCCCACGGGCGTCATCTGGCGGGCTTTATCCACGCCTGCTACACCCGTCAGCCGCAGCTGGCGGCCAAACTGATGAAGGACGTCATTGCCGAGCCGTACCGCACGAAGCTGCTGCCCGGCTTTAACGAGGCGCGACAGGCGTCCATGGATATCGGCGCGCAGGCGTGTGGCATCTCCGGCTCCGGCCCGACGCTGTTCGCCCTGTGCGACAAGCCTGACACTGCGCAGCGCGTGGCGGACTGGCTCTCTAAACACTACCTGCAAAATCAGGAAGGCTTTGTTCATATTTGCCGTCTGGACACGGCTGGCGCACGAGTACTGGGATAATTAATGAAACTCTACAACCTTAAAGATCATAACGAGCAGGTCAGCTTCGCGCAGGCGGTGACTCAGGGACTGGGCAAAAATCAGGGGCTGTTTTTCCCGCATGACCTGCCGGAATTCCAGCTGACCGAGATTGATGACCTGCTGAAGCAGGATTTTGTCACCCGCAGCACCAAAATTCTGTCCGCGTTTATCGGCGATGAAATTCCGCAGGAGCTGCTGGAAGAGCGCGTACGCGCGGCATTCGCCTTCCCGGCGCCGGTTCAGCAGGTTGAGCCTGATGTTGGCTGCCTGGAGCTGTTCCACGGTCCGACGCTGGCGTTCAAAGACTTCGGCGGCCGCTTTATGGCGCAGATGCTGACCCACATCAGTGGTGACAAGCCGGTGACCATCCTGACCGCGACCTCCGGGGATACCGGCGCGGCGGTCGCCCACGCGTTCTACGGCCTGAAAAACGTCCGCGTGGTGATCCTCTATCCGAAAGGTAAAATCAGCCCGCTGCAGGAGAAACTGTTCTGCACCCTCGGCGGCAACATTGAAACCGTGGCAATTGACGGCGATTTCGATGCCTGTCAGGCGCTGGTCAAGCAGGCCTTCGACGACGAAGAGCTGAAGGTGGCGCTGGGTCTGAACTCCGCCAACTCCATCAACATCAGCCGTCTGCTGGCGCAGATCTGCTACTACTTCGAAGCGGTGGCGCAGCTGCCGCAGGACGCGCGCAATCAGCTGGTGATCTCCGTGCCGAGTGGTAACTTCGGCGATTTGACGGCAGGCCTGCTGGCGAAATCCCTGGGTCTGCCGGTGAAACGCTTTATCGCCGCCACCAACGCCAATGACACCGTGCCGCGCTTCCTGAAAGACGGGAAGTGGGCGCCGAACGCCACGCAGGCGACCCTCTCCAATGCGATGGATGTCTCTCAGCCGAACAACTGGCCGCGCGTGGAAGAGCTGTTCCGCCGTAAGATCTGGCGCCTGGGTGACCTGGGCTATGCTGCGGTGACGGATGAGACCACCAAATCCACCATGCGCGAGCTGAAGGCGGTGGGGTATACCTCTGAACCGCACGCGGCGATTGCCTATCGTGCGCTGCGCGACCAGCTTAACCCGGGTGAATACGGCCTGTTCCTGGGGACCGCACATCCGGCGAAGTTCAAAGAGAGCGTGGAAGCGATCCTGGGCGAAACGCTGCCGCTGCCGAAAGAACTGGCCGAGCGTGCCGACCTGCCGCTGCTGTCCCATGAGATGCCGGCGGACTTTGCGGCGCTGCGTAAGCTGATGATGACCCGCGCGTGATTTTTGTCGGGTGCGGCTACGCCTTACCCGACCTGCAACTGATGATGACGCGTGCGTGATTGTGTTGCCCGGTGGCGGCTTCGCCTTACCGGGCCTACAAAGACGAACAAACCGTAGGCCGGGTAAGCGAAGCGCCACCCGGCTTTTTTTGTGAAGAAATTAAGGAGAAAAATAGCAGGGAAAAAGCAGAAATTCCCAATAAATGCGGTCACTTAGCGTTTAGGATTGCAGAGAATAACATCCCCCGTTCCCCTCGCGTACTCTCCTTACAACGGCCCACGTTGGGCAACGATAATAAGGAGTCACCGATGTCAAAACTGAAACCTGCGCTGATTGCGCTTTCACTGATGCTGGTCGCTCCCATGGCGGTTCAGGCATCTGAAGTTACCCTCGTACCTGCGGTCAAACTGCAGATTGGCGACCGGGATAATAACGGGCACTACTGGGACGGTGGCCGCTGGCGCGACCATGACTGGTGGAAGGCGCATTATGACTGGCGCGATAACCGCTGGCGTCCTCACGATGAGCATCGCGAGCGTGACCACCATCATGACGATCGTCGCCATGACGATCGCCGTCCAGGTCCGGACTGGAAACACCACTAATGCAAAACCCCGCCAGCCGGCGGGGTTTGTTTTTACTGCTCGTGGCGCTTAAATACCAGCTCGCCTTTCCCCGACGCTTCTTCGTCAAAGAAATAGCCTTCGCTGTTGAAGGCGGTCAGCTGCTCCGGCTTCGTCAGGCGGTTCTGAATGATGTAGCGGCTCATCAGACCGCGCGCTTTCTTGGCGTAGAAGCTGATCACTTTGAACTTGCCGTTTTTCTCGTCGAGGAATACCGGCTTGATGATGTCGGCATCCAGTTTTTTCGGCTTCACCGACTTGTAGTATTCATCGGATGCCAGGTTAATCACCACGTTATCGCCCTGCGCGCGCAGCGCCGCATTCAGCTTATCGGTAATGATATCGCCCCAGAAATGGTACAGATCTTTGCCTTTGGCGTTCTCCAGGCGAATCCCCATCTCCAGACGATAAGGCTGCATCAGATCCAGCGGGCGCAGTACGCCGTACAGGCCCGACAGCATGCGCAGATGCTGCTGGGCAAAATCGAAATCGGCTTCGCTAAAATCTTCCGCCTGCAGGCCGGTGTACACGTCGCCTTTAAATGCCAGAATCGCCTGACGAGCGTTAGCCGGGGTGAAATCCGGGTGCCACTCGTGAAAGCGGGTCGCGTTCAAATCGGCCAGCTTGTCGCTGATGCTCATCAGCGAGGCGATTTGCGGTGCTGAGAGCTTACGCGCTTCGCGGATCAGCTGTTGCGAGTAGTCCAGCAGTTCAGGCTGGGTATAGCGCTCGGTGGCGAGCGGGCTCTGGTAGTCGAGCGTTTTTGCAGGTGAAATCAGAATCAGCATATCCAGTCCTTGCAGGAAATTTAGAGCGACTTTAGCAAAAAATCGCCCTGAATTGATCGATAGCTGTTATTGCCGTGGCAAATCATCCCACGTGCCGGGGGCAAGCTGCGCCTTGATATCGGGATAGCGGGCGGGATCAAAGACCGGCGGAACGCCGAGTTTGCGCTGGCGCAGATAGTCTCTGGCAATCAGGGTCACCACGGGCGAGAGCAGCAGGATCGCCGTGAGGTTAGTGATTGCCATCAGCGCCATAATGATATCGGCCAGCTGCCAGACCAGCGGCATACTGAGCAGGGAGCCTGCTACCACCATCAGGATAACCCCCAGACGCAGGGTTCCGATCGCGGCGCGGGAGTCGAGTTTCAGGAAAATAAGGTTATTTTCGGCGTAGAGGTAATTCACCACGATTGAGCTGAAGGCAAACAAGATCAGGATGAGCGAGACAAATCCGGCTCCCCAGCCGCCGGTCAGGGTCACCAGCGCCTGCTGAAGAAGCTGTATCCCGACGGTTCCCGACGCGTGGGGTACGGGGCCTGCCAGCAGCAAAATCATGGCGCTGGCGGAACAGATAATAATGGTATCGGTAAAGACGCCAATCATCTGCACAATACCTTGTGCGGCCGGGTGTGGCGGCCAGGAAGAGGCGGCGGCTGCCGCATTGGGGGTTGACCCCATACCGGCTTCATTGGAGAACATGCCCCGCTGAAAACCCGCCATCAGCGCCTGGCTGAAGGTGTAGCCCAGCGCGCCGGATGCCACTTCGCGCCAGCCAAAGGCGCTTTTGACGATGGTGGCAAGCACGCCCGGCACCTGGTCGAGATGCAGTGCGGCGACGAACAGGCTCGCGGCAACCCAGAGCAGCGCCATAATGGGCACCAGCCACTGCATCAGGCGAGCGATACCCTTGAGACCGAATGAAATGGTAAGCAGAACGATCGAAGCTAAAGCGAGACCCGCGAGCCACTCGGGGCAGGAGAAGGCATAGCGCATGGCATGGGCGACCGAGTTCGCCTGGACGGTATTAAAAATAAGACCGTACGCGAGCAGTAAAAAAAGCGAGAACAGGACGCCCATCCAGCGCATCCCCAGGCCACGCGCCATGTACCAGGCTGGACCACCGCGAAACTGGCCGCGCTTATCTTTCTCTTTGTAGAGTTGTGCAAGCGAACTTTCGGCAAAGGAGGTGGCCATACCGAGAAGTGCCGTCATCCACATCCAGAAGACCGCGCCTGGCCCACCGGCGCTGATGGCCAGTGCTACCCCCGCCAGATTCCCGCTGCCCAGGCGTGCCGCAAGGCTGGTACAGAGCGCCTGAAACGACGTTAATCCGCCCGGCTGGGGCGTGACGCTGTTTTTCAGACTTCTGCCAAACTTGCGAATATAGCGAAACTGGATAAACCCACTGCGTAGCGTAAACCAAATACCTGCTCCCAGAAGCAGGTAAATCATTATCGAACCCCAGAGGACTTCGTTAATAAAGAAAAAGAAATCAGGCATTAACGTCCCTCTTGTTGATGCCAACGTGAATATGTAAGCGCTACCACTGATTGGGCATGCTGTTGCTTAGCAGCCTGTTAATATTCTGAGTTTATCATACTCTGCCTAAGCGCACTGTCTGCGGTTGCGCTACCCCTCCGTCGTGTTATCATCAGGGCAGACCGGTTACATCCCCCTAACAAGTAAACCTGTCATTTTTCCGCTGCAGGCATGCTGTCGGTAGCGTGAATTATCCAGGGCACGTTAAAAGAGAAACACTATCATGACGGATAAATTGACCTCCCTTCGTCAGTTCACCACTGTCGTAGCTGACACCGGAGATATCGCGGCAATGAAGCTGTACCAGCCGCAGGATGCCACAACTAACCCTTCTCTGATCCTTAACGCCGCACAGATCCCTGAGTATCGCAAACTGATTGACGAGGCTGTGACCTGGGCGAAAGCGCAGAGCAACGACCGCGCGCAGCAGGTTGTGGACGCTACTGATAAACTGGCCGTGAACATCGGTCTCGAGATCCTGAAACTGGTTCCGGGCCGTATCTCTACCGAAGTAGACGCACGTCTCTCCTACGACACCGAAGCGTCTATCGCGAAAGCAAAACGTCTGATCAAACTGTACAACGATGCGGGCATCAGCAACGATCGTATCCTGATCAAACTGGCTTCTACCTGGCAGGGTATCCGCGCGGCAGAGCAGCTGGAAAAAGAGGGTATCAACTGTAACCTGACCCTGCTGTTCTCTTTCGCGCAGGCGCGTGCATGTGCAGAAGCTGGCGTATACCTGATTTCTCCGTTCGTGGGCCGTATTCTGGACTGGTACAAAGCCAACACCGATAAGAAAGAGTACGCACCGGCTGAAGATCCAGGCGTGATTTCTGTGACTGAAATCTACGAATACTACAAACAGCATGGCTATGAGACTGTGGTTATGGGCGCAAGCTTCCGTAACGTCGGTGAAATCATCGAGCTGGCTGGCTGTGACCGCCTGACCATCGCGCCAGCGCTGCTGAAAGAGCTGGCAGAAAGCGAAGGCACCCTGGAGCGTAAACTGTCTTACACCGGTGAAGTGAAAGCACGCCCAGAGCGCATCACTGAATCCGAGTTCCTGTGGCAGCACAACCAGGATCCAATGGCGGTAGACAAGCTGGCGGACGGTATCCGTAAGTTTGCTGTTGACCAGGAAAAACTGGAAAAAATGATCGGCGACCTGCTGTAATCATTCCGCGTGACCGGGCTCCCGGTCACGCGACTGCTTTCGTACCCTGTCTGAATTTCCTCTCTGCGTGTATCATTCCCTTTAATCAGTACTCTTTGAATGGAATGGATATGAATACCTTACGCATCGGCTTAGTGTCGATTTCTGACCGCGCCTCCAGCGGTGTTTACCAGGATAAAGGCATCCCCGCTCTGGAAGCGTGGCTGGCCAGTGCACTGACTACCCCGTTTGAGATCCAGACTCGCCTGATTCCCGACGAACAGCCGATTATCGAGCAGACCCTGTGTGAGCTGGTGGATGAGATGAGCTGTCACCTGGTGTTAACCACCGGCGGAACCGGGCCCGCGCGCCGTGATGTGACGCCGGACGCGACGTTGGCGATTGCCGATCGTGAAATGCCGGGCTTCGGCGAACAGATGCGCCAGATCAGTCTACACTTTGTCCCGACGGCCATTCTTTCCCGCCAGGTAGGGGTGATCCGCAAGCAGGCGTTGATTCTGAACCTCCCGGGGCAGCCCAAGTCGATCAAAGAGACGCTGGAAGGGCTAAAAGCGGAAGACGGCAGCGTCATCGTTCACGGCATCTTTGCAAGTGTACCGTATTGTATACAGCTGCTTGACGGCCCGTATGTCGAAACCGATGAGAAAGTGGTAGCAGCTTTTCGTCCTAAAAACGCGCGTCGCGAAACAATCTCCTGAAATTAATCAATATGTGACATAAGCTGAAGCGGCGATAGCGTGGTAACGGTTTTACGGTATAGTAATTTTTTCTTTACGATTGCTGTAAAAATAAATCCACAATACACGCATAATGGTTCGCTATGTCACATAACACCCGACCTCTGAATCGACAGGACTACAAAACCCTCACGCTCGCGGCCTTAGGCGGTGCGCTGGAGTTTTACGACTTCATTATCTTCGTCTTCTTCGCTGCCGTAGTGGGGGAGCTCTTCTTCCCGGCCGATATACCGGAGTGGCTGCGTCAGGTGCAAACCTTCGGCATTTTTGCTGCCGGGTATCTGGCGCGTCCGCTGGGCGGCATTATCATGGCCCACTTTGGCGATCTGGTCGGGCGTAAAAAGATGTTTACCCTCAGCATCCTGCTGATGGCGGTCCCCACGCTGGCCATTGGTCTGCTGCCCACCTATGCCTCGATGGGCATTCTCGCGCCGCTGCTGCTGTTGCTGATGCGCGTGCTTCAGGGCGCGGCGATTGGCGGTGAAGTGCCGGGCGCGTGGGTGTTTGTCGCAGAGCATGTTCCGGCGCGCCGCATTGGTATCGCCTGTGGAACCTTAACCGCGGGGCTGACCATCGGGATCCTGCTCGGCTCGGTGGTCGCCACCATTGTGAATACCAGCATGACGCAGCAGGCCGTACACGACTGGGGCTGGCGTATTCCGTTCCTGCTGGGCGGGGCGTTTGGCCTGGTGGCGATGTACCTGCGCCGCTGGCTGCAGGAGACACCGATTTTCCTCGAGATGCAGCAGCGTAAAGCGCTGGC
Organism: Enterobacter sp. GER_MD16_1505_Eko_090; assembly: GCF_003331015.1. NCBI lineage: Bacteria > Pseudomonadati > Pseudomonadota > Gammaproteobacteria > Enterobacterales > Enterobacteriaceae > Enterobacter > Enterobacter sp. GER_MD16_1505_Eko_090. Next base: position 192,851 of record NZ_PUQF01000002.1, on the reverse strand, counting down.
GCAGGAGCTGCCGGTGAAGGCGGTTGTGGTACGTCATAAAAAGGCGGTGGTGGTGTCGATGCTGCTCACCTGGCTACTCTCGGCCGGGATTGTGGTGGTGATATTGATGTCTCCGGTGTGGCTGCAAAAGCAGTACGGTTTCGCCCCAGCCGTGACGCTACAGGCGAACAGTATCGCGACAATCATGCTCTGCTTTGGCTGTCTGGCCGCCGGGCTGGCGGCAGATCGTTTCGGGGCCAGCGTTACCTTTATTGTCGGCAGCCTGCTACTGGCCGCATCAAGCTGGGCGTTTTACCATCTGGCAGGCAGCCATCCTGAACAGCTGTTCCTGCTGTACGGCGTGGTAGGGCTGTGCGTGGGCGTAGTCGGCGCGGTGCCGTATGTCATGGTGCGCGCGTTCCCGCCGGAGGTTCGCTTCACCGGGATCTCATTTTCCTACAACGTGTCGTATGCCATTTTCGGTGGGCTGACGCCGATTGCGGTGACGGTCCTGATGGGCGTCTCTCCCATGGCTCCGGCCTGGTACGTGCTGGCGCTGTCGGTGATGGGGCTGGTATTGGGATTTTGGCTTCGTCAGGCGGGGGGATGTCGTGCCCGCGAGGCGGGCACGACAGAGGGATCAGTGTTTTTCACCAATCGGTAGAACGGTGCGGTCAAACTGCTCGTTCAGCACTTCACCCATTGCCAGGTAGATAGCGCTTGCGCCGCAAACCAGACCAATCCAGCCGGCAACGTGAACGATGCCTTCGTTATCCACCAGGTGACCGATTGCCAGCAGGGCAAACAGCACGGTCAGGCTCAGGAAGACGAACTGCAGCATGCGGTTGCCTTTCAGGGTACCGAAGAACATGAACAGGGTGAAGACGCCCCACAGGCCCAGGTAGACGCCCAGGAAGTGGGCGTTTGCCGCGTCTGCCATGCCCATTTTAGGCAGCAGCAGAATGGCGACCAGGGTCAGCCAAAAAGAACCGTAAGAGGTGAAGGCGGTTAAGCCGAAGGTATTGCCTTTCTTATATTCCAGCAGGCCCGCAAAGATTTGCGCGATACCGCCATAAAAAATGCCCATCGCCAGGATGATGCCATCCATCGGGAACATCCCGATATTGTGCAGGTTCAGCAGAATAGTGGTCATGCCAAAACCCATCAGGCCCAGCGGAGCCGGATTAGCCAACTTAGTGTTGCCCATAAGTCCTCAAAAAAATCATCATTAATATGGTGAAATGGTTAAACCCGCGTCAGTTCTCCCTGACGGGGCGCGGCATCATAATGGGCGCAATCGATGGCGTCTATGATCTCATCAGGGTGAAATTAAAATTTTTTTTATGCTTGCCCCTTGATGGATGCCGTCGCGACCCCATCTTGTAGTCAACCGCAGTGTGTGGACCTGAAAAAAATCAAATCTGGGCAGTTGAAAAAGCACGTTCTGCCCTTATTACAGGTACACAACCACATGTTGACTGAATTTTTAGTGGAGACGTTTAGATGGGTAAAATTATTGGTATCGACCTGGGTACTACCAACTCTTGTGTAGCGATTATGGATGGCACTACTGCACGCGTGCTGGAGAACGCCGAGGGCGATCGCACCACGCCTTCTATCATTGCTTATACCCAGGACGGTGAAACTCTGGTTGGTCAGCCGGCTAAACGTCAGGCAGTGACAAACCCGCAAAACACTCTGTTTGCGATTAAACGCCTGATCGGTCGCCGCTTCCAGGACGAAGAAGTTCAGCGTGACGTTTCCATCATGCCTTACAAAATCATCGCGGCAGATAACGGCGATGCATGGCTTGATGTGAAAGGCACCAAAACAGCACCACCGCAGATTTCTGCTGAAGTGCTGAAAAAAATGAAGAAAACCGCTGAAGATTACCTGGGTGAGCCGGTAACTGAAGCTGTTATCACCGTTCCTGCATACTTCAACGATGCTCAGCGTCAGGCAACCAAAGATGCTGGCCGTATCGCAGGTCTGGAAGTAAAACGTATCATCAACGAACCAACCGCGGCTGCTCTGGCTTACGGTCTGGATAAAGAAGTCGGCAACCGTACTATCGCGGTTTACGACCTGGGTGGTGGTACCTTCGATATCTCTATTATCGAAATCGACGAAGTTGACGGCGAAAAAACCTTCGAAGTTCTGGCAACCAACGGTGATACCCACCTGGGTGGTGAAGACTTCGATACCCGTCTGATCAACTACCTCGTTGACGAGTTTAAGAAAGATCAGGGCATTGACCTGCGTAATGACCCGCTGGCTATGCAGCGCCTGAAAGAAGCCGCTGAGAAAGCGAAGATCGAACTGTCTTCCGCTCAGCAGACCGACGTGAACCTGCCGTACATCACTGCAGACGCGACCGGTCCTAAACACATGAACATCAAAGTGACCCGTGCGAAACTGGAAAGCCTGGTAGAAGACCTGGTGAACCGTTCTATCGAGCCGCTGAAAGTTGCTCTGCAGGACGCTGGCCTGTCCGTGTCTGATATCAACGACGTTATCCTCGTTGGTGGCCAGACCCGTATGCCAATGGTGCAGAAGAAAGTGGCTGAGTTCTTTGGTAAAGAGCCACGTAAAGACGTTAACCCGGACGAAGCAGTGGCTATCGGTGCTGCAGTTCAGGGTGGCGTACTGACCGGTGAAGTGAAAGACGTACTGCTGCTGGACGTTACCCCGCTGTCTCTGGGTATCGAAACCATGGGCGGTGTGATGACTGCGCTCATCAACAAAAACACCACCATCCCAACCAAGCACAGCCAGGTGTTCTCTACCGCTGAAGACAACCAGTCTGCGGTAACCATCCATGTGCTGCAGGGTGAGCGTAAGCGTGCGGCGGATAACAAATCTCTGGGTCAGTTCAACCTGGACGGTATTAACCCGGCACCGCGCGGCATGCCACAGATCGAAGTCACCTTCGACATCGATGCTGACGGTATCCTGCACGTGTCTGCGAAAGACAAAAACAGCGGTAAAGAGCAGAAGATCACCATCAAGGCATCTTCTGGTCTGAACGAAGCGGAAATCGAAAAAATGGTTCGCGATGCCGAAGCTAACGCGGAATCCGACCGTAAGTTCGAAGAGCTGGTTCAGACCCGCAACCAGGGTGACCATCTGCTGCACAGCACCCGTAAGCAGGTTGAAGAAGCAGGCGATAAACTGCCAGCGGAAGACAAGACTGCTATCGAAGCTGCACTGAGTGCGCTGGAATCCTCACTGAAAGGTGAAGATAAAGCGGACATCGAAGCGAAGATGCAGGAACTGGCACAGGCTTCTCAGAAGCTGATGGAAATCGCTCAGCAGCAGCACGCTCAACAGCAGGCGGGCGCTGACGCTTCGGCGAACAACGCGAAAGACGACGACGTTGTCGACGCTGAGTTCGAAGAAGTTAAAGATAAAAAATAATCGCCCTGATGCAGGGTAATTAATCGGCACGGGCGTAGGAGAACTCTCCACGCCCGTGCTCGCATGTTAAGGGGCTTAAAAAAACCAATGGCAAAGCAAGACTATTACGAGATTTTAGGCGTTCCGAAAACTGCGGAAGAGCGTGAAATCAAAAAGGCGTATAAGCGCCTGGCCATGAAATTCCACCCGGACCGTAATCAGGGTGACAAAGAGGCTGAAGCCAAATTTAAAGAGATCAAAGAAGCCTACGAAGTCCTGACCGATGCACAAAAACGTGCAGCCTATGACCAGTACGGTCACGCCGCCTTTGAACAGGGCGGCATGGGCGGCGGTGGATTCGGTGGCGGCGGCTTTGGCGGCGGTGCCGACTTCAGCGATATCTTTGGTGATGTGTTTGGCGACATCTTCGGCGGCGGGCGTGGTCGTCAGCGCGCGGCGCGCGGCGCGGATCTGCGCTACAACATGGATCTGACGCTGGAAGAGGCCGTTCGCGGTGTTACCAAAGAGATCCGTATTCCGACGCTGGAAGAGTGTGACGTCTGCCACGGCAGCGGCGCGAAAGCGGGTACCCAGCCGCAGACCTGTCCAACCTGTCACGGCTCCGGTCAGGTTCAGATGCGTCAGGGCTTCTTCGCGGTACAGCAGGCCTGTCCTCACTGTCACGGTCGCGGTACGCTGATTAAAGATCCGTGCACCAAATGCCACGGCCACGGTCGCGTTGAGAAAACCAAGACCCTGTCCGTTAAAATCCCGGCTGGCGTGGATACGGGCGACCGCATCCGTCTGGCGGGTGAGGGTGAAGCTGGCGAACACGGCGCACCGGCAGGCGATCTGTACGTTCAGGTGCAGGTGAAACAGCACGCTATCTTCGAGCGCGAAGGGAATAACCTGTACTGTGAAGTGCCGATCAACTTCGCGATGGCGGCTCTCGGCGGCGAAATCGAAGTGCCGACGCTGGATGGTCGCGTCAATCTGAAGATCCCGGGCGAGACCCAGACCGGTAAGCTGTTCCGCATGCGCGGGAAAGGCGTTAAATCCGTTCGCGGTGGTGCGCAGGGCGACCTGCTGTGCCGCGTCGTCGTGGAAACACCGGTTGGCCTGAACGATAAGCAGAAACAGCTGCTGAAAGAGTTGCAGGAAAGCTTTGGTGGTCCGACGGGTGAGAAAAACAGCCCGCGTTCCAAAAGCTTCTTCGATGGCGTCAAAAAATTCTTCGATGATTTGACCCGCTAATCCGTTAGCTGGTTTCCATCTTCAAAAAGCCCGGAAGCGATTCCGGGCTTTTTTTATTTACGGGTATTGCTCGGTAAAAGTGAATCTATACTCAATATTAATCTGTTTTTGCCGAGCTATTTGGCTTGGTATTATGGTTTTATCGAGGTATTGTTGTAAAAGAGAGAACTTAAATGAAATTACTACACCGTTTCTTTAGCAGTGAGGCGTCCGGTGGCGTGCTCCTGATTATTGCCGCAGCGGCCGCGATGGTGCTGGCTAATCTTGGCATCACGCGGGATCTCTATCATGCATTTCTGGAAACGCCCGTTGAGATGAAGGTCGGGGCGCTGGAAATTAACAAGAACATGCTGCTGTGGATCAACGATGCGCTGATGGCGGTGTTCTTCCTGCTGGTGGGGCTTGAAGTTAAGCGTGAGCTGGCGCTGGGCTCGCTTGCCAGCCGCCAGCGCGCGGCGTTCCCGGTCATTGCCGCGCTCGGTGGGATGGTGGTGCCGGCGCTGCTCTTCCTGGCGTTCACCTGGCAGGATCCGGTTGCACGTCACGGCTGGGCGATCCCGGCCGCGACGGATATAGCCTTTGCGCTCGGGGTGCTTGCCTTGCTGGGAAGCCGCGTGCCGGTTGCGCTGAAAATCTTCCTGATGGCGCTGGCGATCATCGATGATCTTGGCGCCATTGTGATTATCGCGCTGTTCTACACCAGCGATCTGTCGATCCTGTCTCTGAGCGTGGCCGCAGGCGCGATTGCGGTGCTGGCGCTGCTGAACATCTTTAATGTGCGCCGCATCGGTATCTACATCCTCGTGGGGATGGTGCTGTGGACGGCGGTGCTGAAATCCGGCGTGCACGCCACGCTGGCTGGGGTGATCGTCGGCTTCTTCGTACCGCTTAAGCCGCAGGACGGCAAGTCGCCGGCCAAACAGCTGGAGCATGTGCTGCACCCGTGGGTCGCCTTTATGATCCTGCCCCTGTTTGCGTTTGCCAACGCCGGGGTTTCGCTGGGCGGCGTGACGCTGGACGGGATGACGTCCGTGCTGCCGCTGGGCATTATTGCCGGTCTGTTTATCGGTAAGCCGCTGGGTATTAGCCTCTTTTGCTGGCTGGCGACGAAACTGAAGCTGGCGTCATTGCCGCACGGCACCACGTTTAAGCAGATTATGGCCGTCGGCGTGCTGTGTGGAATAGGGTTTACGATGTCGATCTTTATCTCGACGCTGGCATTTGGCGCGCATGCGCCTGAGCTGATCGTCTGGGCGAAACTCGGCATTCTCATCGGGTCATTACTGGCCGCCGTAATTGGTTATACCTTGTTGAAGGTGAAATTGTCCGGACAGGCCGTCCAGGCATAACGGAACACCGGGAGGAGGCGATCCTTCTCCCGAAACACACTCAAGGAGCGAAGACGCGATGTCTCATTTGAATTACAACCATCTTTACTACTTCTGGCACGTCTATAGACAGGGCTCGGTGGTCGGGGCTGCAGAGGCGCTCTACCTGACGCCGCAAACCATCACCGGGCAAATCAAGGCGCTGGAAGAACGTTTGCAGGGCAAGCTGTTCAAGCGTAAGGGGCGCGGGATTGAACCCAGCGAGCTGGGTGAGTTGGTTTTCCGCTACGCGGACAAAATGTTTACCCTTAGCCAGGAGATGCTTGATATCGTCAACTACCGCAAAGAGTCGAACCTGCTCTTTGACGTGGGCGTGGCGGATGCGCTGTCCAAACGGCTGGTGAGCGGCGTGCTGGATGCGGCGGTGGTTGAAGATGAACAAATTCATCTTCGCTGCTTTGAATCCACCCACGAGATGCTGCTGGAACAGCTGAGCCAGCACAAGCTGGACATGATTATCTCGGATTGTCCGATCGACTCGACGCAGCAGGAAGGGCTGTTCTCGGTGAAAATTGGGGAATGCGGCGTGAGCTTCTGGTGCATTAATCCGCCGCCGGAGAAACCCTTCCCGGCCTGCCTGGAAGAGCGTCGACTGCTGGTGCCGGGAAGACGCTCCATGCTGGGGCGCAAGCTCCTGAACTGGTTTAACTCGCAGGGGCTGAACGTGGAAATCCTCGGCGAATTTGACGATGCGGCGCTGATGAAAGCCTTTGGTGAAGCCCACAACGCCATCTTCGTTGCGCCGACGCTCTACGCGCACGATCTCTATTCGGACGACAAGATTACGGAGATAGGCAGAGTGGATAACGTGATGGAGGAGTATCACGCCATCTTTGCTGAAAGGATGATTCAGCATCCGGCGGTACAGCGAATCTGTAACCGTGACTACTCGGCGCTGTTTACGCCACCGGCAATCTGAAGATATAAAAAAACCCGCGTTAAGCGGGTTCTTTTAAAACAAGCAACAACAAGCGGCGATTAAGCCAGTTTGTTGATCTGCGCGGTCAGGTTTGCTTTATGACGCGCTGCTTTGTTTTTGTGGATCAGACCTTTAGCAGCCTGACGATCCACGATTGGTTGCATTTCGTTAAATGCGTTCTGCGCAGCAGCTTTGTCGCCAGCTTCGATAGCTGCGTATACTTTCTTGATGAAAGTACGCATCATAGAGCGACGGCTTGCATTGTGCTTACGAGCCTTTTCAGACTGAATAGCACGTTTCTTAGCTGATTTGATATTAGCCAAGGTCCAACTCCCAAATATGATCTATGTGGACAATTCAAAGGCCGAGGAATATGCCCTCTATACCTTCTTTTGTCAATGGATTTGTGCAAATAAGCGCCGTTAATGTGGCGACGCTACGTTACGTAGTGATGGCGCAGGATTCTACCAGCTTGTTGTCCGTGAATACAGCTTTTCGGCATAAAAATCGCAGTTCGCGAGCAGATTTTTTCGCTGCGAAAGGTCAGCCTGATGAAATCATTACGGCTTTCTGTTTTGCACGAACAATCGCCGGTTAACCTTAACCGCTGTACAAGGTATACTTTGGCGATTTTCACTGTTTTGAGCCAGACATGAAGCTGATACGCGGCATACATAATCTCAGCAGAGCCCCGCACGGGTGCGTGCTGACCATTGGTAATTTCGACGGCGTGCATCGTGGTCATCAGGCGCTGTTGCAGGGATTGCGTAAAGAAGGGGAGGCTCGCGGCCTGCCCGTAGTAGTGATGATTTTCGAACCGCAGCCGCTGGAGCTGTTCGCGGGCGACAAATCTCCCGCACGTCTTACACGCCTGCGCGAGAAGTTGCGCTATCTGGCTGAGTCCGGTGTGGACTATGTATTGTGCGTACGTTTCGATCGCCGCTTTGCCGCGCTGACAGCACAAAATTTCGTCAGCGACCTGCTGGTGAAGCGTCTTGGCGTGCAGTTTCTTGCCGTGGGCGATGATTTCCGCTTTGGCGCTGGTCGTCAGGGTGATTTCTTGCTATTACAGAAGGCTGGTCTGGAGTACGGTTTTGACGTCACCAGCGCGATGACCTTCTGTGAAGGCGGCGTGCGCGTCAGCAGCACGGCAGTGCGGCAGGCGCTGGCCAACGATGAACTGGATACGGCAGAAAACCTGCTGGGACATCCGTTCACCATCTCTGGTCGCGTGGTCCATGGCGATGCGCTGGGCCGCACGATAGGTTTCCCGACGGCGAATATACCGCTGCGTCGTCAGGTTTCCCCGGTTAAAGGGGTCTATGCGGTAGAAGTGGCAGGACTGGGCGATAAGCCGTTCTACGGCGTCGCCAATATTGGCACGCGTCCGACCGTTGCCGGTGTGCGTCAACAGCTAGAAGTGCACCTGCTGGACGTTGTAATGGACCTGTATGGTCGCCATATAGATGTGATACTGCGTAAAAAAATACGCAACGAGCAGCGATTTGGTTCGCTGGATGAACTCAAAGCGCAAATTGCGCGAGATGAATTAACAGCCCGCGAGTTTTTTGGGCTTTGAACCCGGCTTAACTGCCTACGTGATAAATACGGAACCGAGAATCTGATGAGTGACTATAAATCAACCCTGAATTTGCCGGAAACAGGGTTCCCGATGCGCGGCGATCTCGCCAAGCGTGAACCGGGAATGCTGGCGCGTTGGACCGATGATGACCTGTACGGCATCATTCGTGCAGCCAAAAAAGGCAAAAAAACCTTCATTCTGCATGATGGCCCTCCCTATGCGAATGGCAGCATTCATATTGGTCACTCTGTAAACAAGATTCTGAAAGACATTATCGTGAAGTCCAAAGGACTCGCGGGATATGACTCGCCTTACGTTCCGGGCTGGGACTGCCACGGCCTGCCAATCGAGCTGAAAGTTGAGCAGGAATTTGGCAAGCCTGGTGAGAAATTCACCGCCGCTGAGTTCCGTGCGAAGTGCCGCGAATACGCAGCCACCCAGGTTGACGGTCAGCGCGCTGACTTCATCCGTCTGGGCGTACTGGGCGACTGGTCGCATCCGTACCTGACCATGGACTTCAAAACCGAAGCCAACATCATCCGTGCGCTGGGCAAAATCATCGGTAACGGCCACCTGCACAAAGGCGCGAAGCCGGTGCACTGGTGCGTGGACTGCCGTTCTGCGCTGGCAGAAGCGGAAGTGGAGTATTACGACAAAACCTCTCCGTCTATCGACGTAGCCTTCCATGCTGTCGATCAGGATGCGGTGAAAGCCAAATTTGGCGTGTCGTCCGTTAACGGCCCGATCTCGCTGGTGATCTGGACCACCACCCCGTGGACCCTGCCAGCCAACCGCGCGATCTCCCTGTCCGGTGAATTCGAATACGCGCTGGTGCAGATTGACGGCCAGGCGGTTATCCTGGCGAAAGATCTGGTTGAAAGCGTGCTGAAGCGCGCGAACATCGCCGATTACACCGTGCTGGGCACAGTTAAAGGCGACGCGCTGGAGCTGATGCGCTTCAAACACCCGTTCCTGGACTTCGACGTTCCGGCGATCCTGGGCGACCACGTAACGCTGGACGCGGGTACCGGTGCGGTACATACCGCCGGTGGCCACGGTCCTGACGACTACAACATCAGCCTGAAGTACGGTCTTGAAATCGCCAATCCGGTTGGCCCGGACGGTTCTTACCTGCCTGGCACCTACCCGGCGCTGGACGGCATCAACGTCTTCAAAGCGAACGACATTATCGTTGACATGCTGCGCACCAGCGGCGCGCTGCTGCACGTTGAGAAAATGCAGCACAGCTATCCGTGCTGCTGGCGTCACAAGACGCCAATCATCTTCCGTGCGACCCCGCAGTGGTTCGTTAGCATGGATCAGAAAGGCCTGCGCGAGCAGTCTCTGAAAGAGATCAAAGGCGTGCAGTGGATCCCGGACTGGGGCCAGGCGCGTATCGAATCCATGGTGGCTAACCGTCCTGACTGGTGTATCTCCCGTCAGCGTACCTGGGGCGTGCCGATGTCGCTGTTCGTGCATAAAGAGACGCATGAGCTGCACCCGAACACCCTGGAACTGATGGAAGAAGTGGCGAAGCGCGTCGAAGTTGACGGCATCCAGGCGTGGTGGGATCTCGACGCCCGTGACATCCTGGGCGCTGATGCGGACAGCTACGAGAAAGTGCCGGATACCCTGGACGTATGGTTCGATTCCGGGTCTACCCACTCCTCCGTGGTTGACGTGCGTCCGGAGTTTGCCGGTCACGCTGCCGATATGTATCTGGAAGGGTCTGACCAACACCGCGGCTGGTTCATGTCATCTCTGATGATCTCTACCGCCATGAAGGGTAAAGCGCCTTACCGTCAGGTACTGACTCACGGCTTCACCGTGGATGGTCAGGGCCGTAAGATGTCTAAATCTATCGGTAATACCGTTTCTCCGCAGGATGTGATGAACAAGCTGGGCGCAGACATTCTGCGTCTGTGGGTGGCCTCGACCGACTACACCGGCGAAATGGCGGTGTCTGACGAGATCCTGAAACGCGCTGCCGACAGCTATCGTCGTATCCGTAACACCGCGCGCTTCCTGCTGGCGAACCTGAACGGGTTTGATCCGGCAAAAGACATGGTGAAACCGGAAGAGATGGTGGTGCTGGACCGCTGGGCGGTAGGCTGCGCGAAAGCGGCGCAGGAAGATATCCTGAAGGCCTATGAGTCTTATGACTTCCACGAAGTGGTGCAGCGCCTGATGCGCTTCTGCTCCATCGAGATGGGCTCGTTCTACCTCGACATCATCAAAGACCGCCAGTACACCGCGAAAGCGGACAGCGTGGCGCGTCGCAGCTGCCAGACCGCGCTGTTCCATATCGCAGAAGCGCTGGTACGCTGGATGGCGCCGATCATGTCCTTCACCGCGGATGAAATCTGGGGTTACCTGCCGGGCGATCGTGAGAAGTATGTCTTCACGGGCGAGTGGTACGAAGGTCTGTTCGATCTCTCCAGCACCGAAGCGATGAACGATGCCTTCTGGGACGAGCTGCTGAAAGTGCGTGGCGAAGTGAACAAGGTTATCGAGCAGGCGCGTGCTGACAAGAAAGTCGGTGGCTCTCTGGAAGCGGCGGTGACCCTGTACGCGGAGCCAGAGCTGGCGGCGAAGCTGACGGCGCTGGGCGATGAATTACGATTTGTCCTGTTGACCTCCGGTGCGAAAGTTGCGGATTATGCTGACGCGTCTGCTGATGCTCAGCAGAGCGAACTGCTCAAAGGACTGAAAGTCGCGCTGAGCAAAGCCGACGGTGAGAAATGCCCGCGTTGCTGGCATTACACCACCGATGTCGGTCAGGTGGCGGAACACGCAGACATCTGCGGACGCTGTGTAAGCAACGTCGCCGGTGACGGCGAAAAACGTAAGTTTGCCTGATGAGTAAAACTCTCTGTTCAACAGGACTGCGCTGGCTGTGGCTGGTTGTGGTGGTGCTGATTATCGATCTGGGCAGCAAGTTCCTGATCCTCCAGAATTTCGCTCTGGGGGAGACGGTGCCGCTGTTCCCGTCGCTTAACCTGCACTACGCGCGCAACTACGGTGCGGCGTTCAGTTTCCTTGCCGACAGCGGTGGCTGGCAGCGCTGGTTCTTTGCGGGTATCGCTCTCGGTATCTGCGTGATCCTGGCGGTGCTGATGTACCGCTCGAAGGCAACGCAAAAGCTGAATAACATCGCCTACGCGCTGATCATTGGCGGCGCGCTGGGCAACCTGTTTGATCGCCTGTGGCACGGCTTTGTGGTCGATATGATCGACTTCTACGTCGGCGACTGGCACTTCGCGACCTTTAACCTCGCTGATAGCGCCATTTGCATCGGTGCGGCGTTAATCGTGCTGGAAGGCTTCTTGCCTAAACCCGCTGCGAAAGAGCAGGCGTAAGCATCAATGCCGGGTGGCGCTACGCTTACCCGGCCTACAGAATTTGTGGCTTCCCGTAGGCCCGGTAAGCGTAGCGCCACCGGGCAACAGGTGACCCAAAACAAGCGAGCAATTTGCATGTCTAAATCCGTACAGAGCAACAGCGCGGTTCTCGTTCACTTTACGCTGAAGCTGGATGACGGCTCAACGGCCGAATCCACCCGCAACAACGGCAAACCGGCCCTGTTTCGTCTTGGCGATACCTCCCTGTCTGAAGGTCTTGAGCAGCAACTTCTGGGTCTGAAAGAGGGTGAGAAAAAAGCCTTTTCGCTGGAGCCGGATGCCGCGTTTGGCGTGCCAAGCCCGGATCTGATCCAGTACTTCTCCCGTCGTGAGTTTATGGACGCGGGTGAACCGGAGATCGGGGCAATTATGCTCTTTACCGCTATGGACGGCAGCGAAATGCCTGGCGTGATCCGCGAAATCAACGGCGACTCGATTACCGTTGACTTCAACCATCCGCTTGCCGGGCGTACCGTTCATTTTGATGTTGAAGTGCTGGAAATCGATCCGGTACTGGAGGCCTGAAATGCAGATCCTGTTGGCTAACCCGCGCGGCTTTTGCGCCGGTGTAGACCGCGCTATCAGCATTGTTGAAAACGCGCTGGAGATTTACGGCGCGCCGATTTATGTGCGTCACGAAGTGGTGCATAACCGCTACGTGGTCGACAGCCTGCGCGATCGCGGTGCCATCTTTATCGAGCAGATCAGCGAAGTGCCTGACGGTGCGATCCTGATTTTCTCCGCGCACGGCGTCTCTCAGGCGGTCCGTAACGAAGCGAAAAGTCGCGATCTGACCGTCTTTGATGCGACCTGTCCGCTGGTAACCAAGGTGCATATGGAAGTGGCGCGCGCCAGCCGTCGTGGTGAAGAGTCGATCCTGATTGGCCATGCCGGTCATCCGGAAGTCGAGGGCACTATGGGCCAGTACAGCAACCCGGAAGGGGGAATGTATCTGGTGGAGTCGCCGGAAGATGTCCTGACGCTGAACGTGAAGAACGAATCCCGTCTGTCGTTTATGACCCAGACGACGCTCTCCGTCGACGATACCTCAGACGTGATTGACGCCCTGCGTCAGCGCTTCCCGAAAATCGTCGGGCCGCGCAAGGATGACATCTGCTACGCCACCACCAATCGTCAGGAAGCGGTGCGCGCACTGGCTGAACAGGCGGACGTGGTGCTGGTGGTCGGCTCTAAGAACTCCTCCAACTCCAACCGTCTGGCTGAACTGGCACAGCGAATGGGCAAAGCGGCGTTCCTGATCGACGATGCCACGGATATTCAGGAAGCGTGGGTTAAAGACGCGGCCTGCGTTGGCGTGACGGCCGGGGCGTCCGCGCCGGATATTCTGGTACAAAACGTCATTTCCCGTCTGCAGGAGCTGGGCGGCGGCGAAGCGGTGCCGCTGGAAGGACGTGAAGAGAACATTGTTTTCGAAGTGCCGAAAGAACTGAGAATCGACGCCCGCGAAGTCGAATAGTCCCTTTTCTGATGAAAGGCCAGCACCTCCTGTGCTGGCCTTTTTTTTACCCGTTACTTTATCGTGACGACAAAATCATGTCTTTTACTGATATTTAAGTCGGTTTCACGTTAAATTCTAATTATTGGTGTTTTCAGTTGGCAGTGCTCAGAAAGGCTGGTTAATCTGAAAACGGTTTACATCATTTTAACGTAAGAGAATAACTATGCATGATGCACAGATCCGTGTCGCCATTGCGGGCGCGGGTGGACGTATGGGCCGTCAGCTGATTCAGGCGGCACTTCAGATGGATGGCGTAGCACTTGGCGCGGCGCTGGAGCGTGACGGTTCATCACTTCTGGGGACCGATGCTGGTGAGCTGGCGGGCGCGGGAAAGACCGGCGTCACCGTGCAAAGCAGCCTGGATGCGGTTAAAGAGGACTTCGATGTCTTCATCGATTTTACCCGCCCGGAAGGGACGCTCGCGCATCTGGCATTTTGCCGCCAGCACGGCAAGGGGATGGTGATCGGCACCACCGGTTTTGACGATGCGGGCAAGCAGGCTATCCAGGATGCATCCAAAGAGATTGCGATTGTCTTCGCCGCAAACTTTAGCGTGGGCGTTAACGTCATGCTGAAGCTGCTGGAGAAGGCCGCGAAGGTGATGGGCAACTACACCGATATTGAGATTGTTGAAGCTCACCACCGCTATAAGGTTGATGCGCCATCCGGCACGGCGCTGGCGATGGGCGAAGCGATTGCTCATGCACTTGATAAAGATTTAAAAGACTGTGCGGTCTATGCCCGCGAAGGCCACACCGGGGAACGCGTGCCGGGCACCATTGGTTTTGCAACCGTCCGGGCGGGTGACATCGTCGGCGAACATACCGCGATGTTCGCCGATATTGGCGAGCGCGTCGAAATTACGCATAAAGCGTCCAGCCGAATGACGTTTGCCAATGGTGCCGTTCGATCCGCTTTGTGGCTGAAAGAGAAGAAAAATGGTCTTTTTGATATGAGAGATGTGCTGGATCTCAACAATTTGTAAGCATTATTACCCATCGTGATGTGGTTATTGCAGTCGTAATTATTTGATTGCATAGGGCAATAATTTATTGCCCTTTTATTTTATCTGTTTCGTGATTATTTTGTGCATTTAGCCTTGAAAGTATAGCTATTCCTCTTGATTCTCGTTATGGAAATGTAAATTTTGACCATTTGGTCCACTTTTTGATGCTGCGTCCACTCATTTTTCATTAAACCCGGCGCGCAAGCGTTTTCCGCAGTGATTTACCTGATCTTTTTGTCGCTTAAGCTTCACTCGCCTCGCCAGATACGCAAAAGACTAAACAAAATATCGGTTTTAAGTTGACTTTTACCCACCAAATCTCCAGAATGCCGCCGTTTGCCAAAAATCCGCTGGCAACACATTTGCATTGATCCATGACATGGTTATGAATTAATATGCAAATAAAGTGAGTGAATATTCTCTGGAGGGTGTTTTGATTAAGTCAGCGCTATTGGTTCTGGAAGACGGAACCCAGTTTATCGGTCGGGCCATAGGGGCAACGGGTTCGGCGGTTGGGGAAGTCGTTTTCAATACTTCAATGACCGGTTATCAAGAAATCCTCACTGATCCTTCCTATTCTCGCCAAATCGTTACTCTTACTTATCCTCATATCGGCAATGTCGGCACCAATGCGGCTGACGAAGAATCCTCTCAGGTACATGCGCAAGGCCTTGTCATTCGTGACCTGCCGCTGATTGCCAGCAACTTCCGCAACACTGAAGATCTCTCTTCTTACCTGAAGCGCCATAACATCGTGGCGATTGCCGATATCGATACCCGTAAGTTAACGCGTCTGCTGCGCGAGAAGGGTGCACAGAACGGCTGCATCATCGCAGGTGATAACCTCGATGCGACGCTGGCGCTGGAAAAAGCGAAAGCTTTCCCGGGCCTGAACGGCATGGACCTGGCGAAAGAAGTGACTACCGCTGAAGCCTACAGCTGGACTCAGGGTAGCTGGACGCTGGAAGGCGACCTGCCGGAAGCGAAAAAAGAGAGCGAGCTGCCGTTCCACGTGGTGGCCTACGATTTTGGCGCCAAGCGCAACATCCTGCGCATGCTGGTTGACCGCGGCTGCCGCCTGACGGTAGTGCCTGCACAAACGTCTGCCGAAGACGTATTGAAGATGAATCCGGACGGTATTTTCCTGTCCAACGGTCCTGGTGACCCGGCGCCGTGCGATTACGCCATCGCCGCCATCAAGTCCTTCCTGGAAACCGATATCCCGGTATTCGGCATCTGCCTCGGCCATCAGCTGCTGGCGCTGGCGAGCGGTGCGAACACCGTCAAGATGAAGTTCGGCCACCACGGTGGTAACCACCCGGTGAAAGACATCGATAACAACACGGTGATGATCACCGCGCAGAACCACGGCTTTGCCGTCGATGAAGCCTCAATGCCGGCTAACCTGCGCGTGACCCATAAGTCGCTGTTCGATGGCACCCTGCAGGGGATTCATCGCACCGATAAGCCAGCGTTCAGCTTCCAGGGCCACCCGGAAGCGAGCCCGGGCCCACACGACGCCGCGCCGCTGTTCGATCACTTCATCGAACTTATCGAGCAATACCGTAAGACCGCTAAATAATCAGGAGCCGAGAAGACAATGCCAAAACGTACAGACATAAAAAGCATCCTGATCCTTGGCGCTGGCCCGATCGTCATCGGCCAGGCCTGCGAATTCGACTACTCCGGCGCGCAGGCGTGTAAAGCCCTGCGTGAAGAGGGCTACCGCGTCATCCTGGTGAACTCTAACCCGGCGACCATCATGACCGACCCGGAAATGGCTGATGCAACCTACATCGAGCCGATTCACTGGGAAGTGGTGCGTAAAATCATCGAAAAAGAGCGCCCGGACGCGGTGCTGCCAACCATGGGCGGCCAGACGGCGCTGAACTGCGCGCTGGAGCTGGAGCGTCAGGGCGTGCTGGCCGAGTTCGGCGTGACCATGATTGGCGCGACCGCCGACGCGATTGATAAAGCCGAAGACCGTCGCCGCTTCGACGTGGCGATGAAGAAAATCGGCCTCGACACCGCGCGCTCCGGTATCGCACACAACATGGAAGAAGCGCTGGCCGTTGCGGCTGACGTGGGCTATCCGTGCATCATCCGTCCATCGTTCACCATGGGCGGCACCGGCGGCGGTATTGCCTACAACCGCGAAGAGTTCGAAGAAATTTGCGAACGCGGTCTGGATCTTTCCCCAACCAAAGAGCTGCTGATTGATGAATCGCTGATTGGCTGGAAAGAGTACGAGATGGAAGTGGTGCGTGATAAAAACGACAACTGCATCATCGTCTGCTCCATCGAAAACTTCGATGCGATGGGTATCCACACCGGCGATTCCATCACCGTTGCGCCAGCCCAGACGCTGACCGACAAAGAGTACCAAATCATGCGTAACGCCTCGATGGCGGTACTGCGTGAAATCGGCGTGGAAACCGGCGGTTCTAACGTGCAGTTCTCCGTGAATCCGAAAACCGGCCGTCTGATTGTTATCGAAATGAACCCGCGCGTGTCCCGTTCCTCCGCGCTGGCCTCTAAAGCGACCGGCTTCCCGATTGCGAAAGTGGCGGCGAAACTGGCGGTGGGTTATACCCTCGACGAGCTGATGAACGACATCACCGGTGGCCGCACCCCTGCGTCCTTCGAGCCGTCCATCGACTACGTTGTGACCAAAATTCCACGCTTTAACTTTGAGAAATTCGCTGGCGCGAACGACCGTCTGACCACCCAGATGAAATCCGTCGGTGAAGTGATGGCGATTGGCCGCACGCAGCAGGAATCCCTGCAGAAAGCGCTGCGCGGCCTCGAAGTGGGCGCGACCGGCTTTGACCCGAAAGTGAGCCTGGACGACCCGGAAGCGCTGACCAAAATCCGCCGCGAGCTGAAAGACGCGGGTGCGGAGCGCATCTGGTACATCGCCGATGCCTTCCGCGCGGGCCTGTCCGTCGACGGCGTGTTCAACCTGACCAACATCGACCGCTGGTTCCTGGTACAGATTGAAGAGCTGGTGCGTCTGGAAGAGAAAGTGGCTGAGCTGGGCATCAACGGCCTGGACGCAGACTTCCTGCGCATGCTGAAGCGTAAAGGCTTCGCCGACGCGCGTCTGGCTAAGCTGGCGGGCGTGCGCGAAGCGGAGATCCGCAAGCTGCGCGACCAGTATGACCTGCACCCGGTTTACAAGCGCGTCGACACCTGTGCGGCAGAGTTTTCTACCGACACCGCGTACATGTACTCCACCTATGAAGACGAGTGCGAAGCGAATCCGTCAGTTGGCCGCGACAAGATTATGGTGCTGGGCGGCGGTCCAAACCGTATCGGCCAGGGCATCGAGTTCGACTACTGCTGCGTACACGCCTCGCTGGCGCTGCGTGAAGACGGTTACGAGACCATCATGGTCAACTGTAACCCGGAAACCGTCTCCACCGACTACGACACCTCTGACCGCCTCTACTTCGAGCCGGTGACGCTGGAAGACGTGCTGGAAATCGTGCGCATCGAGAAGCCAAAAGGCGTTATCGTGCAGTACGGTGGCCAGACGCCGCTGAAGCTGGCGCGCGCGCTGGAAGCGGCAGGCGTACCGGTTATCGGGACCAGCCCGGATGCGATTGACCGCGCGGAAGACCGCGAGCGTTTCCAGCAGGCGGTTGACCGTCTGAAGCTGAAACAGCCGGCGAACGCCACGGTGACGGCCATCGAACAGGCCGTAGAGAAGGCGAAAGAGATTGGCTACCCGCTGGTGGTGCGTCCTTCTTATGTGCTGGGCGGCCGCGCGATGGAAATCGTCTACGACGAAGCCGACCTGCGTCGCTACTTCCAGACGGCGGTGAGCGTCTCCAACGATGCGCCAGTACTGCTTGACCGCTTCCTCGACGATGCGGTAGAAGTGGACGTTGACGCCATCTGCGACGGCGAAATGGTGCTGATTGGCGGCATCATGGAACATATTGAGCAGGCGGGCGTACACTCCGGCGACTCCGCCTGTTCTCTGCCAGCGTACACCCTGAGCCAGGAGATTCAGGACGTGATGCGCCAGCAGGTACAGAAGCTGGCCTTCGAGCTGCAGGTTCGCGGCCTGATGAACGTCCAGTTTGCGGTGAAAGATAACGAAGTCTACCTGATTGAAGTCAACCCGCGTGCGGCACGTACCGTACCGTTCGTCTCTAAAGCCACCGGTATTCCGCTGGCGAAAGTGGCGGCGCGCGTGATGGCAGGCCAGACGCTGGCACAGCAGGGCGTGACCAAAGAGATCATTCCACCGTACTACTCGGTGAAAGAAGTGGTGCTGCCGTTCAACAAATTCCCGGGCGTTGACCCGCTGTTAGGGCCAGAAATGCGCTCAACCGGGGAAGTGATGGGCGTGGGTCGCACCTTCGCAGAAGCGTTTGCCAAGGCGCAGCTGGGCAGCAGCTCTACCATGAGAAAATCGGGCCGTGCGCTGCTCTCCGTTCGCGAAGGCGATAAAGAGCGCGTGGTTGACCTGGCAGCCAAGCTGCTGAAGCAGGGCTTTGAGCTGGACGCGACCCACGGTACGGCAATTGTGCTGGGCGAAGCGGGTATCAACCCGCGTCTGGTGAACAAGGTGCATGAAGGTCGTCCGCACATTCAGGATCGTATCAAGAATGGCGAATACACCTACATCATCAACACCACCGCAGGCCGCCAGGCGATTGAAGACTCCAAGCTGATTCGCCGCAGCGCGCTGCAGTACAAAGTGCACTACGACACCACCCTGAACGGCGGTTTCGCAACGGCCATGGCGCTGAATGCGGATGCTACCGAGAAGGTGATTTCGGTTCAGGAAATGCACGCGCAGATTAGCAAGTAAGTAAAAATGCCCGGTGCCGTTCGGGTGCCGGGCATTCACCCCATCTTCAGAACCTTCTGGTTTTTCATCCTCTTTCAGTCAGTTAGCCTAAAATTGTTAGGTCGATAACGAAATTCAACTGAGAGCAGGGGAAAACACCATGCAAAATAAATTACTGATCGCCACCCTTCTTGCCGCCACTGCAACGTTTACCGTCGCGGGCTGTTCCTCTAACCAGGCAGTGAAAACCACCGATGGCAAAACCATTGTCACCGACGGAAAACCACAGGTCGATGACGATACCGGTCTGGTGTCGTATAAAAATGCGGAAACGGGTCAGACCGAGCAGATCAACCGCGATCAGGTGAAATCAATGGGCGAGCTGGATAACTAATAAAAAAAGCCGTGGCGTTTGCCACGGCTTTTAGTCTTTCAGGAACGATTACCAGCGGTGGTTCAGCAGGATATGACCGCCATAAGCAGCATAGCTGTTCTCACCCCACTCGCCGCTGGCGCGCAGGGAGAGCGTCGTGGTTTCGTTCAGGTTGCCGGTGACGCCCAACTCTAACTGACCGCGATCTTCCGGCGTATCGTTGCTGACGGTCTCGCCGTTAAACGCCAGATCGTTCTGACCTGCGCCTTTCAGCCAGTTCACGGCAACGTACGGCTGCCAGGCTTTCACGTCTTTCTGTTCGAAGTAGCTTGATTTGACGCCCAGACGACCAAACAGACCGTCGTTGTCCAGCGTGGTAATCCGCACGCCGTCGCGATCGGTATGGTTTTCCTGATCCAGATAGCTGTAGATAACCTGCGCCTGAGGTTCGATTTTCCAGGTGCGCTCATTTTCTGAATCAATCACCCATGCATGGCCCACTTCGACGGATGCCGCGAAGCCTTCACTGTCGTAATCTTCATCATTACGGTTGCTGGTCACTTTATTGTTGTACCAGCTATAGGCGGCCCAGGTATCAACGTAGCTGCCCAGACGCAGCTTCTGATCTTCCTGCCAGGTTGCATACAGGCCGACGTTAAAGCCATCCACTTTGCCCTGCGCATCACGTACGTTGTGTTTTGCATCAGAGTGGGTCTTCGCCTGACCTGCCCCGAACATGCCACCCGCACGCAGGATGCCGTTGTCCATTGGCTTACTCATGAAATCGCTGCCTACCTGAAGGACAGTGGTGGTGGTGTCATAGCTAACTTTGTCACCGCCCGCATTGTTTTCATGGTAGCGGCCTTTGACGTACATCCAGGTGTTAAGATCTTCCTCGTTACGGAAGGTGATCTGATCGCGATCGTCACGCTTGTGCAGGAACATGCTCTGCGCGGCAAGGTAGTTACCTAAGTAAGCGCCGACCTCAGGAGCCATGACTTCGGGACCGCTATTGCTGCCGTTGTCGGTGTTACCACCGTTGTCAGTGTTACTGCCGTTGTCGGTGTTACCGCCATTGTCGGTGTTACCGCCATTGTCGGTGTTACCGCCATTGTCGGTGTTACCGCCATTGTCGGTGTTACTGCCGTTGTCGGTATTACCACCGTTGTCGGTATCGGTATCGTCTGCCGGAATGTCTGATGGCGTTGCCTTCGATTCCAGATACCAGTTTCCGTCGCCGTGCTGATAAAGATTATACTCATACGCACCCGCAACAACCGGTTTTGCCAGGGTGAGCTGAGCTTCTGAACTGCCGCCAACTCTGACAATTTCCATACCGTTTACGGTTTGCGCGCCCAGCCCCCCCATGTTGCTGACGCTGACCCCGGATTGGCCAAAGCTGCTCCCGGTGATGGTGAGATGGTCGGTTGGTGCATTATCCTCACCGAGCGTACTGTTTAACACGATCTGGCTGCCCGCGGAGCCGGTATAGTCGCCGTTAATGGTGAAATTGTTGCCAACGCTGTTATTGGCGGCGCTGAGTAACAGCGTGCCGCCATTAGTCACGTTGCCGTTGATAGTATCAACGCCGGCAGCGCTGAGCGTGGCGTTACCCTGGACTGCATTCCATGCCGCCAGCGTACCGCCCGCCAGAACATGAATGTTATTGTTCACTTCACCTGCAGTAGCAAACGTAGCGCCATTTTCAATGGTGACGGTGGCGTTACTGTTCTTTACGCCGAGCGTAGCACCATTAGCGACCAGGGTGGTGCCGCCGTGCAGAACAGTATCGCCCGTGTAGCTGTTCTTGCCGGTGAGGGTCAGGGTGTGTGAATCTACTTTCTCAACCTTGCCGCTACCGGTCATATCGGTGGCGAAAGTGGAATTGTTGCCCTGATTAAATATTACCGTACCGTTGTTTTTCAGACCGCCACTGAGCGAAGCTGTTTTTTTGCCATTGCCTAATTGTAGAGAGGCATCTTTAGTAACCAGCGTATTGCCGCTATTAGAGACGGTTCCCGCCAGCGTTAAATCACCGCTGTTAACCTGAAGGGAATCGCCAGAACCGATCACGTCGAGATCACCCGTCAGCGTCCAGCTTTCACCCTCCATTTTGACAGAGGCAAAACCGTCTCCCTTATTCAGGCCAACAAAATTGCTGTCTTCTATTCCGGCACCAACCAGCGTGAGGCTATTTCCCGTTGAGCCGGTAGAGATCACATCACCGTTGAGCGAGGAGCCGGTATTGAGTACCAGCGTATTATTTTTATTACTGGCAAAGGAGATTGCCGTATTGCCGCCACCGATTGAACCACTGTTTATGATGTCGACTTTAGCGGTATTCGTTACGTTGATTCCGTGCTGAAGGCCCTCTACGGTACCCGTGTTCGTGAGCTTAATATTGCCATCGCTCAGGGTAATACCGTCAACTTCTGTACCCTTGATGGTGCCAGCGTTATTAATGGCAACACCTACTTCAGCATTAAGACCTGATTTGCCTTTAATAAGACCGGTAGCGGTATTGGAAATACTGACAGCAGATGAGTTTTTACTGACGAAAACACCATTTTCAGCCGCAGTAATATTCCCTTTGTTAATCAAGTCCCCTTGCATGGTATCAATATTAACACCTGTCGCGGAAGTAGAGGAAATTGTCGCCCCTTCCTCGTTATTCACTACTAAACGTTGTGCTCCAGTGCTAATATCAAGTCCATTCCCGTAACCAGAAATATTTCCCATATTTGCAACGTTTGAAACATCAATCCCAATGACCGACACGGCAGCTTCATTCCCGGAAGAGGTTATCGTAACGTCTTTATTAATGACGTATTCAGCGTCGGTGGAGAAGTTTTGTGGAATTGAGGTTGATTGGTCAATCGTGCTGGCAAAAGCGACGGCGGGGGTGAATAACAATAGGGCAGGAAAGAGACTTCCCAGAGTTTTAGTCGTTTTATTGAGTCTGAAATTTTTGTTGCTCATTTACACATCCATTTGAATTAGAAAGGCGCGATACGACGTATTAAAATCACGTCAGTATGCGGAGAAAAAGAATGAGCTCGCTACAAAGAGCGTAAAATTATTATTTTTTCAATGTTTTATGTATAGATCGATTTATTAAATAATTATTTTAGATTTTCTTAAAATATCTTATTCCTTTATGGATTGAAGTGAGGTATTCACGTCCTGGATTTTTTTGGAGAGGAAAAATCGTCCAACGAATGATGATTACCAATAGCTGCGCTTTCCTTTTCATGGCTGCTGCGCCCCTTTCACCGGGCGGGTTAACTGTCTACACTCACTGCTACAAGAAGAGAAAAAGACAGGCCATTTGATGATACTCATAATTTATGCGCACCCCTATCCGCAGCACTCGCATGCGAATAAGCGGATGCTTGAGCAGGTAAGGACGCTTGAAAACGTCGAGATACGTTCCCTCTATCAACTCTATCCCGATTTCAACATCGATATTGCCGCCGAACAGGAGGCGCTCTCCCGTGCCGATCTGATCGTCTGGCAGCATCCCATGCAGTGGTACAGCACGCCCCCGCTCCTGAAATTGTGGATTGATAAAGTCTTCTCCCACGGCTGGGCGTATGGCCACAATGGCCATGCCCTAAAAGGGAAAAGCCTGATGTGGGCGGTCACCACGGGTGGAGGGGAAAGCCACTTTGATATTGGTTCCTTCCCGGGGTTTGAGGTTCTGGCACAGCCGCTGCAGGCGACCGCACTTTATTGCGGGCTGAACTGGCTCCCGCCTTTTGCGATGCACTGCACCTTTGTCTGCGACGATGAAACGCTGCAGGCGCAGGCGCGCCATTATAAACAACGCTTACTTGAGTGGCAGGAGGCGCACCATGGATAGCCATACGCTGATACAGGCGCTGATATACCTCGGCGCGGCGGCGCTGATTGTGCCCGTGGCGGTTCGCCTGGGACTGGGCTCTGTTCTCGGCTATCTGATTGCGGGCTGCGTCATTGGGCCGTGGGGCTTTCGACTGGTGACGGATGCAGAGGCAATCCTCCATTTCGCTGAAATCGGCGTTGTGCTGATGCTCTTTGTGATTGGTCTGGAACTCGATCCGCAGCGCCTGTGGAAGCTTCGCGCCTCGGTGTTTGGCGGCGGGGCGCTGCAGATGGTGGCCTGCGGCCTGCTGCTGGGTGGGTTCTGCATCCTGCTGGGCATGGACTGGAAAGTGGCAGAGCTTATCGGCATGACGCTGGCGCTCTCCTCGACCGCCATTGCCATGCAGGCCATGAACGAGCGCAATCTGACGGTCTCCCAGATGGGACGCAGCGCGTTCTCGGTGCTGCTGTTCCAGGACATTGCCGCTATCCCGCTGGTGGCGATGATCCCACTGCTGGCGGCCAGCGGTTCCGCCACGACGCTGGGGGCGATCGCGCTGTCGGCATTAAAAGTGGTGGGGGCGCTGGCGCTGGTGGTGCTGCTTGGTCGCTACGTCACCCGTCCGCTGCTGCGGTTCGTTGCCCGCTCGGGCCTTCGCGAAGTGTTCAGCGCCGTGGCGCTCTTCCTGGTGTTTAGCTTTGGTTTGCTGCTGGAGGAAGCCGGGCTGTCGATGGCGATGGGGGCGTTCCTGGCCGGCGTTCTGCTGGCGAGTTCCGAATACCGTCACGCGCTGGAAAGCGATATCGAGCCGTTTAAAGGCTTGCTGCTGGGGCTGTTTTTCATCGGCGTGGGGATGTCCGTCGACTTCGGCACGCTGGTGACGCACCCGCTGCGGATCGTCATCCTGCTGGTTGGCTTCCTGATCATTAAAATGGCGATGCTGTGGCTGATTGCGCGTCCGCTCAAGGTGCCGAATAAGCAGCGCAGCTGGTTTGCGGTTCTGCTGGGGCAGGGGAGTGAATTTGCGTTTGTGGTCTTTGGCGCAGCACAGATGGCAAACGTCCTCGACCCAGAATGGGCGAAAGCGCTGACGCTCGCGGTCGCGCTGTCGATGGCCGCGACGCCTATTCTGCTGGTGGTGCTGACGCGTCTGGAAAAATCGGGTAGCGAGCAGGAGCGCGAAGCCGATGAAATTGACGAAGAGCAGCCGCGCGTCATTATTGCCGGATTTGGCCGCTACGGGCAGATCGTTGGCCGTCTGCTGCTGTCCAGCGGGGTGAAAATGGTTATCCTCGATCACGACCCCGACCATGTCGATACCCTGCGAAAATTTGATATGAAGGTGTTTTACGGCGATGCGACCCGCATCGATCTGCTGGAATCTGCCGGGGCGGCAAAAGCGGAGGTGTTGATTAACGCCATTGACGATCCGGAGACCAGCCTGCAGATGGTGGAAATGGCGAAAGAACATTTCCCGAATCTGACCATCATTTCACGCGCCCGCGATGTTGATCACTATATCCGGCTGCGGCAGGCGGGGGTAGAAGCACCGGAGCGTGAAACCTTTGAAGGTGCGCTGAAGTCTGGCCGCATGGCGCTGGAAAATCTGGGGCTCGGCGCGTACGAAGCGCGCGAGCGTGCGGACCTGTTCCGCCGCTTTAACACCGAGATGGTCGAAGAGATGGCGGCGATGGCCGGGAGTACGGCCACCGAGCGTGCGGCGGTGTTTAAACGCACCAGCGCGATGCTGACGGAAATCATTAACGAGGACCGTAATCACCTGTCGCTGATCCAGCGTCACGGCTGGCAGGGCACGGAAGAGGGCAAGCATACCGGGGATCCGGCTGACGAGCCGGAGAGTAAACCTTCCGCGTGAAGTGGAGTTGCCAGCAATAATAAAAAATTTCTTTATCTTTACCCTGCCGCCAGTCGACGAAAGATTAAGCTTTCCGTATAGTGGCGGCAATTTTTTGCATCCGGGAAATTTTCAATGATCAGTCTGATTGCAGCGCTGGCGGTGGACCGCGTTATCGGTATGGAAAATGCCATGCCGTGGAACCTGCCTGCCGATCTCGCATGGTTTAAACGTACTACGTTAAACAAGCCGGTAGTGATGGGCCGCCTGACCTGGGAGTCGATTGGTCGTCCATTGCCGGGCCGTAAAAATATCGTTATCAGCAGCCAGCCGGGCACTGACGATCGCGTCGAATGGGTAAAATCAGTCGACGAGGCGATTGCTGCATGCGGCAATGCCGAAGAGATCATGGTGATTGGCGGCGGGCGCGTGTACGAGCAGTTCCTGCCAAAAGCGCAGAAGCTGTATCTGACCCACATTGATGCGGAAGTGGAAGGGGATACCCATTTCCCTGACTACGATCCGGACGAGTGGGAATCGGTATTCAGTGAATTCCACGACGCGGATGCACAGAACTCCCACAGCTACTGCTTCGAGATTCTGGAACGTCGTTAAGTGATTTTTCCCCTCTCCCGGCCGGGAGAGGGAAGTGCATATCAGGAGGCAACCGCCTCGTCTCCCCCTAAATCCAGCTGTCGGTTGGACGGCTGAACAAAGTAAGTTTTATCTTCCCAGCGTAAGCAGGTTAACTCTCCGCCCCAGCAGCATCCGGTATCCAGACCGTAGATCCCTTCCGGCGTTCCTTTTCCTTCCAGTGCAGCCCAGTGACCAAATACCACGTTGTACTCACTTGTCACCGGCCCCGGAATGGCAAACCACGGTTTTAGCGGAGCGGGCGCGCTCTCCGGCGTCTCTTTGGAATACATGTCCAGCTGTCCGTTCGGGAAGCAGAAACGCATGCGGGTGAAGGCGTTGGTAATAAAGCGCAGACGCGCCAGACCGCTGAGATCCTCGCTCCAGTGGTTCGGCATATCGCCGTACATGGCATCGAGGAAGAAAGGATAGGAGTCGCTCGCCAGCACCGCCTCAACGTCGCGCGCACAGGTTTTCGCCGTCTCAAGATCCCATTGTGGCGTGATCCCGGCATGCGCCATGACCAGCTTTTTCTCTTCGTCGACCTGCAGCAGCGGCTGACGGCGCAGCCAGTTAATCAGATCGTCGGCATCTGGCGCATCCAGCAGCGGGGTGAGGCGATCTTTAGGCTTGTTGCGGCTGATCCCGGCGAACACCGCCAGCAGATGCAGATCGTGATTGCCCAGCACCATGCGCACGCTGTCGCCTAGCGATTTGACGAAACGTAATACTTCAAGGGAGCCGGGGCCACGCGCGACTAAATCGCCCGTCAGCCAGAGTGTGTCCTGTCCTGGCGTAAAGTCGACCTGTTTTAATAATGCGATCAGTTCATCGTAGCAACCGTGAACGTCGCCAATCAGATATGTAGACATTAGATTAATGAATGAGTGTGGTTACGGCGAGACGGAACACAGGAATGGCAACGCGGAAATCATTGCCATCGACGTCGACCATTTCATAATGGCCTTGCATGGTACCCATCGGCGTTTCAATCACCGCGCCGCTGGTGTACTGGTACTCTTCGCCAGGGGCGATATGAGGCTGTTCACCGACCACACCTTCCCCCTGGACTTCGATTTCGCGGCCATTGCCGTTGGTGATAAGCCAGTAGCGTCCGCGCAGCTGCACGGGCGTCCGCCCCAGATTGCGAATGGTCACGGTGTAAGCAAAGACATAACGTTCTTCATCCGGTGAGGACTGTGATTCAACATAAACGCTTTGTACATGGACACATACGCGGGGCGAATCAATCATGGCTTAACTCTCCTTCGGCGGCGCATTTTCGCTGATGTAATTAGCCAGCTTGCAGTACTGCTCTACGGAGATGTTCTCCGCACGCATTGCCGGGTCGATCCCAAGCTCAGCTAACACCTCAACGGTGAAGGAATTGCTGAGGCTGTTACGGATCGTTTTACGACGCTGGTTAAAGGCTTCAGTGGTAATGCGGCTCAGTACACGCAGATCTTTTACCGGGTACGGTTTCGTTTTGTGCGGCACAAGGCGCACAACCGCTGAATCCACTTTCGGTGGTGGTGTGAACGCTGACGGCGGTACTTCGAGTACCGGGATCACGTTGCAGTAATATTGCGCCATCACGCTTAAACGACCATACGCTTTACTATTCGGGCCTGCAACCAGGCGGTTAACCACCTCTTTTTGCAACATGAAGTGCATGTCGGCAATGGCATCAGTATAGCTAAAGAGGTGGAACATGAGCGGCGTGGAGATGTTATACGGCAGGTTGCCGAATACGCGCAGCGGCCGACCCATTTTTTCTGACAGTTCGCCGAAGTTCATGGTCATGGCGTCCTGCTGATAGATGGTCAGCTTCGGCCCGAGGAATGGGTGCGTTTGCAGGCGTGCGGCCAGATCGCGGTCCAGTTCGATGACGGTCAGCTCGTCGAGGCGCTCGCCTACCGGTTCGGTCAGCGCGGCAAGACCCGGGCCGATTTCGACCATCGCCTGGCCTTTTTGCGGATTAATAGCCGAGACAATGCTTTCGATCACGAACTGATCGTTTAGGAAGTTTTGCCCGAAACGTTTACGGGCTAAGTGGCCCTGATGGACTCGATTAGTCATTGAGTATTAACAATCATTTTGATGGCGAGATTAAGCGCCGTAATAAAACTGCCGACATCCGCCTTCCCCTGGCCTGCCAGATCCAGCGCAGTACCGTGGTCAACGGACGTTCGAATAAAGGGTAAACCGAGGGTGATATTCACGCCGCGGCCAAAGCCCTGGTATTTTAGCACGGGCAGGCCCTGATCGTGGTACATCGCGAGCACGGCGTCGGCATTATCCAGGTATTTCGGCTGGAAAAGGGTATCAGCAGGCAGCGGACCGCTGAGATTCATCCCCTTCGCCCGCATTTCGTTGAGTACCGGAATGATGGTGTCGATCTCTTCGGTACCCATGTGCCCGCCTTCGCCGGCGTGCGGATTCAGGCCGCAGACCAGCACATGCGGCTGCGGGATCCCAAATTTTGTCTGCAGATCGTGATGCAAAATCCCGATGATCTCGCGCAGGAGTTCAGGCGTGATCGCATCAGGAATCGCTTTGATCGGCAGATGGGTGGTCACCAGCGCAACGCGCATTTCTTCCGTCGCCAGCATCATCACCACTTTCGGACTGTGCGAGCGCTCTTCAAAGAACTCCGTATGCCCGGTAAACGGTATGCCCGCTTCGTTGATCACGCCTTTGTGGACGGGGCCGGTAATCAGGGCGGCAAATTCGCCCTTCAGGCAACCGTCGCAGGCGCGCGCAAGGGTTTCAACGACATAGTGGCCGTTTTCCGTGCTGAGCTGGCCAGGAATGACCGGCGTACGAAGGGGAACAGAAAGAAGGGTGAGGGTACCGGCTTGCTGCGGTGCAGGCTGTTGACCTTCAACGTAAGGGATGAGCGTTAAAGGCAGACCGAGCAGCGCTGCCCGGTCTTGTAACAGTGTTGCATCGGCGCAGACAACCAGTTCTACTGGCCAGCTGCGCTGGGCAAGCTGGACAACGAGGTCAGGCCCAATCCCGGCGGGTTCGCCGGGCGTGATAACAACACGATGCTGTTTCATTAGTTGCTCAGCACTTTCACGTAAGCACTGGCGCGTTGTTCCTGCATCCAGGTGGCTGCTTCTTCAGAAAACTTACGGTTAAACAGCATGCGGTAGGCTCTGTCTTTCTGTGCTGCATCCGTTTTATCAACGTTACGAGTGTCCATCAGCTCGATCAGATGCCAGCCAAACGAAGAGTGTACCGGCGCGCTGATCTGGCCTTTGTTCAGCTTCATCAACGCGTCACGGAAGGCAGGATCGTAAATATCCGCCGCTGCCCAGCCCAGATCGCCACCCTGGTTAGCAGAGCCAGGATCCTGAGAGAACTCTTTTGCTGCCTTCGCAAACGAGGTTTTACCGCTCTTAATATCTGCCGCAATCTGTTCCAGCTTCGCACGCGCCTGATCGTCAGTCATGATTGGTGACGGCTTCAGCAGAATGTGGCGAGCGTGAACTTCGGTAACGGAGATATTTTGGCTCTGGCCGCGCAGATCGTTCACTTTCAGAATGTGGAAGCCCACGCCTGAACGGATTGGACCGACGATATCGCCTTTCTTAGCCGTGCTCAGTGCCTGAGCAAAGAGGGATGGCAGCTCCTGAATACGTCCCCAGCCCATCTGGCCGCCTTTCAGCGCCTGTTGGTCTGCGGAGTAGGTGATGGCCAGCTTGCCAAAGTCACCGCCGTTACGCGCCTGTTCGACAATTGAACGTGCCTGGCTTTCTGCTTCCGCAGCCTGATCGGACGTAGGGTTCTCTGGCAGTGGGATCAGAATGTGGCTCAGGTTCAGCTCTGTGCTTGCATCGTTCTGGTTACCCACCTGTTTTGCCAGCGCGTCCACTTCCTGAGGCAGGATAGTGACGCGGCGACGCACTTCGTTGTTACGCACTTCCGAAATCAGCATCTCTTTACGGATCTGGTTACGATAGGTAGCGTAGCTGATGCCGTCATAGGCCAGACGGCTGCGCATCTGGTCTAAAGACATATTGTTCTGCTTTGCGATGTTAGCGATCGCCTGATCGAGCTGCTCGTCAGTGACCTTCACACCCATTTTCTGCCCCATCTGAAGAACGATCTGATCCATGATCAGGCGTTCCAGGATCTGGTGGCGCAGCGTGGCGTCATCCGGAAGCTGCTGACCCGCTTCGCCCGAATTGAGCTTCACCGATTTCATCAGACCGTCAACGTCACTTTCAAGCACGACGCCGTTGTTAACCACAGCAGCGACTTTATCAACAACCTGGGGGGCCGCGAAGCTGGTATTCGCAACCATAGCGACACCGAGCAGCAGCGTTTTCCAGTTCTTCATACTTTTTCCATTTCAATTAACCGCAAAGCGGATTACGTTGCAAATCAAGCACATTACAAGGAACTGCGGTAAGGCAGAATGTTCGAGCGCAGCATTTTCTGCGTACCCAGACCGTAGTTGGAACTCAGGCCGCGTAACTCGAAGTTAAAGCCAATCACGTTATCGTATTTGCTCTGATTGTTTTCCCAGCCGTTAAGCTTACGTTCGTAACCAACACGCAGCGCGTAGCAGCAGGAGTTATATTGCAGCCCCAACATCTGGTCAGCAGCTTTATTGGTGTTAGTGTCAAAGTAGTAAGCGCCTACGATTGACCAACGGTCGGCGATAGGCCAACTCGCTGCGCCACCCACCTGCGAAATACCGTCTTTATACTGCTCGGCAGTACCATAGTTTGGTAATGTCGCCTGAATATATTCGGGACTGGCATAACGATAGGTCAATTGCACCATCCGATCTTCATCCCGGCGATATTCTATAGCCGCCGTGCTGTTAGCGATATTGTCGAGACGGGTGTCATACTGAACGCCACCACGCAGGCCCCAACGATCGGTCATACGCCAGTAGGTATCGCCAGCCCAAATCAGCGAACCCGTCTTATTATCTTTCTCCCACTTAATGTTGTCATCGCCCGTGCGAGACTCGGTGAAATAATAGATTTGACCAACAGAAACGTTAAAACGTTCAACGGCAGCATCATCATAAACGCGCGATGTGACCCCGGTCGTTAACTGGTTCGCTGATGCGATGCGGTCAAGGCCACCGTAGGTACGGTCGCGGAACAGGCCACTGTAGTCAGACTGCAGTAAAGAAGAGTCGTAGTTATTGATGTTGCTCTGATCGCGATAAGGCACGTACAGATACTGCATACGTGGCTCCAGCGTCTGGGTATAGCCATCCGCCAGAAGATCCATATCGCGTTCGAAGATCAGCTTACCGTCCATTTTGAACTGAGGAAGCGTACGGTTTACTGATTCTTCCAGGTGACCGGTATTGTTTGGGTTCGCGTTGTAATCATCTATGTTTTTCTGCTGATAGTGTGTCGCCATCAGCTTAGCTTCCGTGTTCAGACTAGCCCAGTCATTCGACCATGGAAGGTTAATGACGGGCTCCAGGTGAACACGGGTGGCTTCCGGCA
The DNA here is from genome assembly GCF_003331015.1 of Enterobacter sp. GER_MD16_1505_Eko_090. Lineage (NCBI taxonomy): Bacteria > Pseudomonadati > Pseudomonadota > Gammaproteobacteria > Enterobacterales > Enterobacteriaceae > Enterobacter > Enterobacter sp. GER_MD16_1505_Eko_090. The sequence continues at coordinate 161,415 of NZ_PUQF01000002.1, read as the reverse complement.
TAGAGGAATTGGTGTTTACAAAATGCACTGCCTGGCCATAAATGCGGGTATCAAATGGCCCTACGTCATTCTGGTACCAGTTAACGTCCAACTGCGGTTCGGCACCATAGGTACTCGCCGTCTGGCTTGAGAACACCTGGAACTGCTTACTAGTTACCGTCGCATCGAAGTTCTGCACCGCATAGCCAACGCTGAAGATCTGCGTTGCATAACCGTCGGTACTCGAACCGTATTTTGACGAAAAATCGTTGAAGTAGTTCGGGTCACTGACCTTGGTGTAATTGACGTTGAAACGCCACACCTGATCCATCACCCCGGAATGCTGCCAGAAATACATCCAGCGGTGCTTATCACCTTCAGTGGGATGCTCGTCCTGGAAGACTTTATCCGACGGCAGATAATCCAGCTCCATCAGACCCGCACCTGCCTGAGTCAGATAGCGGAACTCGTTCTCCCACATGACGTTACCGCGCTTGTGGATATAGTGCGGCGTGATCGTCGCATCCATGTTAGGCGCGATGTTCCAGTAATACGGCAGGTAGAACTCAAAGTAGTTCGTGGTGCTGTATTTGGCATTCGGGATCAGGAAACCGGAGCGACGTTTGTCACCCACGGGAAGCTGCAGATAAGGGCTGTAGAATATGGGGACCGGACCCACCTTGAAGCGGGCGTTCCAGATCTCTGCGACCTGCTCTTCGCGGTCATGGATAACTTCGCTCCCGACCACGCTCCAGGTATTTGAACCCGGCAGACACGACGTGAACGTGCCATTTTCCAGGATCGTATAGCGGTTTTCACCGCGCTGTTTCATCAGGTCTGCGTCACCGCGCCCCTGGCGACCCACCATCTGGTAATCACCTTTCCAGACGTTAGTGTCTTTGGTATTCAGGTTTGACCAGGCTTTCGGACCTTTCAGGATGACCTGATTGTCGTCATAGTGCACATTACCCAGCGCATCCACCGTTCGTACCGGCTCGGCCGCACCTTCCGGCTGCTTCTGGTGCAACTGCACTTCATCTGCCTGCAGGCGGCTATTGCCCTGGTTAATATCGACATTGCCTGTAAAGGTGGCATTGTCAGGGTAAGTCCCTTTTGAACTGTCGGCAGTAATGGTTACCGGCAAGCTATTGGTATCGCCACTCACCAGTGGGCGATTATAACTTGGGACGCCAAGCATACACTGCGAGGCGAGATCGGCCGCCAGCCCCTGTTGACTGTACAGGGCGGTGCCAATCATTGTGGCCAGGAGGGTGGGGATACGTTTTTTCATACGTTGTATTTTATTGTTCCGTCATCAGTGGCTACGGCTTACAAACGCTCAGAGACTATCTTACTCATCTGCGCAGTACCAGCGTTAATCCTGCCCGTTTGCGTGCCAGAGTGTTAGGCTCGCTATCGAATGACGAGTATGATAAAGCAAATTATAGGCGATGTCCTTCAATTGACCGTGACTTGAACACAGTGATGATGACGTTGCGTCGGCCAGGAATATGACTATCCGGGGAGTATATGCAGTATTGGGGTAAAATAATCGGCGTTGCGTTCGCCATCATCATGGGTGCCGGGTTCTGGGGAATAGTGCTGGGGCTTATTATTGGCCATATGTTTGATAAGGCGCGCAGCCGTAAAATGGCCTGGTTTGCCAACCAGCGCGAGCGCCAGTCACTCTTTTTCTCCACCACTTTTGAGGTGATGGGGCATTTAACCAAATCCAAAGGGCGCGTCACGGAAGCCGATATTCAGATTGCCAGCGTCTTTATGGATCGCATGAATCTGCACGGTGACTCCCGCCTGGAGGCGCAAAATGCGTTTCGCATTGGGAAATCCGATAACTACCCGCTTCGCGAAAAAATGCGCCAGTTCCGCAGCATCTGCTTCGGCCGTTTTGATTTAATTCGGATGTTTCTGGAAATTCAGATTCAGGCGGCCTTCGCCGACGGCTCGCTTCACCCTAACGAACGCGATGTTTTATACGTGATTGCGGAAGAGCTGGGTATCTCCCGTATGCAGTTCGATCAGTTCCTGCGCATGATGCAGGGTGGCGCGCAGTTTGGCGGCGGGTATCACCAGCAGTCTTCTGGCGGTGCCTGGCAGCAGGCGCAGCGTGGTCCGACGCTGGAAGATGCCTGCAACGTGCTTGGCGTAAAACCCTCTGACGATCAGACCACCATCAAACGTGCCTATCGTAAGCTCATGAGCGAGCACCATCCAGACAAGCTCGTTGCAAAAGGCTTACCGCCTGAAATGATGGAGATGGCGAAGCAAAAAGCGCAGGAAATTCAGAAAGCGTACGAGCTGATTAAAGAGAAGAAAGGCTTCAAATAAGCCCCTTTTTAGAATGATGAAGGGCCTGACGGCATGAGCTGCCAGGCCCTTTATACAGCGTTACCAGCTGTAGCGTACGTTCAGGCTACCGTTTACATCGCTGTAATCATTATCACCTTTCTGTCCGGAGACCTGGGCAATAACGCTCCATTGCTTGCTCACATTTGCCTGAATACCCGCTTTCAGCTCCGCACGATCGGCAGGAAGGTCCTGTTTGATCTGTGTGTCACCAAAGTTGACTGCCGTGTCTTCAGAGGTATGCAGCCAGTTGGCCTCCGCAAACGGCTGGATAACCGCGTCGTTCGACTTATTCATCTTGCTGTCAATGCGCAGGCCTAAACGGGTGGTCCAGCTTTCGCCGTTTTGCCCATCAATCGTCGTGCCGCTGCTGTCTTTTATGTCATCCGCACTGTAATCCTGCCAGACGACCTGTGCCTGCGGCGTGAGGCTCAGCGTGTTGTCGCCGAGTGCGATATCGTAGCGGTAGCCTGTTTCCAGCGAAACGGCGTTGGCGTTTGAATCGTAATCCGTTGAGCCAACGTCACCGTTATCTACGCTGTTGTGGTACATCCCATACTGATACCAACTGTCGACATAAAAACCCTGATGCTGTCGGGCATCGGCAAACCACGTTGCATAGACTCCGAGGTTATAGCCATCGACTTTACCGTCAGCGCTAAAGCGGCTGCCGTCAGCACCTTTATTGCCAGTGCTGTCGCTGCTGGCGTTGATATAGCTACCCATAACCCCGACCACCAGGCTTTGTTCGCCGTTGTTCCAGGCGGCAACATCGCCCCCAATCTGGAACTGGGAGTAGTTGCTGTCGATATCAATATTGCTCTCTGCCGCAGTAGACTGGTTCTTACCTGCTTTGAAACGCGCCCATGTCGTGCCGTTTTCCGATTTGAACTGACTGCCTTCTCGGTCTGACAGGGTCTGCATTTGCAGATCGCGAGCCAGCCACTGGTTGCTGAGGTATGAACCGATATCGGCACGATACTGAGGCGTTACGTCGCCATTATCACTCGTGGCCTGGGAACGAAGATACCAGTCCCCTGAGTCCTGATACAGGCGGTATTCGTAGGCGTTAATCTGGACCTGATTACCCTGAACAAAGGTGCCGTTTGATTCACCGCCGACCGTAATCACTTCAATACCGTTTTGGGTCAGTGCGCCCTGACCACCAACGTTGTTAATGTACAGGGTGGTGTTCCCGGACGTATTCCCCGTAATGTTAAGCATATCGGTTGGAGACGTGTCGTCGCCTAACTGCGTATTTAGCGTCACAGAGCCCTGGTTGCTGGTGTAATCGCCGTTTACGATCAGCGTGTTGCCGGTCGTCGCACCATTGGTTCCCTCAATATTGCCGCTGACAATGCTGCCTGCGTTGCTCAGATCACCATTGATCGTTAGCGTGTCGTTGAACTGAACGGTACCCTTGCTATTAACATTGCCGTTCACCACACCGTTGGAACCGCCAAACGTGGCGCCTGCCGCGACATTCACGGCCTGCTCGCTGTTTTGTACGCCGATAACGCCAGCCTCGTCCAGCCAGAGCGTGCCCTGGTTCACATCCGTTGTGCCGCTGTAACTGTTTGCGGCATTAAGGATCAGCGTACCTTGCCCCTCTTTGGTCAGCGATTTTCCGTCCCATCCGGTCGTGGCTTCGGCGTTTTGATCGACAAGCGCCGTGCTCAGCGTAAAGCTGCCGTCAGGATTGTTCAGAGTGAATGTGCCGTGAGCCGCTGTTGCCGCTGGGTTCTGGCTGGCATACCAGGTTAATGACGGTGTCAGGACGTAATTGGTCACGTCGGCGGGATCAATGGTGCCGCTAAAGGTGATGAAGTCAACGGAGCCAGATGCCATGCCCGCGACGGTGAGGTTGGTAAAATTGCCACTGATTGCATTTTCAGCGTCAATCACCGTGAAGGCGCTATCCGCGGAAAGCGTGCTGGCACTACCGTAACCTGTAATATTTAGTGTGCCATCAAGCGTCGCATTCTGAGCGACAATAGGCGCACTGGTCGCGTTTGCGTCAAGATAGACATCAGTTTGGCTGTTAGCCCGAAGGGTGAGATTACCGACATTGAGTGTACCAGTACTGCCGTTTTCATCGCCGAGTGTGATGCGTCCGCTGCTGGTAAGATTACCGACGCTGGAATCGGCCGTCAGCAGCCATTGGCTGTTCGCATCCAGCGTCATGCTGACGTTATCACCGCTGGCCTTAACGGCGCCGGACAGCTTGCTGTTTTCAGCGCGAAGGGTGACTGCATCAGTGGTATTGGCCACGGTGAGCAGATTGTCTGCGTTCATCGTTTGCACATTCTTCACGTTAATATCGGCAGATCCGGAATCCACCGCAAAAGCACTTCCTCCTGACGCGGTTGCCGTAATGCTCCCTCCGTCAATCGTAGCGACATTTTTTCCACCGCTGAACAAGAAGGCGACATTGCTACCGGAAACGTTGCTGTGGGTGACGGTCGCGCTGCTGGCGCTTTCTAAGGCAATGGCAGCAGATTGTTCGCTGGTGATATCTGTGCTGTTCGCCTCAAGGGTTCCACCGTTAGTCATCGCCACTGCCCGCGAATTTTCTCCGGACGCGATCGTTGAACCGTTATTCAGTACGAATGTGCTCTTTGCCCCGTCAGAGGATATTGCGTCAGCATTTTTCCCATGAGTGACGATATGAGTGTCAGTGAGTTCTGCGCGTCCGGTATTCATTATGCCAACTGACTGCTCACCGTAAGTTTCAACGTGGGATGCCGCTAAATTAAATGTGTTGGTATAGTTTTGAATACCAAAGCTCTGGCTTCCGGTAGTGGTAATCGTGACGTTTGAGCCGGTCAATTCACCGTCGTTATATATACCTGCATTACCAAAATCTCCCGTGGTGTTTATATTCACATTGTCTAATGAAAGGGTGGCATATCGGTTAACAATAGCCCGAGCCATGCCATACCCGGAAGTCGTAATGGTCGCGTTTTTTATCGTCAGGTCTGCGCCATTCAATATCTCAACACCATAAGAACCCTCTCCCGTCGCCGTATAGCTCCCCCCGTCAATGGTGCCTTTTGCATTAGAGCTAAACAATACGGCAGATGCGATCTCGCCTTCCGTCGAAACGGTAAGGTTGTTCAACATGGCTTCTGAGTTATCACCGACAATGGTTATCGCATGACTGCCTTCCCCGGAAGTGCGGATTGTGGATCCCGAATCATCGAGCGTGATTTTCGCTCCATTCGACACGGATAGCCCCATGCCTGCATCCCCGGTTGTGGATATCGTTAAGGCGCCGTTATCGGTGACGATGACATCAGAGCCAGAGGCGGATACCGCCGAGGTATTAGGGCTCGTCGTTGAATATTCACCACTGATGGTATTACTACCCGGGACTGCAACAAACGTCGTGTCACTGGCGTGTGCGGTACCCACAACACCTGTCAAGATAAACGTTGCGATCGCGCTTCCGGCGCGTACGCAGGATTTAACTTTGCTGTCCCCTTTTGAAAACTCCGAGGCAACGATGTACATATTTCTGGCGCAATTCCAGACGATGTTATACGAACGGTTCATACACTTCCTTGTGAATCAATGAGTAAACTAAGTGTGGCTGTTGAGTAGAAAAACAACTCCGTTTGGATAGGGTAGAGTTAGTATTTCCTTAAAATGAGCTGGATTATCAGTAATAAATTGCATCGTGTTCAATTTAATATTTTTTAATCCAAACCTTAGTCTTTCTAAAAATACTGATTGTTATTTAAGGAAGAGATAATTATCGTGAATGAACTTGGGCGGGTTTTCAGATGAGTAGGGGAGATATATATGCTGTGTGAATATTTACCGTCGACAGTGAGCTGGCAGTAAATATTCACATCAGGAATTTAAAAATCGACCGGGGCTTTAAACGTCATCGCGTTACCGAAGGCCGGATGGGTGATGGTAAGCGTCTGCGCGTGCAGCTGCAGACGTGGCGCTAAGGCCAGCGCTTCAGGCGGCGCGTAAAAGCGGTCGCCCAGAATCGGATGACCCAGCGCAAGCATATGCACGCGCAGCTGGTGTGAACGTCCGGTAATCGGCTTAAGCAGGACGCGCGCGGTATTATCCGGCGCGTACTCAAGCACTTCATACTCAGTTTGCGCGGCCTTACCGGTTTCATAACACACCTTCTGCTTTGGCCGATTCGGCCAGTCGCAGATCAGCGGTAAATCCACCAGCCCTTCCGCCTGCGCCGGGTGATCCCAGACGCGGGCGACATACTGCTTCTTCGGCTCGCGTTCGCGGAACTGGCGCTTCAGCTCGCGTTCTGCCGCTTTGTTCAGCGCCACCACAATCACGCCGCTGGTCGCCATGTCCAGGCGATGGACCGACTCCGCCTGAGGATAATCGCGCTGAATGCGCGTCATCACGCTGTCTTTGTGCTCATCCAGACGTCCCGGTACGGACAACAGCCCGCTGGGCTTGTTGACCACCATAATGTGTTCATCCTGATACAGAATGACCAGCCAGGGATCCTGCGGCGGATTGTACGGCTCCATCACCATCTTGCGCTCCGTTTACTGATGCGTCACAACGATAAGACGCAGGGCATCCAGACGCCAGCTTGCCTGATTCAGGCTTTCCAGCACCTGCTGACGGTTGCTTTCAATCGCCGCCAGCTCGTCGTCACGGATGTTCGGGTTCACGGCCTTCAACGCCTCCAGACGCGACAGCTCTGCAGACAGTTTCTCGTCGGCTTCACCGCGCGCGGCGTCAATCAGCGCTCTGGCCGCTTTTTCAATCTGGGTTTCACCCTGCTGGAGAATGGCATGCACGTCCTGCTGCACCGCATTGACCAGCTTGCTGCCGGTATGGCGGTTCACCGCGCTCAGCTGGCGGTTGAAGCTCTCAAATTCAACCTGTCCTGCGAGGTTCGTGCCGTTTTTATCCAGCAGCAGACGCACCGGCGTTGGTGGCAGGAAGCGGTTGAGCTGCAGCTGTTTCGGCGCCTGCGCTTCCACAACGTAGATCAGCTCCAGCAGCAGCGTGCCTACGGGCAGCGCCTTGTTTTTCAACAGCGAGATGGTGCTGCTGCCGGTATCGCCAGAGAGGATCAGATCCAGCCCGTTACGGATCAGCGGGTGTTCCCAGGTGATGAACTGGGCATCTTCGCGGGACAGCGCCACATCACGCTCGAAGGTGATGGTGCAGCCATCTTCCGGCAGGCCCGGGAAATCTGGCACCAGCATGTGATCGGACGGGGTCAGGACAATCAGGTTCTCGCCGCGGTCGTCCTGGTTAATGCCAACGATGTCGAACAGGTTCATGGAGAAGCTGATGAGGCTGGTGTCATCATCCTGCTCTTCAATGCTCTCAGCCAGCGCCTGCGCTTTTTCACCGCCGTTGGAGTGGATCTCCAGCAGGCGGTCGCGGCCTTGTTCAAGCTGCGCTTTCAGCGCGTCATGCTTCTCACGACAGGACTTAATCAGATCGTCAAAGCCGTCGGTGTTTTCCGGCGCGGCCAGATAGCCGATCAGATCGCCGTGCACCTGATCGTAAATGGTGCGACCCGTCGGGCAGGTATGTTCAAACGCATCCAGACCTTCGTGGAACCAGCGCACCAGCACGGACTGGGCCGTTTTTTCCAGATACGGCACGTGGATCTGAATATCGTGCGCCTGACCGATACGATCCAGACGACCGATACGCTGCTCCAGCAGATCCGGATTGAACGGCAGATCGAACATCACCAGGTTGCTGGCGAACTGGAAGTTACGGCCTTCAGAACCGATTTCAGAACACAGCATAACCTGAGCGCCGCTGTCCTCTTCGGCAAACCACGCCGCAGCGCGGTCGCGTTCAACGATGGACATGCCTTCGTGGAACACGGCGGCGCGAATGCCTTCGCGCTCGCGCAGGACCTGCTCCAGCTGCAGCGCGGTGGCCGCCTTGGCGCAGATCACCAGCACCTTTTGGGAGCGGTGCGCGGTCAGGTAGCCCATCAGCCACTCTACGCGCGGATCGAAGTTCCACCAGGTGCCGGTATCGCCTTCAAATTCCTGGTAGATTTGTTCCGGGTAGAGCATGTCGCGGGCGCGCTCTTCCTGCGTTTTGCGCGCGCCCATGATGCCGGAAACTTTAATTGCCGTCTGATACTGCGTCGGCAGCGGCAGCTTAATGGTATGCAGCTCGCGTTTCGGGAACCCTTTCACACCGTTACGGGTGTTACGGAACAGGACGCGACTGGTGCCGTGGCGATCCATCAGCATGTCGATCAGCTCTTTACGCGCGGATTCCGCGTTGTCGCTGTCGCTGTTAGCGGCCTGCAGCAGCGGCTCGATATCCTGCTCGCCAATCAGATCGCTCAGGGTGTTGAGTTCGTCATCAGAAAGACGCTTGCCCGCCAGCAGCAGCGCGACGGCATCCGCAACCGGACGGTAGTTATTCTGTTCTTCCACAAACTGCCCGAAGTCGTGGAAACGGTTTGGATCGAGCAGGCGCAGACGCGCGAAGTGGCTTTCCAGACCCAGCTGTTCCGGCGTAGCGGTCAGCAGCAGGACGCCAGGCACGCGCTCGGCAAGCTGCTCGATAGCCATGTATTCGCGGCTCGGCGCGTCTTCGCTCCAGACCAGGTGGTGCGCTTCGTCGACCACCATCAGGTCCCACTCGGCATCGCACAGGTGCTCAAGACGCTGCTTGCTGCGGCGCACGAAGTCGAGAGAACAAATCACCAGCTGTTCGGTTTCAAACGGGTTGTCCGCATCGTGCTGGGCTTCGGCGTAGCGTTCGTCATCGAACAGAGAGAAACGCAGGTTAAAGCGGCGCAGCATCTCAACCAGCCACTGGTGCTGTAAGGTTTCTGGCACCACAATCAGCACGCGCTCGGCAGCGCCGGAAAGCAGCTGTTGGTGCAGGATCATGCCCGCCTCGATGGTTTTACCCAGGCCCACTTCATCTGCCAGCAGCACGCGCGGCGCATGGCGACGGCCCACGTCATGGGCGATGTTCAGCTGGTGGGGGATCAGGCTGGTGCGCTGGCCGCGCAGGCCGCTCCAGGGCATGCGGTACTGTTCACTCTGGAACTTACGCGCGCGATAGCGCAGGGAGAAGCGATCCATACGGTCGATTTGCCCGGCAAACAGGCGGTCCTGCGGCTTGCTGAACACCAGCTTGCTGTCGAGCAGCACTTCGCGCAGGATGACATTGGCCTCGTCGGTGTCCAGGCGAGTGCCGATGTAGGCGAGCAGTCCATTCTCTTCTTTTACGTCTTCAATCTTGAGCTGCCAGCCGTCGTGGCTGGTCACGGTGTCACCCGGATTAAACATCACGCGGGTTACAGGGGAGTCATTGCGGGCGTACAGGCGGTTTTCACCGGTGGCAGGGAAGAGGAGGGTAACCATGCGCGCATCAACGGCAACGACGGTTCCTAATCCAAGTTCGCTTTCTGTATCGCTGATCCAGCGTTGACCAAGTGTAAAAGGCATAGTTGTTCGGCTCTAATCTTTAATTGCAGGCAATAGTTCGACCACCGTCAAAAAAGACGGTCATCGAAAAATGGGTCCGGGAATGGAAAGGGCGCTATGGTACTGGATGGCAGCCATTTCGTCACGCGTCAAAATAGGCCAAGTTGCCCTGTCACTAGTGTAGCAAAATCATCGTCGATGAAGGGCAAAATTCCGTCGGCAACCGGCTGAAGCTGACGCGTCAGATAGTGTTCATAATCCAGAGGCGAGTGCTGATAATCCACCGGTTCCGGACCGTTTATCGTCCAGACGTATTTGATGGTTCCCCGATTCTGATACTGCGGCGCGCGGCCGCGGCGGACGTTTTCTTCGTCCGCGAGGCGCGCGGCGCGAACGTGCGGAGGAACGTTACGCTGGTAGTCCGCGAGCGGGCGGCGCAGGCGTTTGCGATACACCAGCTGCGCGTCAAGTTCGCCTGCCATCAGGCTGGCGATCGTCTCGCGCACGTAGTCCTGATACGGCTCATTGCGAAATACCCGCAAATAGAGCGTTTGCTGGAACTGCTGCGCCAGCGGCGTCCAGTCGGTACGCACTGTCTCGAGCCCTTTAAAGACCATCCGCTGCGCGTCGCCTTCCTGAATCAGCCCGGCATAGCGCTTCTTGCTGCCCTGATCGGTACCGCGGATGGTGGGCATTAAGAAGCGGGCAAAATGGGTTTCAAATTCCAGCTCCAGCGCGCTGGTTAACCGCGCTTTCTGCAGATGTTCCTGCCACCAGTCGTTCACGAAGGCAACCAGCGCTTTGCCGATTTGCGTGGCATCGTCTTCGGAATGCGCGCCCTTAAGCCATACAAAGGTGGAGTCCGTGTCGCCGTAGATGACGTCATAGCCCCGGGATTCAATCAGCGCTTTAGTCTGACGCATGATCTCGTGCCCACGCATGGTGATCGACGACGCCAGCCGCGGGTCGAAGAAGCGACAGGCGCTAGTGCCCAGCACCCCGTAGAAGGCGTTCATGATGATTTTCAGCGCCTGTGAGAGGGGCTTGTTGCCGTGGCGCTTGGCCTCATCGCGGCCGTGCCAGATGTTGCCCACGATGTCGGGCAGGCAGTGTTTTTCCCGCGAGAAGCGTGCGCCGAGGAAGCCTTCGGTGCTGTGTTCATCATCCGGCTGGGCCAGCCCCTCAACCAGCCCGACGGGATCGATCAGGAAGGTGCGAATTATCGACGGGTAGAGGCTTTTGTAGTCCAGGACCAGAACGGAGTCATACAGTCCTGGTCGGGAATCCATGACGTAGCCGCCGGGGCTGGCCTGCGGCGGCACGTCCCCGAGGTTGGGGGCGACGTATCCTGCCCGGTGCATTCGGGGAAAATAGAGGTGGCTAAAGGCCGCCACGGAGCCGCCGTGCCTGTCGACCGCAAGGCCGTTTACCGTCGCGCGCTCCAGCAGGAAGGGCATGATTTCGGTTTTGTGGAAAATCCGCGTGACCAGCTCACAGTCTTTCAGGTTATAGGTGGCGAGCGCGGGCTTGTCTTCGTTAAAGCGCCGGTCGATCTCGTCCATTCTGTCCCAGGGGTTGTCGATGGATTTGCCTTCGCCAAGCAGCTCCTGCGCCACCGCTTCGAGGGCGAATGACGAGAAGTTCCAGAAGGCGGACTTGAGCGCCTCGATACCGTCGATAATCAGGCGGCCGTTCGCCTGTGCGAAGAAGACGCCGTTCTTAAAACCGTGTTCGCGCCACTCAAGCTCGCTGTTGCCGCGCCCGAGCATCAGCGGGATGCGGTAACGCTCGGCGTGTTTTTGCAGCACGCGCAGGTCGAACTGCACCACATTCCAGCCGATCAGAACGTCGGGATCGAAGTCGGCAAACCACTGGTTGAGCTTCTCCAGCAGCTGCGGCCGGCTGGTAACATACTCAAGCCGGAAATCCAGCGCGGAGGCATCACCATTCGGTGGCCCGAGCATATAGACAACCCGATCGCCGCAGCCTTCAAGTCCTATACAGTACAGTTCGCCGTGACGGGTGGTTTCGATATCCAGGGAGACCCACTTCAGCGGCGGGCGGTAGTGCGGGTTCGGCTTTAGCCGCGCGTTGATGAGACCGCCATTTTGCGGAGAACCATCGACCCAGACGGGCGCGGTAATAAACCGCTCCATCAGAAAGCGCTCCGGTGGGCGGATGTCGGCTTCGTAGAGCGTCACGCCTGCTTCACGGAGCAGTTTTTCATAGCGCATCAGCTGACGATGGGCGCGACAGTAAAGGCCGTGAACCGGCTGACGGTGGAAATCTTTCAGTTCAAGCGGGGTAATGCGCCAGCCGTTTTCACCGCGCAGCAGCTGTTTCACTTTTTCGACGTGCGCTTCAGGAATAAACGCCACGGACTCCTGCGGCGGCAGCGTCACCTGCAGCGGGCCGTTGTCCGTTGCCAGCCAGAATTCAACCTCGGTGCCCTGAGGCGTATCCCGCCAGTGTCGGGTCAGTAAAAAGCCTTCTTGCGCCTGCGCCACGCCGTTATCCCATAAAACAAAACCAGGCCTGATTATAGCCTGGTTGAGATTTTAATGCTGGGTTTATATACAGTTTACTGCCCGTAGTAGGCCTTCGCGCCGTGCTTGCGCAGATAATGCTTATCGAGCAGGGTTTGCTGCATATCCGGCAGCTGCGGCGCCAGCTGGCGGCAGAAGATCCCCATATAGGCGATCTCTTCAAGCACGATGGCGTTATGCACCGCATCTTCCGCGTTTTTACCCCAGGCGAACGGGCCGTGGGAGTGCACCAGCACGCCGGGCATTTGCGCCGCATCGATTCCCTGTTTTTCGAAGGTTTCGACAATGACGTTGCCGGTTTCCCACTCATACTCGCCGTTGATCTCCGCATCTGTCATCAGACGCGTGCAGGGAATGGTGCCGTAGAAGTAGTCCGCGTGGGTGGTGCCGGTCGCCGGGATGGACTGGCCCGCCTGCGCCCAGATGGTGGCATGGCGTGAATGGGTATGCACGATACCGCCGATGGTTGGGAATGAGCGGTACAGCAGGCGGTGGGTTGGCGTATCGGAGGAGGGCTTTTTGTTCCCTTCCACCACTTCACCCGTTTCGATGCTGACCACCACCATATCGTCCGCCGTCATCACCGCGTAATCGACGCCGGAAGGCTTGATCACGAACACGCCTTTTTCGCGGTCAACGGCGCTGACGTTGCCCCAGGTCAGGGTGACCAGATTATGTTTCGGCAGCGCCAGGTTGGCTTCGAGCACCTGGCGTTTGAGCTCTTCTAACATTGTTGTCTCCAGTGCCGGATGGCGCTTCGCTTATCCGGCCTACAGAACCGTAGGCCCGGTAAACGCGGTGCCACCGGGCATTCAGGGCTTAGCGTTTTGAACCGTAATAGACTTCGTTCCAGCGCAGCGCGTCTTTGAAGGCGGGCAGGCGGGTATCGTTATCAATGACGGTCAGCTCGATATCATGCAGTTCGGCGAACTGACGCATGTCGTTCAGATCCAGCGCGTGGCTGAAGACGGTATGGTGCGCGCCGCCGGCCAGGATCCAGGCTTCTGACGCGGTCGGCAGATCCGGCTGTGCTTTCCACAGGGCGTTGGCGACCGGCAGTTTCGGCAGGGAGTGCGGCGTTTCAACCGCATCGACGCAGTTCACCAGCAGGCGGAAACGATCGCCCAGATCGATCAGGCTGGCGTTAATGGCCGGGCCGGTACGGGTATTGAAGATCAGACGCGCCGGATCGGCTTTACCGCCGATGCCGAGGTACTGCACGTCGAGGATCGGCTTTTCCTCTACCGCGATGGAAGGACACACTTCCAGCATGTGCGAGCCGAGCACCAGGTCATTGCCGTTTTCGAAGTGGTAGGTGTAGTCCTCCATAAAGGAGGTGCCGCCCTGCAGACCGGTCGACATCACCTTCATGATGCGAAGCAGAGCGGCAGTTTTCCAGTCGCCTTCGCCCGCAAAGCCGTAGCCCTGCTGCATCAGGCGTTGTACTGCCAGACCCGGCAGCTGTTTCAGACCGTGGAGATCTTCAAAGGTGGTGGTAAAGGCGTGGAAACCGCCCTGTTCCAGGAAGCGCTTCATGCCCAGCTCAATGCGCGCCGCGTCCAGCACGTTCTGGCGCTTGTCGCCGTTGATTTGTGCCGCAGGCGTCAGGCGGTAGCTGCTTTCGTACTCGTCCACCAGCGCGCTCACGTCGCCATCGCTGATGTCATTCACCACCTGCACCAGATCGCCCACCGCCCAGGTATTCACGGAGAAGCCGAACTTGATCTGCGCGGCGACTTTATCGCCGTCGGTGACCGCCACTTCACGCATGTTGTCGCCGAAACGCACCACTTTCAGGTGGCGGGTATCCTGTTTAGAGACCGCCTGACGCATCCAGGCGCCGATACGCTGTTGCGCCTTGCCATCCTGCCAGTGGCCGGTGACCACCGCGTGCTGCTGACGCATACGCGCGCCGATGAAGCCGAACTCGCGGCCGCCGTGTGCGGTCTGGTTCAGGTTCATAAAGTCCATGTCGATGCTGTCCCACGGCAGGGAGGCGTTAAACTGGGTATGGAACTGCAGCAGCGGTTTGTTGAGGATAGACAGGCCGTTGATCCACATTTTTGCCGGTGAGAAGGTGTGCAGCCACACAACCAGACCGGCGCATTTATCGTCGTAGTTGGCGTCGCGGCAGATGTGGGTGATTTCGTCCGGCGTCGTGCCCAGCGGTTTCAGCACCAGCTTGCACGGCAGTTTGGCTTCCGCGTTCAGCGCGTTAACGACGTGCTCCGCGTGTTTCGTTACCTGCTGCAGCGCTTCCGGTCCGTAAAGATGCTGGCTGCCAATCACAAACCACACTTCATAGTTATTAAAAATGGTCATCATCGTGTCCTTAATGGGTCAGGGTTGCCGTAGTGTCCGCGGTGCTTTTGGCCGGGGCGGCGACAGGGAGATAGTGAAGTTCGGCGCTTTTTGCCCATTGCTGGTAGCGCTGATAAAGCTGTTCAAAGCGTTGTGCCTGCTGGGCACGCGGCTGAAGGGTGTTTTCGACGGCACTCGCCATATGCTGCTGCGCGGTGGGGATATCCGCATGGACGCCAGCGGCTACGGCGGCGAAAATTGCCGCCCCCAGCGCGCAGCACTGATCGGAGGCCACAATCTGGAGCGGACGGTTCAGCACGTCGCAGCAGGCCTGCATGATCACCGGGTTTTTACGGGCGATGCCGCCCAGCGCCATCACGTTATTCACGTCGATGCCCTGCTCGGTGAAGCACTCCATAATCGCGCGGGCGCCGAAGGCGGTGGCGGCAATCAGACCGCCGAACAGCGCAGGCGCGTCGGTCGCCAGGTTGAGGTCGGTAATCACCCCTTTCAGGCGCTGGTTGGCAAACGGCGTGCGGCGGCCGTTAAACCAGTCCAGCACCACCGGGAGGTGGTCGAGAGACGGATTTTTAGCCCAGGCGTCGGTAAGCTGCGGCAGGAGCTGCTTTTTGCTCTCGGCGATCTGGGTTTTCAGTTCAGGATGTGCCGCCGCCAGCCGATCCAGCGGCCAGCCGAGCACGCGGCCAAACCAGGCGTAGATATCGCCAAACGCGGACTGACCGGCTTCGAGGCCGATAAAGTCTGGCACCACGCTGCCGTCAACCTGGCCGCAGATGCCTTTTACCGCGCGGTCGCCGACGGTGGATTTATCTGCCGTCAGGATGTCGCAGGTGGAGGTGCCGATCACTTTGACCAGCGTGTTTGGCTGCGCGCCCGCGCCCACGGCGCCCATATGGCAGTCAAACGCGCCGCCGGAGATAGCTACGTTCTGCGGCAGGCCGAGACGCGTCGCCCACTCTTCGCAGAGGGTGCCGACGGGAATATCGGCGGTGAAGGTGTCGGTAAACAGCGGGTATGACAGGCTCTTGTTGACGATCGGGTCGAGCTCATCAAAGAACGCGGCCGGAGGCAGACCGCCCCAGCTTTCATGCCACAGGGATTTATGCCCGGCGCTGCAGCGGCCGCGGCGGATATCCTGCGGGCGCGTGGTGCCGGAGAGCAGGGCGGGAACCCAGTCGCATAGCTCAATCCATGACGCCGCTGCCTGTGCGACAGACGCGTCCGCGCGGGTGACGTGCAGGATCTTGGCCCAGAACCACTCGCTGGAGTAAATCCCGCCGATATACCGTGAGTAGTCGGTTTTGCCCGGCTGATGGCATAAGCGGGTGATGGCTTCGGCCTCTTCCACGGCGGTATGGTCTTTCCACAGCACGAACATGGCGTTCGGGTTGTCGGCAAACTCCGGGCGCAGTGCCAGCACGTGGCCTTCGGCATCGACAGGGGCAGGCGTAGAGCCGGTGCTGTCGACGCCAATCCCCACAACATCGGCCCGCTGGGCGTCGGTCAGGTCTGCCAGAACGGTTTTGATCGCCGCTTCCATCGACTCGATGTAGTCCCGCGGGTGGTGACGGAACTGGTTGTTTGGCGCATCGCAGTAGCGCCCTTCTTGCCAGCGCGGATACCACTCAACGCTGGTTGCTATCTCCTGGCCGGACGTACAGTCCACTGCCAGCGCGCGAACTGAATCGCTGCCAAAATCGAGGCCAATCGCAATTGCCATGGTGTTGCTCCATCGAAAAAACAGGTATGGAAGAACATTAGAGACTGGGGACAAAAGTCGTCAGGCAGGATCCGCTAATCTTATGGACTAAATTGCTGTTACAACGGAAAGTGTGACGCTGTGCAAATATTCAATGTGGACATTTCTGCCGCACTTATAGACACTTTTGTTACTGGTTATCTGCCTGCTCTGGCGGAGAAATCAGGGGGAAAGGCTGAAACATGGCGGACGTAAAAGCGGCGTGATGCTTTTTGGATCTTTTCGCGGGCCATTTTTAACCTGCATTTAGTGATATGGACAATTGGTTTCCTTCAGGACCCTTGGGAGAACTGAATCTATGGCCGAAACGCAGAACGATCCCCTGCTGCCGGGATACTCGTTTAACGCGCACCTTGTGGCGGGGCTGACCCCTATCGAGGCTGAGGGATATCTCGACTTTTACGTCGACCGACCGCTCGGGATGAAAGGGTATATCCTCAACCTGACCGTGCGGGGGGAAGGGATCATCAAGAACGGTGACCAGCAGTTCGTCTGCCGCCCGGGCGATATCCTGCTGTTCCCGCCGGGGGAGATCCACCACTATGGCCGTCATCCGGATGCCAAAGAGTGGTATCACCAGTGGGTCTACTTCCGTCCGCGCGCCTACTGGCAGGAGTGGCTTTCCTGGCCGGCTATTTTTGCACACACCGGGTTTTATCGCCCGGATGAGGTGCATCTGGCGCAGTTTCGCGAGCTTTTTGCCCAGATAATCGAGGCGGGGCAGGCTGGTGGACGCTATGCCGAACTGCTGGCGATAAACCTCCTTGAACAGCTGCTGCTGCGGCGGATGGAGGCGATTAACGCGTCGCTTAACCCGCCGCTGGATAACCGCGTGCGCGACGCCTGCCAGTACATCAGCGACCACCTGGCCGATAGCCAGTTTGATATTGCCAGCGTCGCCCAGCACGTCTGCCTGTCGCCGTCGCGGCTGTCGCACCTGTTCCGCCAGCAGCTTGGCGTCAGCGTACTGAGCTGGCGCGAGGATCAGCGCATCAGCCAGGCGAAGCTGCTGCTCAGCACCACCCGGATGCCCATCGCCACCGTGGGGCGCAACGTGGGCTTTGAGGATCAGCTCTATTTCTCCCGCGTATTTAAAAAATGTACCGGTGCCAGCCCCAGTGAATTTCGCGCGGGATGTGAATAAACGGTAAAAAAAGATAAACAAACAGGTGAATGCAGAAAGCAACCTGTAAACTATTCAGACAATTGTTGCCTTGACGCGGTGCGGGGCGCTAAGCAGAATCGCTGATTCGTTTTCTGACCGGAATAGTTATGCAGGCATTGCTGGAACACTTTATTACCCAGTCCGTTATGTACTCGCTCATCGCCGTGGCGCTGGTGGCGTTTCTGGAATCGCTGGCCCTTGTCGGGTTAATCCTGCCCGGCACCGTGATGATGGCGGGGCTTGGGGCGCTGATCGGCAGCGGTGAGGTCAATTTCTGGCAGGCATGGCTGGCCGGGATAATCGGCTGTCTGCTGGGCGACTGGATCTCCTTCTGGCTGGGCTGGCGCTTTAAGAAGCCGCTGCACCGCTGGTCGTTCATGAAAAAGAACAAAGCGCTGCTGGATAAGACCGAGCATGCGCTGCACCAGCACAGCATGTTTACCATCCTCGTGGGCCGCTTTGTTGGGCCAACGCGTCCGCTGGTGCCGATGGTGGCCGGGATGCTGGATCTCCCCGTCGCGAAATTTGTGGTGCCGAACATCATCGGCTGCGTCTTCTGGCCGCCGTTCTACTTCCTGCCGGGTATTCTGGCCGGTGCGGCGATTGATATTCCTGACGGTATGCAAAGCGGTGAGTTTAAGTGGCTGCTGCTGGGCACGGCGGTGCTGCTGTGGCTGGCGGTCTGGCTCTGCTGGCGGCTGTGGCGCAGCGCGAAAGCGAGCGTCGATCGCCTGACGCGCTATCTTCCGCGCTCTCGTCTTTTGTGGCTGGCCCCGCTGACGCTGGGTGTGGCCGTGGTGGCGCTTGTGGCGCTGATTCGCCACCCGCTGATGCCGGTGTACGGTGAGATCCTGTTGAAAGTTGTGAGCCGTTAAGCGCCGGGCGGCACTGCGTTTGCCCGGCCTACGGTTTTATACCCAATAATCCAGAAGCGCTTTCTTTTCCGCTCATTAATGCTTCTGTTGCTCCATCCCACAAAATGCGTCCCTCCGCGATCACCACCGATCGCGGCGCAATCCGTGCGGCATCTTCGATACTGTGCGAAACCATCAGCATCGTCAGCTGCTGGCGCTGGCAGACCTCCTGCACCAGGGCGAGCATCTCCTGGCGCAGCGCGGGATCGAGCGCCGAGAACGGCTCATCCAGCAGCAGCAGCGGCTGCTCGCGCACCAGACAACGCGCCAGCGCCACGCGCTGACGCTGGCCGCCGGAGAGCTCGCCCGGCAGCCTGTCGATGAATTCAGCGATCCCCATCTGTGCGGCAATCACTTCAAGTTTTTCGCGTTGGGCATCGTTCAGCCTGAGCCCCGGATGCATTCCCAGCGCGATGTTTTGCCGCACCGTCAGATGGGTAAACAGGTTGTTTTCCTGAAACAGCATCGACACAGGACGTTTAGCCGGAGGGGCGTTGGTGAAATCACGATTATCGATGGCTATCGACCCGCTGGCAGGTTGCAGAAAACCGGCGATCAAATTGAGCAAGGTGCTTTTCCCGGCACCGCTTGGGCCAAGCACCGCAATCCGCTCGCCCTGCTGAACGGAGAGCGTAAAGCGCATCGGCAGATGCTGATAGAGCCAGGTTACATCAGTCAGTTTTAACATCACGCCCCGGGAGTTTTTCGATAACGGTAAATAAGGCAAAGCACAGCAGCAGCAGTAACAGCGCGGTAACCGCGCCGTCCTGACTGCGGTAAGAGCCGATTTGCTGATAAAGCCAGTACGGCAGCGTGCGGAAATCGTCATTACCGAACAGCGCCACGACCCCAAAGTCTCCAATGGAGAGCACGCAGGCAAACGCCAGCGCCTGAGCAAGCGGACGTTTTAGCGCGCGCAGTTCCACAACCTTCAGCCGCTGCCAGCCCTGCATGCCCAGCGACTGACACAGCAAACCGTAGCGGCTGTTGACGTCGCGCATCGGGTTTTCCAGCACCTTAAGCGCGTAGGGGATGGCCATTAAGGCGTTAGTGAAAATCACAATGCCATCGGCCCTTTCCGGCAGGCCGAGGGTGCTGTTGAACAGTAAAAAGAAGCCCGTTGCCAGCACGATACCCGGCATTGCCAGTATCAGCATGCCCGTCAGTTCCAGCATTTGTCCGGCTTTTTGCGCCTGGCGGGCGTAGAGCTCACGGCTGCTCCACAGCAGCATCATGGTCAGCATAACGCACAGCAATCCGGCAGCCAGCGCTATGCGTACCGAGGTCCAGGTCGCCTGCCAGAGAACGGGCTGTTGCAGGACGGACATAAGATTGAGGTTCAGGCCGTCAACGATAACGGCCAGCAGCGGCGGCAGCAACAGCAGCAGCGCCAGCGCGATCAGGATAACATCGCTGATGCGGCTGTGCAGGCTGTCCTGCGGATCGCGCCAGCCGGTTATTTGATGACTTCCTGCGGGAATGGCTTTACTCAGCCGCTGGCTCAACAGCACCAGCACCAGACAGCACGCCATCTGGACTATCGCCAGCAGTGCGGCGCGACCGGGATCGTAGTCGTAACTCAGCGCCTGGTAAATCGCCAGCTCAATGGTGGTGGCCTGCGGCCCGCCGCCAAGTGACAGCACGGTGGCAAAGCTGGCAAAGCAGAGCATAAAGATTAATGCCGCCACGGGCGGGAGCTGGCGGCGCAGCCACGGCCATTCGACAAAACGAAAGAACGACCAGCCGCGCATGCCGAGCTGGGCGGCAATCTGCCGCTGCTCGCCGGGAATGTTCTCCAGCGCCTGCAAAAAGAGGCGCGTTGCCATCGGCATATTGAAAAACACGTGCGCCAGCAGAATGCCCTGCAGTCCGTAAGGCGAGAATGACCACTCAATACCAAGCTGGCCGAACAGCGAAGCCAGCCAGCCCTGACGACCGTAGACACTCAGAATGCCAAAAACGGCCACCAGAACCGGCAGGATCAGCGTCATGGCGCACAGGCGCAGCAGGGCCTGCCTGCCGGGGAAACGCCGCCGATAGAGCGCGCGTGCAAGAAAAATAGCCGGGATCGCCGACAGCAGGGCAGAAAGAGACGCCTGCCAGAAGGAGAACCGGATAACGTGCCAGAGGTAGCTGTCGTGCCAGAGGGCGAGCAGGTCGCTCTCCGGTGCGTTAAACCACAGCGCAAGAAAGGCTCCCAGACTGACCGCCACCATCACGACGGCGGCGAGCAATCCGGGGAGTAACCAGCCGGGAATTAACGGCTGACGGCGCGTTGCCATTCACTTACCCATGCGGCACGCTGCGCGGCGACCTGCTGCGGCGTAAACTCCAGCGAGGTTTTCGGCTTGGTCAACTGTTCAAAACCTGCAGGCAGCGCAACGCTGGTGACCGGATACATCCAGTTGCCCGCTGGAATGGCGTTCTGGAATGCTGGTGAAACCATAAACTTCAGGAACTTCTCGGCCAGTTCCGGCTGTTTGCTGGCGGCGGTACGCGCGGCCACTTCCACCTGCAGATAGTGCCCTTCCGCAAAATCAGCCGCAGCATAGTTGTCTTTCTTCTCGGCGATAATGTGGTAGGCCGGGGAGGTGGTGTAGCTCAGCACCAGATCGCTTTCACCTTTCAGGAACAGGCCATAGGCTTCGCTCCAGCCTTTGGTTACGGTGACGGTTTTGGCGGCCAGCTTCTGCCACGCTTCCGGCGCCTTATCGCCGTAGACTTTCTGCATCCACAGCAGCAGGCCCAGGCCCGGCGTGCTGGTCCGCGGATCTTCGTAAATCACGCGCCACTTCTGGTCGCTTTCCACCAGCTCTTTCAGGCTCTTCGGCGGGTTTTTCAGCTTGTTTTTATCGTAGACGAAAGCAAAGTAGCCGTAGTCGAACGGCACAAAGGTGTCGTTCTTCCAGCCGCCCGGCACGTTAACGGCCTCTGCCGCGACGCCGCTTTTGGCAAAGAGTTTGGTTTGCGAGGCGGCTTCCAGCAGGTTGTTATCCAGCCCGAGCACCACGTCGGCCTTGCTGTTTTTCCCTTCCATGCGCAGGCGGTTGAGCAGCGAAACGCCATCTTCCAGCGCCACGAACTTCAGCTCGCAGTTGCAGTCCGCTTCAAAGGCTTTTTTGACAACCGGGCCAGGGCCCCAGTCGGCGGAGAAGGAGTCGTAGGTGTAGACCGTCAGAACGGGCTTGGCTAAAGCGGGCAGCGCGAACAGCGCCAGCAGGGGGAGAACTTTTTTTAACACTTTGCACCTCAGGGTTGAGTGGCAAAGGATTTTGAGCGACAGCCTCAAATCCCTTCGCCGGCGTTATCCGGATCAGGTTCGACGGGTATTATCTCAGCGCACATCTGTGATGCAGCACCCCGTTGAGAACGGCGCTATTGTAATGATTTGGTGAATATTACGAAAGCGTTATGGCTCCGGGGGCGCAAACCAGGCGGATTTAAAATCAAACCAGCCCAGGGTGTTCATCCGCAGGCCGCGCATGCTGCGCTGGCCCTGGATCATCAGCCAGTGGTGGATCAGCGGGACGATCGCCTGCTCGGCCAGCAGCTGCTGGCACCACACGGCAAGATTCATCTCGCCCGCACGCCACAGGGCGGCATCCTGCTGCCAGTCCCGGTCGATGCAGTGCTGGATCAGCGGGACTTCATACAAATGCGAGAAGAGGGAAAAATCGAGCGGCAGGGTGAAGTTAGCGCTGTTGAGCCAGATATCGCTGGCGATTTCCCCCTGATGCCATTCGTCATAGTCCACTTCCCTGATGTCCAGCCTGACTCCCTCCGCTGCCAGCAGGCGGGTCATGATCCTCGCGATAAAACGATGCTCAACATGATCGCGGTAGTAGGTCAGGGTGATGGACTCCAGCCCTGCGGGTTTGTCGCAGCGCGTTGGTCGGGCATGGTGCCAGCGCGGAAGCAGGCCGTACGCCGGGAACCAGTATGTCTGGTACTGCTCTTCCGCATGGTAGATAAGATTGGAAGGAGACAGCACGTGGCTGATCCACTTGCGGACAGCCGGGTTTGCCCCACGGTGGGTGCGGCGGTCAAAGAGGAGATAGTAGCAGCCCTCCTCCAGGCGGCTCTCCACGGCCTTTTCTCCGGTGGTGGGGCCTTCAAGCGTCAGCCCGCAGCTCAGGTCCTCATTGAGATCCGGCAATACCCACACGTTCACTTCGTCGATCAGCGCCCGATAGCCAAAGTAGTCATCGAACGCGCGGATTTTCAGCTGGTTGCTGTTATTGCGGGAGACGGAGTAGGGCCCGGTGCCAATCGGCAGGCTGGCAAAATTGTTCAAGGATTCCCACTCGGCAGGCAAAATCATCGACGGCACATAGCCCAGCAGCCAGGGAAGCCACTTGTCCTGCTGCGACAGCTCAATATCCAGCGTCCAGGCCGTGGGGGAGTGGATGCGCGAAATATGCGAGTAGAGCGGCAGCCTGCGGGCGCGTTCCAGAGAGGCGATGACGTCGTGCATCTCCAGTTCGCGACCGTGGTGAAAGTGGATGCCGGGGCGTAAGAAGAAGCGCCAGTGGCGCGGGGAAAGCTGCTGCCAGTGGTGCGCGATATCCGCCTCCAGTTCCCCGTTTTCCTCATTTATCCGCGTCAGGCCGCTGAAGATTTGTCGGGCCATGTGGGTTTCAGAACGCCGTAACGCCGTGCCGGGCAACAGATTTTTCATCGGACGGTAGTAGAGCACCCGCAGAATGTGTCGGCCCTGACGAAAACTGCGTCCGAGATGGGAGACCAGCATCTGGCGCACGGCGGCCTTGTCGCCCACCAGCTGGACCAGCTGATCGATACGGTCCTGCTCGAGCAGGTCTTCTGCACGCTGCTGCTGCAATGCCAGCCCGGTGTAGAGAAAGGTCAGCCGCGAGCGTTTACCGCGTCCCGCCTCCGCTTCCCAGCTTAACCACCCCTGCTGCTGCATGGTATTGAGCAGCGTGCGCATATGGCGGCGGGAACAGCTAAGCAGGTCAGCCAGCTCGTTGAGCGTGGTTTCCTGCGATTGCCCCTCGCAGCACTGCCAGAGGCGGATAAATTGTTGCTGCAGACGACCGGAAGGCATAAAAGAGGAACTCCTGACAAAAAACCAGCAATTTATTAATCCCTATATTAGGCCAATAATGCTTCCCGATGAAGCGAGGAGGTAAATGATGAAGAGGTCTACCGCACGTCAGTTTTATCAGCAGTACTTTTCAGCGACAAAAGGATCGTCCTGGCTGGCCCGCCCGTGTGCAGAGCAACGGCTGAAAATGTTAGAAGAACTGATGCAGTGGGACGTTACGAAACCGGCCTCTTCTCGCTGACTCGCCTCGATCATGTGTGACTGAGTATTGGTGCTAATCACCCGCCAGCAAAATGTTTTTGCTGGCTTTTTTCGTTTATTCTTTCACCCAATTTCGATTCGCTTTCACAAGGACTTGCGCATGCTGTGGTTGATGACGATGGGGCGACGCCTGAACGGCGTGTATGCCGCTTTTATGCTGGTGGCCTTTATGATGGGCGTGGCGGGAGCGCTGCAGGCGCCGACGCTGAGCCTGTTTCTCAGCCGCGAGGTGGGGGCACAGCCGTTCTGGGTGGGGCTGTTTTATACCGTCAATGCGATAGCCGGGATCCTGGTCAGCCTCGCGCTGGCGAAGCGTTCGGACAGCCAGGGCGATCGTCGTAAGCTGATCCTCTTTTGCTGCGCCATGGCCGTGGGCAACGCGCTGCTCTTTGCCTTTAACCGCCATTACCTGACGCTCATTACCTGCGGCGTGCTGCTGGCCTCTCTTGCGAACACCGCCATGCCGCAGCTGTTTGCGCTGGCCCGGGAATATGCGGATAGCTCGGCGCGGGAAGTGGTGATGTTCAGCTCGGTGATGCGTGCCCAGCTCTCGCTGGCGTGGGTCATTGGCCCGCCGCTGGCCTTCATGCTGGCGTTGAACTACGGCTTTACCGCGATGTTTTCCATCGCGGCCGGGATTTTTGTCATCAGCCTGGCGCTGATAGCCTTTGCGCTGCCGTCCGTGGCGCGCGTCGAACAGACAGCGGATAAACCGCTCACCCAGGTGAGCGGCTGGCAGGACAAAAACGTCCGCATGCTGTTTATTGCCTCCACGCTGATGTGGACCTGCAACACCATGTACATCATCGACATGCCGCTGTGGATCAGCAGCGATCTGGGCTTACCGGACAAGCTCGCGGGGATCTTAATGGGCACCGCTGCCGGGCTGGAAATTCCGGCGATGATTCTGGCGGGCTATTACGTTAAGCGCTTTGGGAAGCGTCGGATGATGATCGTCGCCGTGGCGGCCGGGGTGCTGTTTTACGCGGGACTGATCCTTTTCCATTCGCGTGAAGCGCTGCTGGCGCTGCAGCTGTTTAATGCTGTGTTTATTGGTATCGTTGCCGGGATCGGCATGCTCTGGTTCCAGGATTTAATGCCGGGCCGCGCCGGGTCGGCGACCACGCTTTTTACCAACAGTATTTCAACCGGAGTGATTCTGGCAGGCGTGATTCAGGGGGCGCTGGCGCAAAGTTACGGGCATGGCTCAGTTTACTGGATGATTGCCGCGATTTCGGTGGTTACGCTTGGGCTGACTTGCCGGGTTAAGGATGTCTGATTCTGGAAGGCGGCTTCACAAAACAAATCAATGGCCCGCTTTTTGCGGGCCATTGCCTTTAGCCCATAAACGCAGGCTGTTTTTTCTCGTACGCGGAGATGGCGTCTTCGTGCTGGAGCGTCAAACCAATGCTGTCCAGACCGTTTAGCATGCAGTGGCGGCGGAACGCATCAATGCTGAAGCTGTAGGTTTTATCCCCGGCTTTCACCACTTCCGCTTCCAGATCCACTTCAAACGACATGCCCGGATTTGCCTTAACCAGCGCGAACAATTCATCGACCTGTTCGTCGCTCAGCGTCACCGGCAGCAGCTGGTTGTTGAAGCTGTTGCCATAAAAGATATCCGCGAAGCTGGGGGCAATGACCACTTTAAAGCCGTAGTCCGTGAGCGCCCACGGCGCATGTTCACGGGATGAACCACAGCCAAAGTTTTCCCGCGCCAGCAGGATGGATGCGCCTTTGTACTCCGGGAAGTTCAGAACGAATTCCGGATTAGGCACCTCGCCTTTATCGTCCAGGAAACGCCAGTCGTTGAACAGGTGCGCGCCAAAGCCGGTGCGGGTCACCTTCTGCAAAAACTGCTTAGGAATGATCGCGTCCGTATCAACGTTAGCGGCGTCCAGCGGGACAACACGGCCCGTATGTTGGGTAAATTTCTCTGCCATGATTGTCTCCTTATTTCAGGCTGCGAATGTCGGCGAAATGACCGGTGACTGCCGCAGCGGCGGCCATTGCCGGGCTGACCAGATGGGTACGCCCACCGCGGCCCTGACGGCCTTCAAAGTTACGGTTGCTGGTGGAGGCACAGCGCTCACCCGGATTCAGGCGATCGTTATTCATGGCCAGGCACATGGAGCAGCCAGGCAGGCGCCACTCAAAGCCTGCTTCGATAAAGATCTTATCCAGACCCTCGGCTTCCGCCTGGGCTTTCACCGGACCGGAGCCTGGAACCACCAGCGCCTGCACGCCCGGTGCGACCTTACGGCCTTTGGCAATCTCTGCCGCCGCACGCAAATCTTCGATACGGGAGTTGGTGCAGGAGCCGATAAATACCTTATCAATGGTCACGTCGGTCAACGGTACGCCGGGTTTCAGCCCCATATAGGCCAGCGCTTTTTCCGCACTGGCGCGCTCGACAGGATCGGCGAAGGAGGCCGGATCGGGAATGGCGTCGTTGACGGAAATTACCTGGCCCGGGTTGGTTCCCCAGGTCACCTGAGGGGCAATCTCTTCTGCCTGCAGTGTGACAACGGTATCAAACCTTGCCCCGTCGTCGGTTTTCAGGGTTTTCCAGTACGCTACCGCGTCGTCAAAATCCTGGCCTTTCGGCGCGTGCAGACGGCCCTTCACATAGTTGAAGGTCGTTTCATCTGGCGCGACCAGACCGGCTTTGGCACCCATCTCAATGGCCATATTGCACAGGGTCATGCGACCCTCCATGCTCAGCGCCTGAATCGCGTCGCCGCAGAATTCAACGACGTGGCCGGTACCGCCTGCGCTGCCGGTTTTACCGATGATCGCCAGCACGATGTCTTTCGCGGTAATGCCAGGTGCCGCTTTGCCCTTCACTTCAATCTTCATCGTTTTGGCGCGGCCCTGCTTCAGGGTCTGCGTCGCCAGCACGTGTTCAACTTCAGACGTGCCAATCCCGAACGCCAGGGCGCCAAACGCGCCGTGGGTTGCGGTATGGGAGTCGCCGCAGACGATGGTCATGCCCGGCAGGGTAATTCCCTGCTCTGGCCCCATCACGTGAACGATGCCCTGATAGGGGTGGTTCAGATCGTACAGCTCAACGCCAAATTCGTTGCAGTTCTTGATCAGCTCCTGCATCTGGATACGCGCCATCTCACCCGAGGCATTAATGTCTTTGGTCTGGGTGGAAACGTTGTGATCCATCGTCGCGAAGGTTTTACCCGGCTGACGTACCGGGCGCTTGTGCGCGCGCAGGCCGTCAAATGCCTGAGGAGAGGTCACTTCGTGTACCAGATGACGGTCAATGTACAGCAGTGGGGTTTCGTTTGGTGCCTCGTAGACAACGTGCGCATCAAACAATTTTTCGTATAACGTTTTGGCCATGATTACACCCCTTCAGCGACATAGCGGGCAATAATGTCGCCCATTTCATCGGTACTGACTGCCGCCGCGCCGCGTGATAAATCACCGGTACGAACGCCTTCTTCTAACGCCCGGTTAATGGCATTTTCAATTGCGGTTGCTGCATCGCCTGCATCCAGGCTGTAGCGCAGCAGCAGGGCCAGAGAGAGGATCTGCGCAATCGGGTTAGCGATGTTTTTGCCCGCAATATCCGGCGCGGAACCGCCTGCCGGCTCGTACAGGCCAAAACCTTCTTCATTCAGGCTGGCGGATGGCAGCATGCCCATAGAGCCGGTGATCATCGCGCACTCGTCTGACAAAATGTCGCCGAACAGGTTGGAGCACAGCAGCACGTCAAACTGGGACGGATCTTTAATCAACTGCATGGTCGCGTTGTCGATGTACATGTGCGACAGCTCAACGTCCGGGTACTGCTTCGCGACTTCGCTGACGATCTCGCGCCACAAGATGGAAGACTGCAGCACGTTCGCTTTATCAATGGAGGTCACTTTATGGCGGCGCTTGCGCGCTGACTCAAAGGCGATATGGGCGATACGTTCAATTTCGAAGCGGTGATAGACCTCAGTATCGAACGCCTTCTCATGCTGGCCGCTGCCTTCGCGCCCTTTTGGCTGACCGAAATAGATCCCGCCGGTCAGTTCACGCACGCACAGAATGTCGAAGCCGTTGGCGGCGATATCCGCGCGCAGCGGGCAGAACTCTTCCAGGCCCTGGTACAGCTTCGCCGGACGCAGGTTGCTGAACAGCTTGAAATGTTTACGCAGCGGCAGCAGCGCGCCGCGCTCTGGCTGCTCTGCAGGCGGCAGGTGTTCCCACTTCGGGCCACCGACGGAACCAAACAGCACGGCATCGGCATTTTCACAGCCTTCTACGGTCGCTTTCGGCAGTGGCGTACCGTGGTTATCAATCGCAATACCGCCCACATCGTAGTGGCTGGTGGTGATTTTCATCGCAAAACGCGCGCGAACGGCTTCCAGTACTTTCAGCGCCTGTGCCATCACTTCCGGGCCAATACCGTCGCCCGGTAACACAGCAATATGGTAATTCTTCGACATTACACGGTTTCCTTGTTGTTCTCTTTATTCTGAGCTTTGCGTTGCAACTCTTTTTCGACTTCGGCGGCGCGCCAGATGTTGTTCAGCACATGCACCATCGCTTTCGCGGAGGATTCAACGATATCGGTCGCCAGGCCCACGCCATGGAAACGGCGGCCATTGTGGGTCACAACAATGTCGACCTGGCCCAGCGCATCTTTGCCGTGGCCCTTGGCCGTCAGGTCATATTTCACCAGCTCAACGTCGTACTCGGTGACGCGGTTGATCGCCTGATAAATGGCATCCACAGGGCCGTTTCCGTTCGCCGCTTCGGCCTTAATTTCATCACCGCAGGCCAGCTTGACAGAGGCAGTGGCGATGTCGCTGGAGCCGGACTGCACGTTGAAGTAATCCAGACGGAAGTGCTCTGGCTCTTCCTGCTGCTTGTTAATAAAGGCCAGCGCTTCCAGGTCGTAGTCGAACACCTGACCTTTTTTATCGGCCAGCTTCAGGAAAGCGTCGTACAGCTGATCCATGTTGTAATCACTGTCTTTATAACCCATCTCTTCCATGCGGTGCTTCACCGCCGCACGGCCGGAACGGGAGGTCAGGTTCAACTGGACCTGATTCAGGCCGATGGATTCCGGGGTCATAATTTCGTAGTTTTCACGGTTCTTCAGCACACCATCCTGGTGAATGCCGGAGGAGTGCGCAAAGGCGCCAGTGCCGACGATCGCTTTGTTGGCCGGAATCGGCATGTTGCAAATCTGGCTGACGGTCTGGCTGGTGCGCCAGATCTCGTTGTGATTGATGCGGGTGTGCACGTCCATGATGTCTTTGCGCACTTTGATCGCCATGATCACTTCTTCCAGCGAGCAGTTGCCCGCGCGTTCACCGATACCGTTCATCGCGCCTTCTACCTGACGCGCGCCGGCGTGGACGGCTGCGATGGCATTGCCCACGGCCAGGCCCAAATCATCGTGGGTGTGGACGGAGATAATCGCTTTATCAATGTTCGGTACGCGGTCATACAGGCCGGTGATGATATTGGCGAACTCAAACGGCATGGTGTAGCCGACAGTGTCCGGAATGTTGATGGTTTTGGCACCGGCATTGATGGCGGCTTCCACCACACGGGCCAGATCTTCAATTGGCGTGCGGCCCGCATCTTCACAGGAGAATTCAACGTCATCGGTGTAGTTGCGTGCGCGTTTCACCATATATACCGCGCGCTCAATCACCTCATCCAGCGTACTGCGCAGCTTGGTGGCGATGTGCATAGGTGAGGTGGCAATAAAGGTGTGGATACGGAACGCTTCGGCCACTTTCAGCGACTCAGCCGCGACGTCGATATCTTTTTCAACACAGCGTGCCAGACCGCACACGCGGCTGTTTTTAATGGTGCGGGCGATAGTCTGGACGGATTCGAAATCACCCGGAGACGAGACCGGGAAACCCACCTCCATCACGTCGACACCCATACGTTCGAGAGCCAGCGCGATCTGCAGTTTCTCTTTTACACTCAGGCTTGCCTGTAATGCCTGTTCACCGTCACGTAAAGTAGTATCGAAAATAATGACTTGCTGGCTCATGGGTTAGGTCCTTGTCAGTCTTAGGGCGCCTTGCTACGAGCATAAAAAAACCCGCGCAGTGGCGCGGGTTTTTAGTCTTACTGGTGACGATTCAACGCTGAATTTCGCCCGCCAGTCTACCGCGCACAGTGGATGCGTTTAGTAGTAGTAGACCGGTGAAACGAATGGTGCGAATCATGAATCGTGCTCCGTTAAATTCAATATGCTTTTAGTGGTACTGGATACGCCAGTTGATGTCAACCCCTGATGATAAAAACGGGCCCGACGGGCGTAATCAGCAGGATAATTACTTTAGCTAATTGTGCTGGTTTTGGCTTTTACGACCCGACTAATTGTCTAATTTTGGACTGAAGAAAACAGTTGCAGAAACAAATAAATATAATTGTTTCAAATGAGTGACGCGCGTTACTGAGAATCTTCTGTACGTAAAGGGTTTTAATATCATTAAGTTATAATTATGGTGAATCTATTGCGCTTCGCTGAAAAACGAAAAGAGATAACATGTTATTAACTAACTGCAGAGCGGTGGCGATAACAGTTTAATAATACTTAAGTCATCATTAACCTGGCGGTCATTGTGTATTTGTTTGGTTTATGGTTTCATTTGAATCCTAAAGTCAAACATATCATTTGCGCTATTTTCTTTTCGTTTATATAGCGTCTTTATATATTCTGAATTTTAAATAATTCTCTTTCGCTGATCGTATTTGCATGATAAATCATATTTTTCGAGATGATTAGCGTACGTTGGCAAAGGGAGTTTAGCGTGACAGTGGAGTCAGAAGTGCCAGAAAATAATATTAAACAACCTCAAGCTACTGATGGGATTAAACCGCAGTTACGCACGGTGGATCTTAATCTTCTGACGGTGTTTGATGCGGTCATGCAGGAACAGAATATCACCCGCGCCGCCCAGGCGTTGGGGATGTCGCAACCTGCTGTGAGTAATGCCGTTGCCAGACTCAAGCTCATGTTTAACGACGAATTATTCGTTCGTTACGGGAGGGGGATCCAGCCTACGGCACGCGCATTCCAGCTGTTCGGTTCCATCCGCCAGGCGTTGCAGTTGGTGCAAAATGAGCTGCCGGGATCGGGCTTTGAACCCTTGAGCAGCGAGCGCGTATTCCATCTTTGTGTCTGCAGTCCATTAGATAATTATTTAACGTCGATTATTTATAATAAAGTTGAAGAGATCGCACCAAATATCAATCTGGTTTTTAAATCATCCCTTAATCAAAACACGGAACATCAGTTACGCTATCAGGAGATCGAATTCGTTCTGGGGTATGAAGAGTTCCGCCGTCCGGAATTTTCCTGCGTACCGCTCTTTAAAGATGAAATGGTTCTCGTCGCCAGTAAAAAACACCCACGTCTGAATTCTCCGCTGCGAGAACACGATGTTTATAACGAACAGCACGCCGTTGTTGCTCTCGACAGATATGCTTCCTTTAGCCTGCCGTGGTATGACACTGCGGATAAACAGGCGTGCGTGGCTTATCAGGGCATGGCTATGGTCAGCGTATTAAACGTGGTCTCCCAGACACAGCTGGTGGCGATTGCACCGCGCTGGCTGGCAGAAGAGTTTTCTGACCCATTAAATCTGCAAATTTTGCCACTGCCGCTCAAGTTAAATAGCCGAACCTGTTATCTCTCCTGGCATGAAGCGGCCGGTCGGGATAAAGGACATCAGTGGATGGAAGAGTTGCTGGTTGGTATCTGTCGCCGGTAAACGCATCGGGATAAATCGCATCGGATCATGTGATTTATCCTGAGTTTTTTTGGATAGTTGCTATTTTGTTCTGTGAGTCTTTTTTTCGGGCGGCTCTTCGGCACGCAAAAATAGATGATTTCCTGCATTGTCCTGCTTTTCAGCGATGATTTATCACACCGTCCTCTATTCTCAGAGGAATTAACCATATCTTCTGTTAACGGCTGCGTTTTCTGCTTTACGCACCGTTTATCTCTCCGGGTTTGCTAATTGCCTGCCTCATAACGAGCGGTTAAGGTAAAGAACACTCTGCAAAATATAAGATTGGTTCATCCCAATCGTAAGACGGTGCGGAAATGAATTCGGCAGTCCGTCTATAACAAAATGCCTGGAGGCAAAGCATGGAGATGTTGTCTGGCGCGGAAATGGTCGTCCGGTCGCTGATCGATCAGGGCGTAAAGCAAGTGTTCGGCTACCCTGGCGGCGCGGTCCTCGATATTTATGATGCCCTCCATACGGTAGGGGGCATTGACCATGTTCTGGTACGTCACGAGCAGGCGGCCGTACACATGGCCGACGGCCTGGCGCGTGCGACGGGTGAAGTGGGCGTGGTGTTAGTCACGTCAGGCCCCGGCGCGACAAATGCCATTACCGGCATTGCGACGGCGTATATGGACTCTATCCCGCTGGTGATCCTCTCCGGGCAGGTAGCCACCTCGCTGATTGGCTACGATGCTTTTCAGGAGTGCGACATGGTCGGGATTTCGCGTCCCGTGGTGAAGCACAGCTTCCTGGTTAAGCAAACCGAAGATATTCCCGGCGTACTGAAAAAAGCCTTCTGGCTGGCGGCAAGCGGACGCCCGGGACCGGTGGTGGTCGATCTGCCTAAAGACATTCTGAACCCGGCAAACAAGCTGCCTTACGTCTGGCCGGAATCGGTGAGCATGCGTTCTTACAACCCGACAACGCAGGGGCATAAAGGTCAGATCAAGCGGGCGTTGCAAACGCTTCTGGCAGCCAAGAAACCGGTCGTCTATGTCGGGGGCGGAGCGATCAATGCAGCCTGTGAAGCCCAGCTTCGTGAACTGATTGAAAAACTCAACCTTCCTGTTGCGTCGTCGCTGATGGGGCTGGGGGCGTTTCCCGCCACCCACCGCCAGGCGCTGGGTATGCTGGGTATGCACGGTACCTATGAAGCCAACATGACGATGCATCACTCCGATGTGATCTTTGCCGTCGGTGTGCGTTTTGACGATCGTACCACCAACAACCTGGCGAAATATTGCCCGAATGCCACCGTGCTGCATATTGATATCGATCCGACGTCAATATCTAAAACGGTGTCGGCTGATGTGCCGATCGTCGGTGATGCACGTCAGGTTCTGGAACAGATGCTGGAGCTGCTGGCCCAGGAGAAAGCGACCCAGCCGCTGGATGAGATCCGCGACTGGTGGCAGCAGATTGAACAGTGGCGCGCGCGTCAGTGCCTGAAATATGACACGCAGAGCGAAAACATTAAGCCGCAGGCGGTCATCGAAGCGGTGTGGCGACTGACGAAAGGTGAAGCGTATGTGACCTCAGACGTGGGCCAGCATCAGATGTTTGCTGCCCTGTATTATCCGTTTGATAAACCGCGACACTGGATCAACTCGGGTGGCTTAGGCACCATGGGCTTTGGTCTGCCTGCCGCGCTGGGCGTGAAGCTGGCGCTGCCGGATGAAACCGTCGTCTGCGTGACCGGAGACGGTAGTATCCAGATGAACATTCAGGAGCTGTCTACCGCGCTGCAGTATGAACTGCCGGTTCTCGTGCTGAACCTGAATAACGGCTACCTCGGCATGGTGAAGCAGTGGCAGGATATGATTTATTCTGGCCGTCACTCACAGTCATACATGAAATCGCTGCCGGATTTTGTTCGTCTTGCTGAAGCTTACGGCCATGTTGGCATGCGGGTAACCGATCCGGCCGAGCTGGAAACGAAGCTCGCACAAGCGCTTGAGCACGTTAAAAACAACCGCCTCGTCTTTATGGATGTGATTGTTGATGGAACCGAGCACGTCTATCCGATGCATATTCGGGGTGGTGGTATGGATGAAATGTGGTTAAGCAAAACGGAGAGAACCTGATATGCGCCGGATATTATCAGTTTTACTGGAAAACGAGTCTGGCGCACTGTCGCGCGTCATTGGCCTTTTTGCGCAGCGCGGCTATAACATTGAAAGCCTGACCGTCGCCCCGACGGAAGACCCAACGCTGTCGCGTATGACGATCCAAACCGTCGGCGACGCTAAGGTGCTTGAACAGATTGAGAAACAGCTGCATAAGCTGGTCGACGTGCTGCGCGTGAGCGAGCTGGGGCAAGGGGCCTACGTTGAACGTGAGGTCATGCTGGTGAAAATTCAGGCCAGCGGCTACGGGCGTGAAGAAGTCAAACGCAATGCGGATATTTTCCGCGGACAGATTATCGACGTCACGCCTTCTCTTTATACCGTTCAGCTGGTCGGGACGAGCGACAAGCTGGATGCGTTCCTGGCGTCCGTACGGGATGTCGCAAAAATTGTCGAGGTGGCGAGATCGGGTGTTGTGGGTCTGTCACGCGGCGAGAAAATCATGCGTTAGTTGTCAAAAAGGTTCGCCTCTTTCTGCCCGGTCACCAAAGCCGGGCTTTTTTTTGCGTAATCAGCCGACAACGCAGATAAAAGCGGTTGCCGCGAAGGCTTTTCTGCGTTTAGATGTTAAAAGATTTAACCATAACCTTGACAGGGCCATGGACTCTTTTCTTTTTTTAAGGGGCAATTGTGAAACTGGATGAAATCGCCCGGCTAGCCGGCGTGTCACGAACAACGGCCAGCTATGTGATTAACGGTAAAGCAAAGCAGTACCGTGTCAGCGACAAGACCGTTGAAAAAGTTATGGCGGTGGTTCGTGAACATAACTACCATCCGAATGCTGTCGCAGCCGGTCTGCGCGCCGGGCGCACCCGCTCTATTGGTCTGGTGATCCCGGATCTGGAAAACACCAGCTATACCCGTATCGCCAACTATCTTGAACGTCAGGCGCGTCAGCGCGGCTATCAATTGCTGATTGCCTGCTCGGAAGACCAGCCTGATAACGAAATGCGCTGCATTGAACATCTGCTTCAGCGCCAGGTGGATGCCATTATTGTTTCGACCTCCTTACCGCCGGAGCATCCTTTCTACCAGCGCTGGGCGAATGATCCGTTCCCGATCGTTGCGCTTGACCGTGCCCTCGATCGCGAGCATTTCACCAGCGTGGTGGGTGCCGATCAGGACGATGCCGAAATGCTGGCCGCAGAGCTGCGGACGTTCCCGGCGGAAACGGTACTGTATTTGGGCGCGCTGCCTGAACTTTCCGTGAGCTTCCTGCGCGAGCAGGGATTCAGAACGGCCTGGAAAGACGATCCGCGCGAGGTTCACTACCTCTATGCCAACAGCTACGAACGTGAAGCCGCCGCGCAGCTATTCGAAAAATGGCTGGAAACGCATCCGATGCCTCAGGCGCTGTTCACTACCTCGTTTGCGCTCTTGCAGGGTGTCATGGATGTGACCTTACGTCGTGAAGGTAAACTGCCTTCCGATCTGGCGATTGCCACGTTCGGGGATAATGAGCTGCTCGACTTCCTTCAGTGCCCGGTGCTGGCGGTTGCACAGCGCCATCGCGATGTGGCTGAACGCGTGCTGGAGATTGTGCTGGCGAGTCTGGATGAACCCCGCAAACCGAAGCCGGGCCTGACGCGTATCAAACGTAACCTCTACCATCGCGGAATTTTAAGCCGCCAAAAATGAAATGACCGGGGCGGTGAAATCTGCCCCTTTTTGCTGCAATAATTTGTGCAGATAATTCCCGGAGAGAAATTAGGATAATTCTTGGGAGATCATAATCGCCTATTTTTCTTTATTCATTTTGGCTTTTAAATTGCCCTTTAAACAACATCTCAGCGATTTTAAACGGCACTCTTTGTATTATTTTGTTACAAACCCTCTTCGGTCGATGAATATTCAGACGTTTTTTCCTCTTCCTTTGACAGCTTACGCGATAACCACTGCGCTTACCGCTCGCCTGAGTGAATCTGGCGCTGTCATCCCCTGAGAATCTGTCATAAAATGCTGCCCGCGTCGCAAACTGACACTTTATATTTATCTGCGATGATATTGAGTGAGCCTTAACGCTAGTGTGCATATTCGGTTTTTTTCTTACAAATATTCATAACGTTAATTTTGCCTCGCCAGTTGTGCAGTTATTAACCAGGACTGTTTATCTCTGTAAATAGAGGGCTTTCGAGTCCTTATGCCGAGAGTCCTGGCTTGACAAGCTTTTCCCTCGCTCCGTAAACTCCTTTAGGTGGGAATTTGTGGGTTAAAGTGGTGAGGAGGGGTGAGACTGGCATGTTCCGTGGAGCTACGTTAGTCAATCTCGACAGTAAAGGGCGTTTATCGGTACCAACCCGATACCGCGACCAGCTGATTGAGAACGCTGCGGGTCAAATGGTTTGCACCATTGACATTAACTCCCCCTGCCTGCTGCTTTACCCCCTGCCTGAATGGGAAATTATTGAGCAAAAGCTGTCGCGACTGTCGAGCATGAACCCGCAGGAACGCCGCGTGCAGCGGTTGTTATTGGGACATGCCAGTGAATGTCAGATGGATAACGCAGGGCGATTACTGATCGCACCTGTGTTACGGCAACATGCCGGTCTGACCAAAGAAGTGATGCTGGTCGGGCAGTTCAACAAATTTGAACTGTGGGATGAAACGACCTGGTATCAACAGGTCAAGGAAGATATCGACGCTGAGCAGTCTGATTCCGCGACATTATCGGAACGGCTGCAGGACTTGTCTCTATAAATATGATGGAAAATTATAAACATAAAACGGTGTTACTGGACGAGGCCGTTAACGGCCTGAATATTCGTCCGGATGGCATCTACATTGATGGCACTTTTGGTCGCGGTGGTCACTCGCGTTTGATCCTCTCCCAACTGGGTGAGGAGGGGCGTCTGCTGGCAATCGATCGCGATCCGCAGGCAATTGCCGTTGCACAGACTATCAATGACCCACGCTTTTCCATCGTGCATGGACCCTTTTCTGCGCTCGCGGACTATGTGGCTGAGCGCGGCCTGACGGGCAAGATTGACGGGATTCTTCTCGATCTTGGCGTCTCTTCACCCCAACTTGATGATGCTGAACGCGGTTTCTCCTTTATGCGTGACGGTCCGCTGGACATGCGTATGGACCCGACTCGCGGCCAGTCTGCCGCCGAGTGGTTACAGACCGCTGACGAAGCGGATATTGCATGGGTCATCAAAACCTTCGGCGAAGAGCGCTTTGGCAAACGTATTGCGCGCGCCATTGTTGAGCGCAATCGCATTGAGCCGATGACCCGCACCAAAGAGTTGGCCGAGGTGATCGCGGCGGCAACGCCGGTGAAGGATAAGCACAAACATCCCGCGACCCGTACCTTCCAGGCGGTTCGCATCTGGGTAAACAGTGAACTGGAGGAAATAGAGCTGGCGCTAAAAAGCTCGCTCGACGTGCTGGCCCCGGGTGGGCGGTTATCCATCATCAGCTTCCATTCGCTGGAAGACCGTATTGTGAAACGCTTTATGCGTGAACAAAGCCGCGGTCCACAGGTACCCGCGGGGCTGCCGATGACGGAAGAACAACTCAGGAAGCTGGGTGGCCGTCAGTTGCGAGCATTAGGCAAGTTGATGCCGGGCGAAGAAGAGGTGGCAGAGAATCCACGCGCCCGTAGTTCAGTGCTGCGTGTTGCAGAGAGGACGAACGCATGATCGGCAGAGTGACAGAGACCCTAAGCAAAGTTAAGGATTCGTTAGGAAGCAACGAGCGCCATGCCTTGCCTGGCGTGATCGGCGACGATCTTTTGCGGTTTGGGAAACTGCCACTCTGTCTGTTCATTTGCATCATTGTCACGGCTGTGACGGTGGTCACCACCGCCCACCACACACGTTTATTGACTGCGCAACGCGAGCAGATGGTACTGGAACGCGATGCGCTGGATATTGAATGGCGAAATCTGATCCTTGAAGAAAACGCGCTCGGCGATCACAGCCGGGTTGAACGGATCGCAACGGAAAAGCTGCAGCTGCAGCATGTTGATCCTTCACAGGAAAATATCGTAGTACAAAAATAAGGGAAAACGCGACGCATGAAAGCAGCGGCAAAAACGCTAAAACCAAAACGTCAGGAAGAACAGGCCAACTTTATCAGTTGGCGTTTTGCGTTGCTTTGCGGCTGCATTTTACTGGCGCTGGGTTTTCTACTGGGCCGCGTGGCCTGGCTGCAAATCGTCGCCCCTGACATGCTGGTACGCCAGGGCGATATGCGCTCTCTGCGCGTTCAGGAGGTTTCCACGTCCCGCGGGATGATCACCGACCGCTCCGGTCGTCCGCTGGCGGTGAGCGTGCCGGTGAAAGCGATCTGGGCCGATCCGAAAGAGCTGCACGACGCCGGTGGCATTACCCTTGATAACCGCTGGAAAGCCCTCTCTGATGCGCTGAAAATGCCGCTGGATCAGCTGGCTTCCCGCGTTAACGCGAACCCGAAAGGACGTTTTATCTATCTGGCGCGTCAGGTTAACCCTGACATGGCGGACTACATTCGCAAACTGAAGCTGCCGGGTATTCATCTGCGTGAAGAATCCCGCCGTTACTACCCATCCGGCGAAGTAACCGCTCACCTCATTGGCTTTACCAACGTCGACAGCCAGGGGATTGAGGGCGTTGAGAAAAGCTTCGATAAGTGGCTCACCGGCCAGCCGGGCGAGCGAATCGTGCGTAAGGACCGTTACGGGCGCGTCATCGAAGATATCTCTTCCACGGACAGTCAGGCAGCGCATAACCTGGCCCTGAGTATCGACGAGCGCCTGCAGGCGCTGGTCTACCGCGAGTTGAACAACGCGGTGGCGTTCAACAAGGCGGAGTCAGGCAGCGCCGTGCTGGTGGATGTCAGCACCGGTGAAGTGCTGGCGATGGCCAACAGCCCGTCCTACAACCCGAACAACTTTACCGGCACCGCAAAAGATGCCATGCGTAACCGGGCAATTACCGACGTGTTCGAACCCGGCTCCACGGTGAAGCCGATGGTGGTGATGACCGCGCTCCAGCGCGGTATTGTCAATGAAAACACGGTCCTGAACACTGTCCCATACCGTATTAACGGCCACGAGATAAAAGACGTGGCGCGCTACAGCGAATTGACCCTGACCGGGGTGTTACAGAAGTCGAGTAACGTCGGTGTTTCAAAGCTGGCGTTAGCGATGCCGTCCTCAGCGTTAGTAGAAACTTACTCACGTTTTGGACTGGGAAAGGCGACCAATTTGGGGTTGGTCGGAGAACGCAGTGGCTTATATCCTCAAAAACAACGGTGGTCTGACATAGAGAGGGCCACCTTCTCTTTCGGCTACGGGCTAATGGTAACCCCGTTACAGTTAGCGCGAGT
Source organism: Enterobacter sp. GER_MD16_1505_Eko_090 (assembly GCF_003331015.1). Classification (NCBI taxonomy): domain Bacteria; kingdom Pseudomonadati; phylum Pseudomonadota; class Gammaproteobacteria; order Enterobacterales; family Enterobacteriaceae; genus Enterobacter; species Enterobacter sp. GER_MD16_1505_Eko_090. The sequence goes on along the minus strand of NZ_PUQF01000002.1, from coordinate 122,414 downwards.
CTACGCAACGATTGGCAGCTATGGCGTCTATCGCCCGCTGTCGATTACCAAAGTTGATCCACCGGTCCCGGGCGAGCGTATCTTCCCGGAATCCATCGTTCGTACCGTGGTGCACATGATGGAAAGCGTGGCGCTGCCGGGCGGCGGCGGCGTGAAGGCGGCGATTAAAGGCTATCGTATCGCCATTAAAACCGGTACAGCGAAAAAAGTGGGGCCAGACGGCCGCTACATCAACAAATACATTGCCTATACCGCAGGCGTTGCGCCTGCAAGCAATCCGCGTTTTGCGCTGGTGGTCGTGATAAACGATCCACAGGCGGGTAAATACTACGGCGGCGCCGTCTCCGCGCCTGTGTTCGGGGCCATCATGGGCGGCGTGTTACGCACCATGAACATTGAACCGGATGCGCTGGCGACGGGCGAAAAAAGTGAATTTGTAATTAATCAAGGCGAGGGTACAGGTGGCAGATCGTAATTTGCGCGACCTTCTCGCTCCGTGGGTGCCAAATGCACCGGAGCGAGCACTGCGAGAGATGGTTCTGGACAGCCGCGTAGCGGCTTCTGGCGATCTTTTTGTGGCGGTGGTCGGTCATCAGGCGGACGGGCGTCGTTATATCCCGCAGGCGATTGCGCAAGGTGTGGCTGCCATTATTGCTGAGGCTAAAGATGAGGCAACCGACGGTGAGATCCGTGAAATGCACGGCGTGCCGGTCATCTATCTCAGCCAGTTAAACGAACGTCTTTCCGCACTGGCGGGACGTTTTTATCACGAACCTTCCGACCAGCTGCGTCTGGTTGGCGTAACGGGTACGAACGGTAAAACCACCACCACGCAGCTGATGGCGCAGTGGGCACAGCTGCTGGGTGAAACCGGTGCAGTGATGGGAACCGTAGGTAACGGTCTGCTGGGCAAAGTAAGCCCGACGGAAAACACCACCGGCTCGGCGGTTGACGTACAGCACGTGCTTGCCGGTCTGGCAGGGCAGGGAGCAACCTTTGCCGCGATGGAGGTCTCTTCGCACGGTCTGGTACAGCACCGCGTCGCGGCGCTGAAATTTGCTGCATCCGTGTTTACCAACCTGAGCCGCGACCATCTTGATTATCATGGCGATATGGAGCACTACGAAGCCGCGAAATGGCTGCTGTTCTCTACTCACCATTACGGTCAGGCCATCATCAACGCCGACGATGAAGTGGGCCGCCGCTGGCTGGCGAAGCTGCCGGATGCGGTTGCCGTCTCGATGGAAGACCATATCAATCCGAACTGCCACGGCCGCTGGCTGAAGGCGGTTGAGGTAAATTATCACGACAGCGGGGCGACCATCCGCTTTGCCTCTTCCTGGGGGGAAGGCGAAATTGAAAGCCGCCTGATGGGGGCGTTTAACGTCAGCAACCTGCTGCTGGCGCTGGCAACGCTGCTGGCGCTGGGTTACCCGATGGCTGAACTGCTGAAAACCGCCGCGCGACTGCAGCCGGTTTGTGGCCGTATGGAAGTGTTTAGCGCGCCGGGTAAGCCGACCGTTGTGGTTGATTATGCCCACACGCCGGATGCGCTGGAAAAAGCGCTGGAAGCGGCGCGCCTGCACTGTACCGGTAAGCTCTGGTGCGTGTTTGGCTGCGGCGGCGATCGCGACAAAGGCAAACGCCCGCTGATGGGGGCGATTGCGGAACAGTTCGCGGATATTCCGGTTGTCACCGATGACAACCCGCGTACCGAAGAGCCGCGCGCCATCATTAATGACATTCTGGCGGGTATGCTGGACGCAGGTCGCGCGCGCGTCGTGGAAGGCCGGGCGGAAGCCGTGACGAACGCCATCATGCAGGCACAGGAGAATGATGTTGTTCTGCTGGCGGGCAAAGGCCATGAAGATTATCAGATCGTTGGCAATCGCCGTCTGGACTACTCGGATCGCGTAACGGCAGCTCGCCTGCTGGGAGTTGTCGCATGATTAGCCTCTCCTTAAGCCAGGCCGCAGAAGTACTGCACGGCGACCTGCACGGGCAAGACCTGACCATCGATGCCGTGACGACGGACACCCGTAAAGTCACCGCAGGCTGTCTCTTTGTGGCGCTGAAAGGCGAGCGTTTTGACGCGCATGATTTTGCCGAGCAGGCCAAAGAGAACGGCGCCGGTGCGCTGCTGGTCAGCCGCAAGCTTGATATCGATCTGCCGCAGGTTGTGGTGAAAGATACGCGTCTCGCGTTCGGTGAGCTGGCTGCCTGGGTTCGTCAGCAGGTGCCGGCTCGCGTCGTCGCGCTGACAGGGTCATCAGGCAAAACGTCAGTGAAAGAGATGACGGCGGCGATCCTCAGCCAGTGCGGCAATACGCTTTTTACCGCGGGCAACCTCAATAATGACATCGGCGTGCCGATGACATTGCTTCGCCTGACCAAAGAGCATGACTATGCGGTGATCGAGTTAGGCGCAAACCACCAGGGTGAAATCGCCTGGACCGTAAGCCTGACTCGCCCGGAAGCGGCGCTGGTGAATAACCTCGCGGCTGCGCACCTGGAAGGCTTTGGCTCGCTGGAAGGCGTGGCGAAAGCGAAAGGCGAGATTTACACCGGCCTGCCGGATAACGGTATCGCCATTCTGAACGCCGACAACAACGACTGGCTGAACTGGCAGAGCATCATTGGTGCGCGTAAAACCTGGCGCTTCTCTCCAAATGCGGCCAACAGTGATTTTACGGCGACCAATATCCATGTGACGTCGCACGGCACCGAGTTCACCCTCACTACCCCAACGGGTGGCGTGGAGGTGTTGTTGCCGCTGCCGGGTCGCCATAACATCGCCAATGCCCTTGCGGCGGCGGCGCTGGCAACGGCGGTGGGCGCTTCACATGAGGCAATCAAAGCCGGGCTGGCGAACCTGAAAGCCGTGCCGGGACGCCTGTTCCCGATTCAGCTTTCGGAAAACAAGCTGCTGCTGGATGACTCCTACAACGCGAATGTTGGCTCGATGACGGCGGCGGTGCAGGTGTTATCTGAAATGCCGGGTTACCGCATCATGGTGGTTGGCGACATGGCAGAGCTGGGCGACGAAAGCGAAGCCTGTCATACCCAGGTCGGTGAAGCGGCGAAAGCGGCGGGGCTGGACTGTGTACTGAGCACAGGAAAATTGAGCCAGGCGATTAGTCAGGCCAGCGGCGTTGGCGAGCATTTTGCCGATAAAGCCGCGTTGATTGAGCGCCTTAAGGCATTAATGACAGAAAAACAAATTGTGACAGTGTTAGTGAAAGGTTCACGTAGTGCCGCCATGGAAGAGGTTGTGCACGCATTACAGGAGAACGGGACATGTTAGTTTGGCTGGCCGAACATTTGGTCAAATATTACTCAGGCTTTAACGTCTTTTCATATCTGACGTTTCGCGCCATCGTCAGCCTGCTGACTGCGCTGTTCATCTCGTTGTGGATGGGCCCGCGCATGATTGCCCGTCTGCAAAAGCTCTCTTTCGGCCAGGTTGTGCGTAATGACGGCCCGGAATCGCACTTCAGCAAGCGCGGTACGCCGACCATGGGCGGGATCATGATCCTGACTGCCATCGTCGTTTCCGTGCTGTTGTGGGCGTACCCGTCCAACCCGTACGTCTGGTGTGTGCTGACGGTACTGGTGGGTTACGGGATCATCGGTTTCGTCGATGATTACCGCAAAGTCGTCCGCAAAGATACCAAAGGCCTGATTGCCCGCTGGAAGTATTTCTGGATGTCGGTGATCGCGCTGGGCGTGGCCTTCGCGCTGTATCTTGCCGGGAAAGACACGCCAGCGACCGAGCTGGTCGTGCCGTTCTTTAAAGACGTAATGCCGCAACTGGGTCTGTTCTACATTCTGCTGGCGTACTTTGTGATTGTCGGCACCGGTAACGCCGTTAACCTGACCGACGGTCTGGATGGCCTGGCAATCATGCCTACCGTCTTCGTGGCGGCCGGTTTTGCGCTGGTGGCGTGGGCGACCGGTAACATGAACTTTGCGAACTACCTGCACATCCCTTATCTGCGTCATGCGGGTGAACTGGTGATCGTCTGTACGGCGATTGTCGGCGCGGGTCTTGGCTTCCTGTGGTTCAACACCTATCCGGCTCAGGTCTTTATGGGTGACGTCGGTTCACTGGCTTTGGGCGGCGCGCTGGGCATTATTGCCGTGCTGCTGCGCCAGGAGTTCCTGCTGGTGATCATGGGCGGCGTGTTTGTGGTTGAGACGCTGTCGGTGATTTTGCAGGTCGGCTCCTTCAAGCTGCGCGGTCAGCGCATCTTCCGTATGGCGCCGATTCACCACCACTATGAACTGAAAGGCTGGCCGGAGCCGCGCGTCATTGTGCGCTTCTGGATTATTTCGCTGATGCTGGTGCTGATTGGCCTGGCAACGCTGAAGGTACGTTAATCATGGCAGATTACCAGGGCAAAAAAGTCGTTATCATCGGGTTAGGCCTTACGGGGCTTTCCTGCGTGGACTTTTTCCTCGCGCGTGGCGTGACGCCGCGCGTGATGGATACGCGTGTCTCTCCGCCGGGTCTGGACAAGCTGCCGGAACAGGTTGAACGCCACCTGGGTGGTCTGAATGATGACTGGCTGCTGGCAGCCGATCTGATTGTCGCCAGCCCGGGTATGGCGCTGGCGCATCCTTCACTGAGCGCTGCCGCAGATGCGGGCGTTGAGATTGTCGGCGATATCGAGCTGTTCTGCCGCGAAGCGCAGGCTCCCGTTATCGCGATTACCGGTTCTAACGGTAAAAGCACCGTCACCACCCTGGTGGGGGAAATGGCGAAAGCGGCGGGCATGAATGTCGGCGTTGGCGGTAACATTGGTTTGCCTGCTCTGATGCTGCTGGATAAAGGTTGTGAACTGTATGTTCTCGAGCTTTCCAGCTTCCAGCTGGAAACGACCTCCAGCCTGCATGCTGCCGCTGCGACGATCCTCAACGTGACTGAAGATCACATGGACAGATATCCCTTTGGTCTGCAGCAGTACCGTGCCGCCAAGCTGCGCGTTTATGAGAATGCCAAAGTCTGCGTGGTGAACGCCGATGACGCGCTGACCATGCCGGTGCGTGGCGCAGACGAGCGCTGCATCAGTTTTGGCATCACCATGGGTGATTACCATCTGAACCGCCAGCTGGGCGAAACCTGGCTGCGCGTGAAAGGTGAGAAAGTGCTGAACGTGAAAGAGATGAAGCTCTCTGGTCAGCACAACTATACCAATGCGCTGGCGGCGCTGGCGCTGGCGGATGCCGTGGGGCTGCCGCGCTCCTCGAGCCTGAAAGCGTTAACCACGTTTTCTGGCCTGGCGCACCGTTTCCAGCTGGCGCTGGAGCACAACGGCGTGCGCTGGATCAACGACTCCAAAGCCACCAACGTGGGCAGCACGGAGGCCGCGCTGAACGGGCTGCACGTTGACGGTACCCTGCATCTGCTGCTGGGTGGCGACGGTAAGTCAGCTGATTTCTCGTCCCTGAAGCCGTATCTCTCCGGCGATAACATCCGTCTCTACTGCTTCGGCCGTGACGGCAGCGAGCTGGCTGAACTGCGCCCTGAGATCGCCGAGCAAACCGAAACCATGGAACAGGCGATGCGGCTGATTGCCCCTCGCGTGAAGCCGGGTGATATGGTGCTGCTCTCTCCGGCCTGTGCCAGTCTCGATCAATTCAAGAATTTCGAACAGCGTGGTGATGTCTTTACCCGCCTGGCGAAGGAGTTAGGCTGATGCGTTTATCTCTCCCTCGCCTGAAAATGCCGCGCCTGCCAGGATTTGGGATCCTGGTGTGGTTGTTTGCGGCGCTCAAAGGCTGGGTGATGGGCTCTCGTCAAAAAGATAACGACAGCCTGATCATGTACGACCGCACGCTGTTCTGGCTCACAATGGGGCTCGCGGCGGTCGGCTTTATTATGGTGACGTCAGCGTCAATGCCCGTCGGGCAGCGTCTGGCGAACGATCCTTTCCTGTTTGCCAAACGTGATGGTCTGTACATCATCCTGGCATTCTGCCTGGCGCTGGTGACCTTGCGTCTACCGATGGAGTTCTGGCAGCGGCACAGTACGGCGATGCTGATCGCCTCGATCATTATGCTGCTGATCGTTCTGGTGGTGGGGAGTTCCGTAAACGGGGCATCACGCTGGATCGCCTTTGGCCCGCTGCGTATTCAGCCTGCGGAATTTACCAAGCTCTCCCTGTTCTGCTACCTGGCGAACTACCTGGTGCGTAAAGTAGATGAAGTGCGTAACAACCTGCGCGGCTTCTTAAAACCGATGGGCGTGATTCTGGTGCTGGCGGTCTTACTGCTGGCGCAGCCTGACCTCGGTACCGTGGTGGTACTGTTTGTGACCACGCTGGCCATGCTGTTCCTGGCGGGCGCGAAGCTGTGGCAGTTCATCGCCATCATTGGGATGGGGATTTCAGCGGTTGTGCTGCTGATCCTCGCCGAGCCTTACCGTATTCGCCGCGTGACCTCTTTCTGGAACCCGTGGGAAGACCCGTTCGGCAGCGGTTATCAGCTGACGCAGTCACTCATGGCCTTTGGTCGTGGTGAGCTCTGGGGACAGGGGCTGGGTAACTCGGTACAGAAACTGGAGTATTTACCGGAAGCGCATACTGACTTCATCTTCTCCATTATTGCGGAAGAACTGGGTTATATCGGTGTGGTATTAGCGCTATTAATGGTATTCTTCGTCGCTTTCCGCGCCATGTCCATCGGCCGGAAAGCGCTGGAGATCGATCACCGTTTCTCAGGCTTCCTGGCCTGCTCAATTGGTATCTGGTTTAGTTTCCAGGCATTGGTTAACGTCGGGGCCGCAGCGGGTATGCTGCCGACCAAAGGTCTGACGTTGCCGTTGATCAGTTATGGTGGTTCCAGTCTGTTGATTATGTCGACGGCCATCATGCTGTTGTTGCGCATAGATTATGAAACGCGTCTGGAAAAAGCCCAGGCGTTTACACGAGGTTCACGATGAATCAACCGAAGCGGTTAATGGTGATGGCAGGCGGTACCGGCGGACATGTGTTCCCGGGACTGGCGGTTGCGCACCATTTAATGGATCAGGGCTGGCAGGTACGCTGGCTGGGAACCGCAGACCGCATGGAGGCCGACCTGGTACCGAAACACGGTATTGAGATCGACTTTATTCGTATTTCCGGCCTGCGCGGCAAAGGCCTCAAGGCAATGCTGCTGGCTCCGGTGCGCATTTTTAACGCCTGGCGTCAGGCGCGCACCATTATGAAGCGCTTTAAGCCCGATGTGGTGCTGGGCATGGGCGGCTATGTCTCGGGTCCGGGCGGGCTGGCAGCGTGGTCGTTAGGTATTCCCGTCGTACTGCATGAGCAGAACGGTATTGCCGGTCTGACCAACAAATGGCTGGCGAAAATCGCCACCAAAGTCATGCAGGCGTTTCCCGGCGCGTTCCCGAAAGCGGACGTGGTAGGTAACCCGGTCCGTGTGGACGTACTGGCGCTGCCGTTGCCGGACGCTCGCCTGGCGGGTCGTGAAGGGCCGGTTCGTGTGCTGGTCGTCGGTGGCTCTCAGGGGGCACGCATTTTAAACCAGACGATGCCGCAGGTTGCTGCAAAGCTGGGGGATGCCGTCACCATCTGGCACCAGAGCGGAAAAGGCGCTCAGCAGACCGTTGAGCAGGCTTACGCCGAGGCGGGGCAGCCGCAGCATAACGTGACGGAATTTATCGACGACATGGCTGCAGCCTATGCCTGGGCCGATGTCGTGGTCTGTCGTTCTGGCGCCTTAACGGTAAGCGAAATCGCTGCCGCGGGTCTGCCAGCCCTGTTTGTGCCTTTCCAGCACAAAGACAGACAGCAGTACTGGAATGCCCTGCCGCTTGAGAAAGCCGGTGCGGCGAAAATTTTTGAGCAGCCACAATTTACCGCTGACGCGGTCGCCACCACCCTGGCGGGCTGGAACAGAGACGTATTGCTTGAGATGGCTGAACGCGCGCGCGCGGCGGCTATCCCTGATGCGACGGAACGGGTGGCAAAAGAAGTGAGCCTGGCAGCCCAGGCTTAACCCTCGCAGCGCGTGAAGCGCGGCACGAATTTTAAGTAGTCGATGGCGTTTAGAGAATGAATACACAACAACTGGCAAAACTGCGTTCAATCGTGCCCGAGATGCGTCGCGTCCGGCACATTCACTTTGTTGGCATCGGTGGTGCCGGCATGGGCGGTATTGCCGAAGTGTTAGCTAACGAAGGCTATCAGATCAGCGGGTCTGACCTGGCGCCAAACCCTGTAACGCAGCAGCTGGCGTCGCTTGGGGCGACTATCTATTTTAACCATCGCCCGGAAAACGTGCGCGATGCGAGCGTGGTGGTGGTCTCAAGCGCCATCTCTTCTGACAACCCGGAAATCGTTGCCGCTCACGACGCGCGCATTCCGGTGATCCGCCGTGCCGAAATGCTGGCGGAACTGATGCGCTTCCGCCACGGCATCGCGATTGCCGGGACCCACGGTAAAACCACGACCACGGCGATGGTTTCCAGTATTTATGCAGAAGCGGGTCTCGACCCGACGTTCGTCAACGGCGGTCTGGTCAAAGCCGCGGGCGTACATGCGCGTCTGGGCCACAGTCGTTATCTGATTGCTGAAGCGGACGAGAGCGACGCGTCGTTCCTGCACCTGCAGCCGATGGTGGCGATTGTCACCAACATCGAAGCTGACCATATGGATACCTACCAGGGTGACTTCGAGAACTTAAAGCAGACCTTTATCAACTTCCTGCACAACCTGCCGTTCTACGGGCGCGCGGTGATGTGCGTGGACGATCCGGTGATCCGCGAGCTGCTGCCGCGCGTGGGTCGTCAAATCACCACCTACGGCTTCAGCGAAGACGCTGACGTCCGCGTGGAAGAGTACAAACAGATTGGCGCGCAGGGACACTTCACGCTGGCGCGTCAGGACAAAGAGCTGCTGCACGTGACGCTGAATGCGCCAGGGCGCCATAACGCGCTCAATGCCGCAGCGGCAGTGGCCGTCGCGACGGAAGAAGGCATTGATGATGATGCGATTCTGCGCGCACTGGTAAGCTTCCAGGGCACCGGGCGTCGTTTCGATTTCCTCGGTGAATTCCCGCTGGATGCCGTGAACGGTAAAGCCGGTACGGCGATGCTGGTGGACGACTATGGCCACCATCCGACCGAAGTGGACGCCACCATTAAAGCCGCTCGAGCAGGCTGGCCAGACAAAAATCTGGTGATGGTGTTCCAGCCGCACCGCTTCACGCGTACGCGCGATCTGTATGACGATTTCGCCAGCGTCCTGTCACAGGTAGACACCCTGTTAATGCTGGATGTGTACGCCGCAGGCGAGACGCCGATTCCTGGTGCAGACAGTCGTTCTCTGTGTCGCACCATTCGTGGACGCGGTAAAGTTGACCCTATTCTGGTTTCTGACTCTGCGCAGGTGGCGGAAATTCTGGCACCGGTCCTGACAGGTAACGATCTGATTCTGATTCAGGGCGCGGGAAATATCGGCAAAATCGCCCGTACCTTAGCTGAAATCAAACTGAAGCCGCAAAACCAGGAGGATGAGCATCATGGCTGATAAGATTGCTGTCCTGTCTGGCGGCACCTCCGCCGAGCGCGAGGTTTCCCTGAATTCCGGCGCCGCTGTACTGGCGGGCCTGCGTGAAGGTGGCGTTAATGCGCACCTGGTCGATCCAAAAGAGGTCGACGTGACGCAGTTAAAAGCCATGGGCTTCGATAAAGTCTTTATCGCTTTACACGGTCGTGGCGGCGAAGACGGCACCCTGCAGGGGCTTCTGGATCTGATCGGTCTGCCATACACCGGCAGCGGCGTGATGGCGTCTGCTATCTCGATGGATAAACTGCGCAGCAAGCTGCTGTGGCAGGGCGCAGGTTTACCTGTTGCGCCATGGGTGGCACTGACGCGTCGCGAATTTGAATTGGGCCTGCCGGATAGCGTTAATGCACGCATTGCTGAACTGGGCTTACCGGTTATTGTAAAGCCCAGCCGGGAAGGCTCCAGCGTGGGAATGTCCAAAGTCGACAAAGCTGACGATTTAGCGTCCGCTTTAGCGCTGGCATTTCAACATGATGATGAAGTTCTGATAGAAAAATGGCTTAGCGGGCCGGAATTTACCGTCGCGATGCTTGGCGAAGAAATTTTACCGTCAATCCGTATCCAACCCGCCGGAGTCTTCTATGATTATGAGGCGAAGTATCTCTCTGATGAGACGCAATATTTCTGCCCAAGTGGTCTTGAAGCTGAGCGTGAAGCCGATTTACAGTCCCTGGTGCTTAAAGCCTGGCATGTTCTGGGTTGCCAGGGCTGGGGACGCATCGACGTGATGCAGGACAAAGATGGACAATTTTATCTGCTGGAAGCCAACACCTCTCCGGGTATGACGAGCCACAGCCTTGTGCCGATGGCTGCGCGTCAGGCGGGGATGAGCTTTTCGCAGTTAGTCGTACGCATTCTGGACCAGGCGGGCTGATATGTCTCAGGCTGCATTGAACACGCGCAACCGCGATGACGAGGAAGAATACACCTCTTCACGCCGCAGTAATGGAACGCGTCTTGCAGGCATCATTTTCCTGCTCGGGGTGCTGTGCACCGTGTTTATCAGCGGCTGGATGGTCCTGGGCTGGATGGAAGATGCGCAGCGGTTGCCGCTTTCTAAGCTGGTGGTCACCGGTGAGCGTCACTACACGCGTAACGACGATATTCGCCAGTCAATACTGGCGCTGGGCTCGCCTGGCACCTTTATGACGCAGGACGTCAATATTATCCAAAGCCAGATTGAACGTCTGCCATGGATAAAACAGGCGAGCGTAAGAAAGCAATGGCCTGATGAATTGAAGATTCATCTGGTTGAATATGTGCCCATTGCGCGTTGGAATGATCAGCACATGGTTGACGTCGACGGAAATTCCTTCAGCGTCCCGACCGATCGTGTCAACAAGCAGAATTTACCGATGTTGTATGGCCCTGAAGGCAGCGAAAACGAGGTTTTACAGGGTTTTCGTGAAATGGGTCAGGTGCTGGCGAAGGACAGGTTTACGTTAAAAGATGCTGCAATGACGGCGCGCCGCTCCTGGCAGCTTACGTTAACGAACGGCATTAAGCTCAACCTGGGACGCGGGGACACCATGAAGCGTCTGGCGCGTTTTGTCGAACTTTACCCGGTTTTACAGCAGCAGGCACAGACTGACGGCAAACGGATAAGCTACGTTGATTTGCGCTATGACTCAGGCGCAGCAGTCGGTTGGGTACCGGCTCCGGTCGAGGAACCTAATCAGCAACAGAATCAGGCACAGGTACAGGCAGAACAACAATGATCAAGGCGACGGACAGAAAACTGGTAGTTGGACTGGAGATTGGCACCGCGAAGGTTGCCGCTTTAGTAGGGGAAGTTCTGCCCGACGGTATGGTCAATATCATTGGCGTGGGCAGTTGCCCGTCACGTGGTATGGATAAAGGTGGGGTAAACGATCTTGAATCGGTGGTGAAATGCGTCCAGCGCGCCATCGATCAGGCTGAATTGATGGCAGATTGCCAGATTTCTTCTGTCTATCTTGCCCTTTCTGGTAAGCACATTAGCTGCCAGAACGAAATCGGCATGGTGCCGATTTCCGAAGAGGAAGTGACGCAGGAAGACGTTGAAAACGTTGTGCATACGGCGAAGTCCGTGCGTGTTCGCGATGAGCATCGCGTATTGCACGTGATCCCGCAGGAATATGCGATTGACTACCAGGAAGGGATCAAAAACCCGGTTGGTCTGTCAGGCGTTCGTATGCAGGCAAAAGTGCACCTGATCACATGTCACAACGATATGGCGAAGAACATTGTAAAAGCCGTTGAACGTTGTGGCCTGAAAGTTGACCAACTTATTTTCGCCGGTCTGGCGGCAAGTTATTCCGTACTGACCGAAGATGAACGTGAACTGGGTGTCTGTGTGGTCGATATTGGTGGTGGTACAATGGACATGGCCGTGTATACCGGCGGTGCGCTGCGCCACACCAAAGTGATCCCGTACGCAGGGAACGTCGTGACCAGCGATATTGCTTACGCTTTTGGTACGCCACCGAGCGATGCAGAAGCGATTAAAGTGCGCCACGGCTGTGCGCTGGGTTCTATCGTTGGCAAAGATGAGAGCGTTGAAGTGCCAAGCGTCGGTGGTCGTCCACCGCGCAGCCTGCAGCGCCAGACGTTGGCTGAGGTGATCGAGCCGCGCTATACCGAGCTGCTCAACCTGGTCAACGAAGAAATTTTACAGTTACAGGAACAGCTTCGTCAGCAGGGTGTTAAACATCATCTTGCGGCGGGGATTGTATTAACCGGCGGTGCAGCGCAAATTGAAGGTCTTGCGGCCTGTGCGCAGCGCGTCTTCCATACGCAGGTACGTATTGGGGCGCCGCTGAATATTACCGGTTTAACGGATTATGCTCAGGAGCCGTATTATTCAACGGCTGTGGGCCTGCTCCACTACGGGAAGGAATCTCATCTCAGTGGTGAAGCGGAAGTGGAAAAACGCGTCTCAGTGGGGTCGTGGGTCAAACGACTGAACAACTGGTTGCGAAAAGAGTTTTAATTTTTTTAAGAGACCGGAGAGAATTAGCGGTCTCGGGCGACAGGCACAACGGAGAGAGAAATTATGTTTGAACCTATGGAACTGACCAACGACGCGGTGATTAAAGTCATCGGCGTCGGTGGCGGCGGCGGTAACGCCGTAGAGCATATGGTGCGTGAACGCATTGAAGGTGTTGAATTCTTCGCGGTTAACACCGATGCGCAGGCACTGCGTAAGACGGCGGTAGGCCAGACTATCCAGATCGGCGGTGGTATCACCAAAGGGCTGGGAGCTGGGGCTAACCCGGAAGTGGGTCGCAATGCGGCTGAAGAAGATCGTGAAGCCCTGCGCGCTGCACTGGAAGGTGCGGACATGGTCTTCATCGCAGCAGGTATGGGTGGCGGTACCGGTACCGGCGCAGCACCTGTTGTGGCTGAAGTTGCTAAAGATTTAGGTATTCTGACCGTTGCTGTCGTGACCAAGCCTTTCAATTTTGAAGGCAAGAAGCGTATGGCCTTCGCGGAGCAGGGTATCACCGAGCTGTCCAAACATGTGGACTCGCTGATCACCATCCCGAACGACAAACTGTTGAAGGTTCTGGGTCGCGGTATCTCCCTGCTGGACGCCTTCGGCGCAGCAAACGACGTGCTGAAAGGCGCGGTTCAGGGTATCGCTGAACTGATTACCCGTCCTGGCCTGATGAACGTTGACTTTGCAGACGTTCGCACCGTGATGTCCGAAATGGGCTACGCGATGATGGGCTCTGGCGTGGCGAGCGGCGAAGACCGTGCAGAAGAAGCGGCTGAAATGGCTATCTCTTCTCCACTGCTGGAAGATATCGACCTGTCTGGTGCGCGCGGCGTGCTGGTCAACATTACCGCTGGCTTTGACCTGCGTCTGGATGAGTTCGAAACCGTGGGTAACACCATCCGTGCGTTCGCCTCTGACAACGCTACCGTGGTAATCGGTACTTCACTTGACCCTGAAATGAACGACGAGCTGCGTGTTACCGTTGTGGCAACCGGTATCGGTATGGACAAGCGTCCTGAGATTACCTTAGTGACTAACAAGCAGACTCAGCAACCGGTAATGGATCGTTACCAGCAGCACGGTATGTCTCCGCTGACTCAGGAGCAGAAACCGGCCGCGAAAGTGGTGAACGACCCAACGCCGCAAACGGCGAAAGAGCCAGATTATCTGGATATCCCGGCGTTCCTGCGTAAGCAAGCTGATTAAGAATTGGCTGGAATTAGGGGATTTGCGCTCTTTGTGCTAAACTGGCCCACCGTTAGTGATATACACTCTCGGTTGGATAGTTAATTTGGCGAGATTATACGATGATCAAACAAAGGACACTTAAACGTATCGTTCAGGCGACGGGTGTCGGTTTACATACCGGCAAGAAAGTCACGCTGACGTTACGCCCTGCGCCGGCCAATACCGGGGTCATCTATCGTCGCACCGACTTGAATCCACCGGTAGATTTTCCGGCCGATGCCAAATCTGTGCGTGATACTATGCTCTGTACTTGTCTGGTGAACGAGCATGACGTGCGGATTTCTACCGTAGAGCACCTGAACGCCGCCCTGGCGGGTCTGGGTATCGACAACATTATTGTTGAAGTCGACGCGCCAGAAATCCCGATTATGGATGGCAGTGCTGCACCGTTCGTCTATCTGTTGCTGGATGCCGGCATCGAAGAACTGAACTGCGCGAAGAAATTTGTCCGCATCAAAGAGACCGTTCGCGTCGAAGATGGCGACAAGTGGGCTGAATTTAAACCGTACAATGGTTTCTCGTTGGACTTTACCATCGACTTTAACCATCCGGCGATTGATTCCAGCACCCAGCGCTATGCGATGAACTTCTCTGCCGATGCGTTTATGCGCCAGATCAGCCGAGCCCGTACGTTTGGCTTCATGCGTGATATCGAATATCTGCAGTCCCGCGGCCTGTGCCTGGGCGGCAGCTTCGATTGTGCCATCGTTGTTGACGATTATCGCGTACTGAACGAAGACGGCCTGCGTTTCGAAGATGAATTCGTTCGTCACAAAATGCTGGACGCTATCGGCGACCTGTTCATGTGTGGTCACAACATCATTGGTGCATTTACCGCGTTCAAATCCGGTCATGCGCTGAACAACAAACTGTTGCAGGCCGTCCTGGCAAAACAGGAAGCCTGGGAATATGTGACCTTCGAAGACGAAGCAGAACTGCCGTTGGCTTTCAAAGCGCCAAGCATGGTTCTGGCGTAACGGTTCACGCCGTTTCGTAAAAAATCGACTGGTTAACCTGGTACTCTCTCCGGCCAGGAAGACCAGTCGTTTTTATTTTTACCCTTCTTTGTTTGCCCCAGCGTTATTTCTAGTCTGTCTTGCGCAGAAAGTGTGTGCGTTAGCTGCATTCTTGACCGTTTTTCCCCGCGGCGGCGCCTCATTCCTGCTGATGTGCATTGGCTTTAGTGGTAATATCTGGGCGCTTAAAAAAATAACTGAAGATAGCCTGTAGCAGGCTGGCTTATGTGGTGGAGCAAGTGAGCGGAATACTGACGCGCTGGCGACAATTTGGCAGACGTTACTTCTGGCCGCATCTCTTATTAGGGATGGTCGCGGCGAGTTTCGGCTTGCCTGCGCTCTGCAACAGTGCCGAAGCGGCGACGCCGACGAAGACCTCTACCAGCAAACACGATCTCAATACGCGGGTTAACTTTACAAATCTCGCCTGGCTTGAAGCCAGTCGCCGCCCGAATTTCTCCGTTGATTACTGGCACCAGCACGCTATCCGCACGGTTATCCGCCATCTCTCCTTCGCGATGGCGCCGCAGGCAATGCCTGTTGCGGAAGAGGCGCTGCCGGTGCAGGCGCAGCATCTTGCCCTGCTGGACACGCTCAACGCGCTGCTCACGCAGGACAGCCAGCCGCCGGTTATGGTTCGCCAGACGGCGCAACGCGCGCTCGTTCCTCCTGTTTCATTCTCTGTTTCAACCTGGATTAGCCAGGTTCACGGCATTCGCGCCGGGCCTCAACGCCTCAGCTAAATTAACTTTTTCAATACCTTAATTTATCTGCCCATGATGGGGCGTTTGAGAATTTATTATGCTAATCAAATTATTAACTAAAGTTTTTGGTAGTCGTAACGATCGTACCCTGCGCCGTATGCGCAAAGCTGTTGCCGTCATCAACGGTATGGAACCGGCGATGGAGAAGCTCTCTGATGATGAGCTGAAAGCGAAAACGGCGGAATTCCGTGCGCGTCTGGAAAAAGGTGAAACCTTAGAAAGCCTGATCCCGGAAGCATTTGCGGTCGTGCGTGAAGCAAGTAAGCGCGTGTTCGGCATGCGTCACTTCGACGTTCAGCTGCTGGGCGGGATGGTGCTTAACGAACGCTGCATCGCGGAAATGCGTACCGGTGAAGGTAAAACCCTGACCGCAACGCTGCCGGCTTACCTGAATGCGTTGACCGGTAAAGGCGTTCACGTCGTTACCGTCAACGACTATCTGGCGCAGCGTGACGCCGAAAACAACCGTCCACTGTTCGAATTCCTCGGCATGACCGTCGGCATCAACATGTCTGGCCTGCCTGCACCAGCCAAGCGTGAAGCGTATAACGCGGACATTACCTACGGTACCAACAACGAATACGGCTTCGACTACCTGCGTGACAACATGGCGTTCAGCCCTGAAGAGCGCGTCCAGCGTAAGCTGCACTACGCGCTGGTGGATGAGGTGGACTCCATCCTGATCGATGAAGCGCGTACTCCGCTTATCATCTCCGGCCCGGCTGAAGACAGCTCCGAGATGTACCGTAAAGTCGACAAAATCATTCCACACCTGCTGCGCCAGGAGAAAGAAGACTCGGATACCTTCCAGGGTGAAGGTCACTTCTCCGTGGATGAAAAAGCGCGCCAGGTGAACCTGACCGAGCGTGGTCTGGTGAAAATCGAAGAGCTGCTGGTGGCTGAAGGCATTATGGAAGAGGGCGAGTCTCTGTACTCTCCGAGCAACATCATGCTGATGCACCACGTGACCGCAGCGCTGCGTGCCCACGCGCTGTTCACCCGCGACGTCGACTACATCGTAAAAGACGGCGAAGTGATCATTGTCGATGAGCACACCGGTCGTACCATGCAGGGACGTCGCTGGTCTGACGGTCTGCACCAGGCTGTAGAAGCCAAAGAAGGCGTGGATATTCAAAACGAAAACCAGACGCTGGCGTCTATCACCTTCCAGAACTACTTCCGTCTGTACGAGAAGCTGGCGGGCATGACCGGTACAGCCGATACCGAAGCGTTTGAATTCAGCTCTATCTACAAGCTGGATACCGTGGTCGTTCCAACCAACCGTCCGATGATCCGTAAGGATATGCCGGACCTGGTGTACATGACCGAAGCGGAAAAAATTCAGGCGATCATCGAAGACATTCGCGAGCGTACTGCTAAAGGCCAGCCGGTTCTGGTGGGGACCATCTCCATTGAAAAATCCGAAGTGGTTTCTCACGAGCTGACGAAAGCGGGCATCAAGCACAACGTACTGAACGCCAAATTCCACGCCAAAGAAGCAGATATTGTTGCGCAGGCAGGTTATCCGGCTGCGGTAACCATCGCCACCAACATGGCGGGTCGTGGTACCGATATTATGCTGGGCGGAAGCTGGCAGGCCGAGGTGGCTGAGCTGGAAAACCCAACGCCTGAACAGATTGCTCAGATTAAGGCCGACTGGCAGGTGCGTCACGACGCGGTGCTGGCATCCGGCGGTCTGCATATCATTGGTACCGAGCGTCACGAATCGCGTCGTATCGATAACCAGCTGCGTGGTCGTGCGGGTCGTCAGGGTGATGCCGGTTCTTCCCGCTTCTATCTGTCGATGGAGGATGCGCTGATGCGTATTTTCGCCTCCGACCGCGTGTCCGGCATGATGCGCAAGCTGGGCATGAAGCCGGGTGAAGCCATTGAACACCCGTGGGTTACCAAAGCGATCGCGAACGCACAGCGTAAAGTGGAAAGCCGCAACTTTGATATTCGTAAGCAGCTGCTGGAATACGATGACGTGGCTAACGACCAGCGTCGTGCGATCTACACCCAGCGTAACGAACTGCTGGACGTGTCCGACGTGAGCGAAACCATCAACAGCATCCGCGAAGATGTGTTTAAAGCCACGATTGATGCGCACATTCCGCCGCAGTCTCTGGAAGAGATGTGGGACATCGAAGGCCTGCAGGAACGCCTGAAAAACGACTTTGACCTCGATCTGCCTATCAAAGAGTGGCTGGATAAAGAGCCTGAGCTGCACGAAGAGACCCTGCGCGAGCGTATCTACGAAACCGCGCTGGACGTCTACAAGCGCAAGGAAGAGGTCGTTGGCGCTGAGATGATGCGTCACTTCGAAAAAGGCGTGATGCTGCAGACGCTGGATTCCCTGTGGAAAGAGCACCTGGCGGCGATGGACTACCTGCGTCAGGGTATCCACCTGCGTGGCTATGCGCAGAAAGATCCGAAGCAGGAATACAAGCGTGAGTCCTTCTCCATGTTTGCCTCTATGCTTGAGTCGCTGAAGTATGAAGTCATCAGCACCCTGAGCAAGGTTCAGGTGCGCATGCCGGAAGAAGTGGAAGCGATGGAGCAGCAGCGTCGTGAAGAAGCCGAGCGTCTGGCACAAATGCAACAGCTGAGCCATCAGACCGACGACAGCGAAGCCGCAGCGGCAATCGCCGCGCAAACCGGCGATCGTAAAGTGGGTCGTAACGATCCATGCCCGTGCGGTTCTGGTAAAAAGTACAAGGCGTGCCACGGCCGTCTGAGCTAAGTTCATAAAAAAACAAAAAGGCGCAGATTTCTGCGCCTTTTTTATGGAAGTGACAATATGAAAATACTGCAAATTGCCGTCGGGATTATTCGCAACCCGCAAAATCAAATCTTCATCACCCAGCGCGCTGCCGACGCCCATATGGCGAACAAGTGGGAGTTTCCAGGCGGTAAAATCGAGTCAGGTGAAACGCCGGAAGAGGCGCTGGTTCGCGAGCTTCAGGAGGAGGTGGGGATCACCCCGCTTGGCGCAACGCTGTTTGATAAGCTTGAGTACCAGTTTCCGGACAGACACATCACGCTGTGGTTCTGGCTGGTGGAAAACTGGGAAGGTGAACCCTGGGGGAAAGAGGGGCAGCCGGGTAACTGGGTGGAGCTTCAGGCAAGTGATGCCGAAAAATTCCCGCCAGCTAATGAGCCTGTGATCCTGCGGTTAGTCGAACAACCGAAGGCCTGCTAAGCGACGCGCCAGCAGGCTCTACGGATTACTGCTGGCTTTCACTCCAGTCATCGCTGTCCGAAAGATCGCCTTTACTCGGAATGCGTTTTTCTTCCGCCGCCCATTCGCCCAGGTCAATAAGCTGGCAGCGTTTGCAGCAGAATGGGCGGAACGGACTCACTTCGCCCCAGACAACGGTTTTGCCACAGGTCGGGCAGTTTACGGTGGTGACATCAGACATCGGCACTCCTTAACAACAGGCCAGTTCAAAATCGAGGCGTTCCGGCACGGTGCCATTTTCGCTGTCCAGCGGCATAAAGCGAATCGCAAAGCGGCTCTTATGCCCGGAAATTTGCGGATAAAGCTGTTCGCCAAGCGATAAATTCAGGCGCAGAAGATCGGCATCATCACCGTTGTCCTGGTAGAAACCGTTCAGGCTGGTTTGCTTGCGGAACGGCGCTGAGTTACGGATCAGATCGAGGATCAGCGACAGCGTCTGGTGCATCGGCTCCAGGCTTGCCAGCCAGCTGTTCACCTGCGCGTCACGCTGCGCTTGTGGCATATGGAGCCACATATGCAGCGTCGGCAGGTCGAAGCTGCAGCAACCGCCAGGGATGCTCAGGCGCTGGCGCACCAGGCCAATCAGGCGGTCCTCACGCAAAAACTGCCCGACGCGCGGTGCGGCCATCAGGATGCTGCTGCTGGTTTTAAGCTGCTGACGAAGGGAATCGATACGGCTTACGTCCACCCCCGGAACCTCAGCCCATGCCTGCAATTTACGCTGCTGGCGCTCCAGCTCTTTAAGCAATTCTGTGCGGACATCGCCGCGTTCAATCACATCCAGCAGATCGCCTACATTGCGGAAGAAGTGCAACGCCGTAGCATGATCGTTAACCGGCAGATGTTGTGAAAGCTGCTGAATGAGGAATTCGATGCGCAGCCAGGTACGCATTTTTTCGTTGAGCGGATGCTCAAAAAGGATGTGAGTCGACATTATGGTTTTTCCTGTGCAACGGCCTGCCCGGCTAACGTCAGATACTGCGCGTGCAGACGGGCAACATCCGATGCAATAGCATCTGGTGCGCCGTTATTATCAATAACATCATCCGCCACGGCAAGGCGCTGAGCGCGCGTGGCCTGAGCGGCGAGAATATGTTCAGCATGCTCGCGCGAGACATGGTCTCGCATCATGGTTCTCTGGATTTGCGTCTCGGGTGTGACATCAATCACCAGTACCCGATCGGCTTTCTGATGCAGCTGATTTTCCACCAGCAGCGGAACCACCCACAAGACATAGGGCGAGCGGGCTTCGGCTATCTGACGCTGTGTTTCCTGGTGGATAATGGGATGGAGCAGGGAATTAAGCCAGGCTTTTTCCGCTGAATCGGAAAAAATGCATTCGCGAAGCTGACGGCGATTTAGCGTGCCATCGGCATTGATGATTGCCTGGCCAAAATGTTCTGCGATGGCCTTAAGCGCGGGTGTATTGGGCTCTACCACCTGGCGGGCAATAATATCGGCATCGATAATCGTGATACCCAAACGAGAAAACGCGTCTGCAACGGTACTTTTGCCACTACCGATGCCACCGGTTAATGCAACGATATACCCCATTAAATCAAATCCTGGGAATTATTCATTATTAAAATCAGTTGATTAAAACTCTCAGGTGCGCCAGCAACTGTTTAGCCCTGTTTACCGGCTTTTTACCAGGTAAATTTATAGGATTGTAGCGTAAAAAAAGAGAATTTCGCAGTCTTGCGGAGCAGGTATTAGTGCGTATGATAGCGTCACTGGAGTTGTGCTTTTAACATATTTGCCTCTAACCCCAGGAATCCGCACATGCGTATCGAAGAAGATCTGAAGTTAGGTTTCAAAGACGTTCTTATCCGCCCTAAACGCTCTACACTGAAAAGTCGCTCAGACGTTGAACTCGAACGTCAATTCACCTTTAAGCATTCCGGTCAGACCTGGTCTGGCGTGCCGATCATCGCTGCCAACATGGATACTGTGGGAACCTTTGAGATGGCAACCGCGCTGGCACAGTTCGACATCCTCACCGCCGTACACAAACATTACAGCCCTGAAGAGTGGGATGCGTTTGTGGCGTCCGCCTCTGCTGATGTGGTGAAGCACGTGATGGTCTCCACCGGTACCTCCGATGCGGATTTCGAGAAGACCAAACAGATCCTGAAGGCTAACCCGGCGCTGAACTTCGTTTGTATTGATGTGGCGAACGGTTACTCCGAGCACTTCGTACAGTTCGTCAGCAAGGCGCGTGAGGCCTGGCCGACGAAAACCATCATCGCGGGCAACGTGGTGACCGGTGAAATGTGTGAAGAGCTGATCCTCTCCGGTGCCGATATCGTGAAAGTGGGCATCGGTCCGGGCTCCGTATGCACCACGCGCGTCAAAACCGGCGTCGGTTATCCGCAGCTCTCTGCCGTCATTGAATGTGCCGATGCGGCGCACGGGCTGGGCGGCCAGATCATCAGCGACGGTGGTTGCACCATGCCGGGTGATGTCGCAAAGGCCTTCGGCGGCGGCGCGGACTTCGTGATGCTCGGCGGCATGCTGGCAGGTCACGAAGAGAGCGGCGGTACCGTAGTAGAAGAGAACGGCGAGAAATTTATGCTGTTCTACGGTATGAGCTCTGAGTCTGCGATGACCCGTCACGTCGGCGGCGTGGCAAAATACCGTGCGGCAGAAGGTAAAACCGTCAAGCTGCCTCTGCGCGGCCCGGTTGAAAACACCGCACGCGATATCCTCGGCGGCCTGCGCTCTGCCTGCACCTACGTTGGCGCCTCCCGCCTGAAAGAGCTGACAAAGCGTACGACGTTTATTCGCGTTCAGGAACAAGAAAACCGCGTATTCAACAGCCTGTAATGGCTATCGCTGGCGCATGCCCGTGCGCCAGCCCTGTTGTACTATCCCGCGCTCATCGCATCTCCCAGGTGGAATATCGGCAGGTACATTGCCACCACCAGCGTACCAATAATGACCCCCGTCACTATCAGAAGCACTGGCTCCAGAAGCGCCGCCAGATTCTCTGCACGTTGAAAGGTCTGTTCCGTATGATGGCGGGCAAGGTTTGCCAGCATGATATCCAGCGCACCTGACATTTCACCGGTTCGTAAAAGCTGAACACAGAGCGGGGTAAAGATTGCCGCTCTTTGAAAGGATGACCAGACGGGAAGGCCTTTTTCAATGTCCTCCCGCACGCCGCGCAGTATTCCCTGCCAGTACTGACTTTCAACGGTCTCCTCGGCACTCTCCAGGCCCTGTAAAAAGGGGATACCCGCCTGTTGCGTGAGTGACAGCACGGTAAAGACGTGTCCCAGCTTTTGACCTTTTGCCAGTGCGCCCATCACGGGCGTATGCAGCAGGATGCACTGCCAGCGAGGATTCTGCCGCAGAGCCCAGGCGACGGCTAAGGGGGCTAATAGCAGGACGAACAACGCAAGGGCATATGACTGCATAAAGGCGGCCATCCCCATAACCATCTGTGTCAGCACGGGAAGCGGGGTATTAAACGTTTTGTAGATCGCGGCAAACTCGGGCAGGACCAGAGTGACCATCGCCAGCACGACGAGCACAGCCAGCGTCAGGACGATCGCCGGGTAGCGCAGCGCCTTTTTCACTTTTGCACTGAGCTGCTGCTGCGCTTTTTGTTGCTGCGCGAGCTGACGACAGCACACCTCCAGCTTCCCCGTCAGCTCTCCGGTTTTCACCATCGAGACATGCAGCGGGCTAAAAACGGCTGGCCACTTTTTTAGCGACTCAGAAAACGGGCATCCTTCACTGAGCTCATCGGCAATGCTTTGCAGCAGCGCCTGCCACGGTTTTAACGGATGTTGCTCTGCCAGCATTTGCAGGCTGTGGGACAGCGTCAGACCAGCCTGCAGCAGCGAGGCGAGCTGATGAAACATCTCGCCGCAGTGGTGTGGACGCCAGCGGTGTCGCTGCGTGCATCGGGTCAGCGTCAGAGGATGGAGGTCGTTACGCATCAGCCGGGTGAAGACCGCATTGCGGTCTGTGGCCCAGAGTGTCCCGCTTCGGGGCTCTCCATCTTTGGTGAGCGCACGCCAGCGCCAGAGCTGATTAGCCGCCATTGGGCATTCCCAGGACGCGCAACAACTCTTCAATCGTGGTTAGCCCTTGTTCGACGGCTCTGCAGCCGTGTTCAAAAAGAGAAACCATCCCCGCCTGCCGGGCGCTCGCCTCTATGACGTCAGTTCCCGCCCCGCTGGCAATGGCCTGCCGGAGGGCATTGTCGATGGCAAGTACTTCAAAAATGGCCACGCGGCCATAAAAGCCGTGATAACAGCGATCGCAGCCGGTGGGCTGCCAGCGTGGAAGCGGCCTGGGCCATACTGAGCGAGGTAGTTGAGCCTGATCGCGGGTTTCCCGGCGACAATGTGGGCACAAACGCCGGACCAGTCGCTGGGCAATCACCATCGTCAGCGCGGAAGAAATCATCCAGCGCGCGACGCCCATCTGCTCCAGGCGAATGAGCGTTTCCGTCGTCGAGTTGGTGTGCAGGGTCGACAGCACCAGATGCCCGGTCTGGGCAGCATTAATGGCAATCCCGGCCGTTTCTCCGTCACGGATTTCGCCGACCATAATGATGTCGGGATCCTGACGTAGCAGTGCGCGCAGCACGTTCTGGAAGGTTAAACCCGCCCGGGGATTAATCTGCGTCTGGTTTAATCCGGCAAGGGGGATCTCAATAGGATCTTCCACGCTGCAGATGTTGACGTCAGGGGTGTTACGCGACTGCAGCGCGCTGTACAGCGTCACGGTTTTGCCGCTGCCGGTAGGGCCGGTGACCAGAATCAGCCCCTGCGGCTGGTGGAGAACCGCATTAAAACAGGCCAACTGTTCAGCATTCATGCCAAGCGCTTTCGGCTCAAGGGCCTGCGGAACCTGATGCAGGAGGCGCAGCACAATTTTTTCGCCGCCGCTGCAGGGAAGCGTCGCGATCCGAAACGAGACCGGCTCATTGGCCAGTTCAATCGTAAACTGGCCGTCCTGAGGCAGTCGGCGTTCTGCAATATCCAGGTTACCCAGCACTTTTAAACGTGCGCTTAACAGGTTAGCCAGTTCAGCGGCAAGCGGAGGCTGCGGACAAAGTACGCCGTCGATACGTAAACGAATCTGGCACGCGTGCTCCATCGGTTCGAGATGAATATCAGAGGCGCGCTGGTTGATTGCCTGCTGCAGCGTGTGGTTAAGGACATCTACCGTAGAGTGTGTTTGCGAAACGCCGGGCAGATACGATTGTGACGTTAGCTGCCGGTGTTTTTCCATGCGCTCCGCGCTCCAGCACTCAATATCAATCCGTTTCTGGGTCGCGAAACGCAGCGCCTCCATGAGTTCGGTCGCGGGCTTTCCCACGACGGCAATGTTGATCCTCTCACTGTCGCTGGATAGCAGCAGTGCGTGATGGCGAAGACAAAGCGCCACGAGTTGATCGGTATTCATTATCCGCTCCTCAGTTATTGTTGAAGCGGAAAACGTCTTCGCAGGCCTGCTTCAGAGCGCTATCAGCACTGATGTTGCAGACGCGCGTCCAGCCCGTCATCCCGTTGCCGTTGTTCCACTGCGGCGTCATGACCACTTCCAGCCCGTTAAGACTTTCCTGTCCTGTTAAGGTCACGATCCCTTTCGCTACGCTCATTCCGGAAACGTAGCGTGTCGTGGTGGGGGAAGGGATGCCGTTGCTGTTGGCATCGCAGCTCTCCACACCACCGTGATCCAGCGCGCAAAGTTCAATGGCGGTGCGGTAGGGAACGAAGGTTTGCAGCATATCGGTCAGCGCCGCTTTGCGCAGGTAGTTCTGATAGGCAGGTATGCCGATGGCGCTCAGAATCGCAATAATGCCGATGACCACCATCAGCTCAATAAGAGTGAATCCGTGTTGTCTGTTCATATCTGCTCCTTACGTTAAGTGGCGCTACTCTGTCAGCGCAAAAGGGCAGAAACGACGGGCAAAAAAGGGAACGGGAAAGCGCGTTCAGAGAATTAATGCGGTGTTGCAGGAAAGAACAGCGGATTTGCGAGCGGGGCTGAAATTCCCCTCTCCAGGCGGAGAGGGGAGGAATCACTATTTAAAACGCATCGAGAGGTCGAGGGCGCGAACGTGCTTGGTCAGCGCGCCGACGGAGATGTAATCCACGCCGGTTTCGGCGAATTCACGGATCGTTTCGAAGGTGACGTTCCCGGAGACTTCGAGCTGGGCCCGGCCATTGGTCAGTTTTACCGCCTCACGCATCTGCTCGGTTTCGAAGTTATCGAGCATGATGATATCGGCCCCGGCCTTAATCGCCTGCTCCAGTTCGTCCAGGTTTTCCACTTCTACTTCAACCGGCACATCCGGATGCAGCCAGAAGGCCTTCTCCACTGCCTGACGTACGGAACCCGATGCAATAATGTGGTTCTCTTTAATCAGAAAAGCGTCGGACAGGCCCAGACGATGGTTTGCGCCGCCGCCGCAGAGCACCGCGTACTTCAGCGCCGTGCGCAGGCCCGGCAGCGTTTTGCGGGTATCCAGCAGCTGGGTTCGGGTGCCGGCCAGCAGGTCAACGTAACGACGCACTTCGCTGGCGACGCCAGAGAGCGTTTGTACAAAATTAAGCGCGGTACGTTCGCCGGTCAGCAAGACGCGGGAAGGGCCGTCCAGCTCGAACAGCGGCTGGTTTGGCGTGACGCTATCGCCGTCCTCCACGTGCCATGTGACCTGCACATCATCGCCCGCCAGCTGGGTAAAGACCTCTTCAACCCAGCGCTTGCCGCAAAACACACCTTCTTCGCGGGTGATAATGACCGCGTGGGAGCGCGTCTCTTTCGGCAACAATTGTGCGGTAATATCTTTATCGGCATTGACGTCACCGCCCAGATCTTCTTTCAAAGCATGGGCAACGCTTGCCGGAATATCCATATTAATACGTTCCAGAAGCGCTTCACGTCGGTGGTCGGGGTTGTAGCGGCGAGGCGGCATGATAAAACTCCAAATTGGTAACGAATCAAAATATTGAAACATGCTACTCTGAACCGAGTAACAGCACCATACATAAGGAGTTCCAGCATGTTGTTAGAAAACGGATGGCTGGTGGATGCGCGGCATGTGCCTTCGCCGCACCACGACTGCCGCCCGGAGGATGAAAAGCCCACACTGCTGGTGGTTCATAATATTAGTCTCCCGCCGGGGGAATTCGGCGGCCCGTGGATCGATGCGTTATTCACGGGAACGATAGATCCCGATGCCCATCCTTTCTTTGCTGAGATTGCGCATCTACGCGTGTCGGCTCATTGCCTGATTCGTCGCGATGGTGAAGTGGTTCAGTATGTTCCCTTTGATAAGCGCGCCTGGCATGCCGGGGTGTCGATGTATCACGTGCGCGAACGGTGCAACGATTTTTCTATCGGGATCGAACTGGAAGGCACGGATACCACGCCCTACACCGATTCACAGTATCAACAGCTAGCGGCTGTGACCCGCACGCTTATCGGACTTTACCCGGCCATTGCCGACAATATTACCGGGCACAGCGATATCGCTCCGGCGAGAAAAACCGATCCCGGCCCGGCATTTGACTGGCCGCGGTTCCGCGCCATGCTCACCGCGTCGTCAGAATAAGGAGATACCATGACGTTGTTTACCATACTGCTGGTTATCATCGCTGAACGCCTGTTCAAGCTCGGTGAGCACTGGCATCTGGATCACCGGCTGGAGGTGTTATTCCGCCGTATCAAGCACTTTTCCATGCTGCGCACGCTGCTGATGATGGCGGGCGTGATGGTGATTACGTTCCTGCTGCTGCGCTCGCTGTATGGACTCTTTTTCAACGTGCCGCTGCTGGTGGTGTGGATCCTGCTCGGTGTGCTGTGCATTGGTGCGGGCAAGGTGCGTTTGCACTATCACGCGTACCTGAAAGCTGCCTCCCGTGACGATGCCCATGCGCGCAATGCCATGGCGAGCGAGCTGACGATGATCCACGGCGTGCCGCCGGACTGCGACGAACGCGAGTTCCTGCGCGAACTGCAGAACGCGCTGCTGTGGATTAACTTCCGTTACTACCTGGCGCCGCTGTTCTGGTTTGTGGTGGGCGGTCCATGGGGACCGGTCTTGCTGATGGGGTATGCGTTCCTGCGCGCCTGGCAGACCTGGCTTGCCCGCTATCTGACGCCGCACGAGCGTTTGCTGTCCGGCATTGATGCCATCCTGCACGTGGTTGACTGGCTTCCGGTGCGTCTGGTGGGCGTGGTGTACGCGTTAATTGGCCACGGTGAAAAAGCGCTGCCCGCGTGGTTCGCCTCGCTTGCCGATCGCCATACGTCGCAGTATCAGGTGTTAACGCGTCTGGCGCAGTTCTCGCTGGCGCGCGAGCCGCATACCGACAAGATTGAAACGCCGAAAGCCGCTGTCTCCATGGCGAAGAAAACGTCGTTTGTGGTCGTGGTTATCGTGGCGCTGCTGACGATCTACGGCACGCTGGTGTAAGCCAGCGCGCCGTAACGATTAAAGCGTGTCCGCAGGCGGGATGCCGAAATCAGGCATCCCGTTTTCATTCCAGCGGACGAGCTTCAGGCGAGTATGGCGGTTTGGATCGTAGAGCGGATCGCCCTCAATTTCGGTGTAGTTCCGCGCGTGATACACCAGCATATCTTCCCCTTCCGGCGTTTGCGTAAAGCTGTTGTGTCCCGGGCCGTACTGGCGATTTTCGTAGCTGGTGGCGAATACGGGACGCGGGGATTTATGCCAGTTTGCAGGGTTTTGCGGATCGGCGTTCAGGTCTATCCACAGCAGCCCCATGCAGTAGTTCTCGTCGGTGGCGCTGGCGGAGTAGCTGATAAACAGCTTATCGCCGTGAACCAACACCGCCGGGCCTTCGTTGACCCAAAACCCGCGACACTCCCAGTCATACTCCGGCTTGCTGAGCATCACCGGCTCGCCTTTCAGCGTCCACGGGTTCGCCATTTCGCACAGATAAAGGTTGGAGTTCCCGGTGATATCCGGCGCTTTTTGCGCCCACAGATACCAGCGTTTGCCCTGATGCACAAAGGTAGTGGCGTCCAGGGCGAAGGTGTCGAACGGGGTTTTGATCTGCCCTTTTTCTACCCACCTGCCGGTGAGCGGATCGCTGTCGGTACATTCAATGGCAAACATGCGGTGCTGGAACATCCCGAGCGCGTCGAGCGCCTGGGTGTGCGTCGCGGCAAAATAGATGTACCACTTTCCGTCAATGTGGTGCAGTTCCGGTGCCCAAATCAGCTGGCTCATTGGTCCGGCGTCGGGTTTACGCCAGACCACCACCTCTGCGGCATGACGTAAGCCTTCCAGCGAGTCCGCGCGGCGGATCGCCAGCCTGTCGTACTGCGGCACGGAGGCGATAAAGTAATATTGCCCATCGTGGCGCAGGATATACGGGTCGGCGCGTTGTTCAATAAACGGGTTTGGCCAGGTTTGCATTCGGCTTTCCTTATTTAGTCTCAGCGGCTTTCAGTTCCTGATAATCGTTCAGCTCGTGGTAGTTGTTGCGGCGTTTTTCCAGATCGAGCTGGATCTGCTTCATGGTTTCACGATCCACCTTCAGCAGGCGCACCACGCCCGCGGTAATCAAATAACCCACCCCCGGGATAACGGTAAACAGCAGCACAATCCCGTTGATGGCGTCTGCGCTTTGCGCTTTCGCCCCCGCGTCGTAGCCGTACCAGGAGAGCAGAAAACCGACCATCGCCCCGGCAATCGCCAGCCCCAGCTTGAGGAAGAAGATGTTGCCCGAGAAGCTGATGCCGGTGATGCGCTTCCCGGTTTTCCACTCGCCGTAGTCATCCACGTCGGCCATCAGCGACCAGTGCAGCGGAGACGGGATCTGGTGCAGGATGTTCAGCAGGACGTAGAGCACCACGATGGTGACGGTCGCTTTCGGGTCGAAGAAATAAAAGGCGCAGGAGAAAATCGCCAGCACGATGTTGGTCCAGAAGAAGACCTTCAGCTTGCACCAGCGGTCGGTCAGCACTTTTGCCAGCACGCTGCCGAGCATCATGCCGACAACGCCCAGGCTGATAAACAGCGTGGCGAAGTGGGTGCTCTGGCCCATCACCCAGGTGACGTAATACATGGTGGCCGCCATGCGGATAAAGCCCGGGCAGACGTTGCAGAGCGTCAGGAGCAGAATGCGCACCCACTGGTCGTTCTTCCACACGTCTTTCAGGTCGTTTTTCAACTGGTCATTGGTCTGGACTGCCGGGCGCACGCGCTCGCGGACGGTGGCGAAGCAGAACAGGAACATGCAGGTGCCAATCAGCGCCAGCACGGTCATGGCCATCTGGTAGCCTTTGGCTTTGTTGTCCCCGCCAAACCAGTCTGCCATGGGCAGCAGCGTTAATGAGAGCAGCAGCGTGGCGATGCCGACCAGCACGAAGCGGTACGACTGGCAGGCCACACGTTCTTTTGGATCGTTAGTGATCACCCCGCCCAGCGAGCAGTAGGGGATGTTGATGGCGGTGTAGGTGAGCGACAGCAGGAAGTAGGTGACAAAGGCATAGATAACTTTGCTGTTATAGCTCCACTCTGGCGTGGTGAACATCAGGATGCTGAACAGCGCGTACGGGAAAGCGATCCACAGCAGCCATGGACGAAAGCGGCCATATTTGCTGCGGGTGCGGTCGGCAATCGCACCCATGATCGGGTCCGTTACGGCGTCAATCACGCGGACAGACAGCAGCAGCACGCCGACCAGCGCAGGAGCCAGACCAAAAATATCCGTATAAAAATAGTTAACAAACAGCATGATGGCGCCAAAGATAATGTTGCATCCGGCGTCGCCCATCCCATAGCCGATCTTTTCTTTTACTGACAGTGTGTTGTTATCCATCGACAGCTCTCCGGTTTACGGTATGGAGAGAATTATTCGCTGGCGAAGGGATATATGCGTTGCAGTATCAGGGCGGTGATATGGATAAATGCGCTGTGGGCGTGAAAGTGTGAAGGAGGTAACAACGCGCGGCACCCGCAAAAGCAGGCACCGCGGTGGGAGGCTTAGTGCGCCTTCATGGCATTACGGCTTTTCTGACTGAAGAGATAGCCAACGCCGAGTACTGCAATCCAGACCGGAATCAGGTAGACGGAAATCGCCATACCTGGGGTGATCAGCATGATCACCAGCACGGCCGCCATGAACAGCAGGCAGATCCAGTTACCCAGCGGATAGAGCAGGGCAGGGAAGCGCGTGGTGACGCCCTGCTGCTGCTTCGCGCGGCGGAACTTCATGTGCGCCAGGCTGATCATCGCCCAGTTGATGACCAGCGCAGAGACCACCAGCGCCATCAGCAGGCCAAACGCCGATTCCGGTGCCATGTAGTTAATGAGCACGCACAGGGCGGTCACGATGGCGGAAACGATGATGGTATTCACCGGCACGCCACGTTTATCAACGTTAAGCAGCATCTTCGGCGCGTTACCCTGCTGGGCCAGGCCGAACAGCATGCGGCTGTTGCAGTATACGCAGCTGTTGTAAACGGAGAGCGCTGCGGTCAGCACCACGATGTTCAGCGCGTTGGCGACAAAGGTATCGCCCAGCTCGTGGAAGATCAGCACAAACGGGCTGGTGTCAGCAGTCACGCGCGTCCACGGCAGCAGCGAGAGCAGCACCGCCAGTGAGCCCACATAGAAGATCAGGATGCGGTAGATAACCTGATTTGTGGCTTTCGGGATGCTCTGCTCCGGGTTGTCGGCTTCAGCAGCGGTGATGCCCACCAGCTCCAGGCCGCCGAAGGAGAACATAATGATCGCCATCATCATCACCAGGCCGGTCATGCCGTGAGGCAGGAAGCCACCCTGTTCCCAGAGGTTGCGCACCGTGGCCTGCGGGCCGCCGTTGCCGCTGAACAGCAGCCAGCCGCCGAAGATAATCATCGCCACCACGGCAATGACCTTGATGATGGCAAACCAGAACTCCATCTCCCCGAACACTTTAACGTTGGTCAGGTTAATGGCGTTGATAATGACGAAGAAGGCTGCAGCAGAAGCCCAGGTTGGGATTTCGGGATACCAGAACTGAATGTATTTCCCGACGGCGGTCAGTTCGGCCATGGCAACCAGAACGTACAGCACCCAGTAGTTCCAGCCCGAGGCGAAACCGGCAAAGCTGCCCCAGTATTTATAGGCAAAGTGGCTGAAGGAGCCCGCGACCGGCTCTTCCACGACCATTTCGCCCAGCTGGCGCATGATCAGAAAAGCAATGAAACCCGCAATCGCGTAACCCAAAATAATGCCCGGACCGGCAGACTGGATAACGGATGCGCTGCCCAGAAACAGGCCGGTACCAATCGCACCGCCCAGTGCGATGAGCTGAATATGGCGGTTTTTAAGCCCGCGCTTTAGCTGATCGCCGTGCTGTTGAGCTTCCATTTGAAACCTCGTGTGTGGTTGTTATGTTCACGCTGAGCGTGTGTAATTATGAAAATCCATATTCTGTATTTATTTCTTTACGGTAAACGAGACCGAAAAAAGCGGAGATGACTTCCGTAAGCGCCAGAATAGTGGTAAGTGCCTGCGAATGCACCTGCTTTATGAAGGGGTGATGACGACTTGAATAAAAAGAAAGCATTTGTAAATCGGCCCGCTCGTTGTTCCTCACCCAACCTATAGAATAGAAATGCGCCTTAAGTGGGCGAATTTTCATTATTTGCCTTGTTGAATCGCTTCAGATTGCAAAAACCCTCGTTTCATTATGGTTAAAACTCCCTCTTTGGGGGTAATCAACTCATTTGTGCAAAGTTACATTTCTGAAACGTTATTTCTGTAAGGTTGTTAAAATGTGCAGGGTTTACTGATTTCAATCAAAACCAATATGGACAGAAGGTGAATACTTTGTTACTTTAGCGATACGAAATAGAAATTGGTAAGACCAATTGACTCCGGGCAAAAAGGCGTAAGACAGGGAATATGGCCTACAGCAAAATTCGCCAACCAAAACTATCTGATGTGATTGAGCAGCAGCTGGAGTTTTTAATCCTCGAAGGGACTCTGCGCCCGGGTGAGAAACTTCCGCCAGAACGCGAGCTGGCAAAACAGTTCGACGTTTCACGTCCCTCTCTGCGTGAGGCGATTCAACGTCTCGAAGCAAAGGGCTTGCTGCTTCGTCGCCAGGGCGGCGGAACCTTTGTGCAAAACAGCCTGTGGCAGAGCTTCAGCGATCCGCTGGTAGAACTTCTCTCTGACCACCCAGAATCCCAGTTTGACCTGCTTGAGACCCGTCACGCGCTGGAAGGTATTGCGGCCTATTACGCCGCCCTTCGCAGCACTGATGAAGATCGCGTGCGTATCCGCGAGCTGCATCAGGCCATTGAACGGGCACAGCAGTCCGGCGATTTAGACGCCGAGTCCAGCGCCGTCGTCCAGTATCAAATTGCCGTCACCGAAGCGGCCCACAACGTGGTGCTCCTCCATCTGCTACGCTGCATGGAGCCGATGCTGGCCCAGAACGTTCGTCAAAATTTTGAATTGTTGTATGCCCGTCGGGACATGCTCCCACTGGTAAGCAACCATCGCACCCGAGTATTCGAGGCGATAATGGCCGGGGAACCGGAGCAGGCGCGCGAAGCGTCGCACCGCCATCTGGCTTTCATTGAGGAAATCTTGCTGGACCGCAGCCGTGAACAATCGCGTCGCGAACGTTCATTACGCCGCATACAGCAACGAAAGGATTAAGCGCCAGGTACTTTTAGAGCGCGGCAACTAAACGCAGAACCTGTCTTATTGTGTTCTTGCCCAAGAGCACAATGGGACAGGTTCCAGACAAATCAACGTATTAGATAGATAAGGAATACCCCCATGTCAGAACGTCTCCAAAATGACGTGGATCCGATCGAAACTCGCGACTGGCTACAGGCGATCGAATCGGTCATCCGTGAAGAAGGTGTTGAGCGCGCTCAGTATCTGATTGATCAGCTGCTTTCTGAAGCCCGCAAAGGCGGCGTGAAGGTTGCTTCAGGTGCAGGGGCTAGCAACTACGTAAACACGATTGCCGTTGAAGACGAACCGGAATACCCGGGCAATCTGGATCTGGAACGTCGTATCCGTTCTGCAATCCGCTGGAACGCCATCATGACCGTTCTGCGCGCATCCAAGAAAGACCTGGAACTGGGTGGCCACATGGCGTCCTTCCAGTCTTCTGCGACCGTTTACGAAGTGTGCTTCAACCACTTCTTCCGTGCAGCGAACGAGAAAGACGGCGGCGATCTGGTGTACTTCCAGGGCCACATCTCTCCGGGCATCTATGCACGTGCATTCCTGGAAGGTCGTCTGACTGAAGAGCAGATGAACAACTTCCGTCAGGAAGTTCACGGTAAAGGTCTGTCTTCTTACCCGCACCCTAAACTGATGCCTGAATTCTGGCAGTTCCCAACCGTATCCATGGGTCTGGGCCCAATCGGTGCGATCTACCAGGCGAAATTCCTGAAGTATCTGGAACACCGTGGTCTGAAAGACACCTCTGAGCAGACCGTATACGCCTTCCTGGGCGACGGCGAAATGGATGAGCCAGAATCTAAAGGCGCGATCACCATCGCGACCCGTGAGAAGCTGGACAACCTGTGCTTCATCATCAACTGTAACCTGCAGCGTCTGGATGGTCCGGTAACCGGTAACGGCAAGATCATCAACGAACTGGAAGGCATCTTCGCAGGTGCTGGCTGGAACGTGATCAAAGTCATGTGGGGTTCCCGTTGGGACGAACTGCTGCGTAAAGACACCAGCGGTAAACTGATCCAGCTGATGAACGAAACCGTTGACGGTGACTACCAGACCTTCAAATCCAAAGACGGTGCCTACGTGCGTGAGCACTTCTTCGGCAAATATCCAGAAACCGCAGCCCTGGTTGCAGACTGGACTGATGAGCAGATCTGGGCCCTGAACCGCGGTGGTCACGATCCGAAGAAAATTTACGCTGCACTGAAAAAAGCGCGTGAAACCAAAGGTAAAGCGACTGTAATCCTGGCCCACACCATCAAAGGTTACGGCATGGGTGATACCGCAGAAGGTAAAAACATCGCTCACCAGGTTAAGAAAATGAACATGGACGGCGTGCGCTATATCCGCGACCGTTTCAACGTTCCAGTGACCGATGAGCAGGT
Source organism: Enterobacter sp. GER_MD16_1505_Eko_090 (assembly GCF_003331015.1). Taxonomy (NCBI): domain Bacteria; kingdom Pseudomonadati; phylum Pseudomonadota; class Gammaproteobacteria; order Enterobacterales; family Enterobacteriaceae; genus Enterobacter; species Enterobacter sp. GER_MD16_1505_Eko_090. The sequence continues at coordinate 88,509 of NZ_PUQF01000002.1, read as the reverse complement.
CGAAAACCTGTCTTACATCACCTTCCCGGAAGGCTCCGAAGAGCACAAGTACCTGCACGAACGTCGTCAGGCGCTGAAAGGCTACCTGCCAGCTCGTCAGCCTAACTTCACCGAGAAGCTGGAACTGCCAGCGCTGGAAGACTTCTCTCAGCTGCTGGAAGAGCAGAACAAAGAGATCTCTACCACTATCGCTTTCGTTCGTGCCCTGAACGTGATGCTGAAGAACAAGTCGATCAAAGATCGCCTCGTGCCAATCATCGCCGACGAAGCGCGTACTTTCGGTATGGAAGGTCTGTTCCGTCAGATCGGTATCTACAGCCCGAACGGCCAGCAGTACACCCCGCAGGACCGTGAGCAGGTTGCATACTACAAAGAAGACGAGAAAGGTCAGATCCTGCAGGAAGGTATCAACGAGCTGGGCGCAGGCGCATCCTGGCTGGCCGCTGCGACCTCTTACAGCACCAACAACCTGCCGATGATCCCGTTCTACATTTACTACTCCATGTTCGGGTTCCAGCGTATCGGTGACCTGTGCTGGCAGGCAGGCGACCAGCAGGCTCGCGGCTTCCTGATCGGTGGTACTTCCGGTCGTACGACCCTGAACGGTGAAGGTCTGCAGCACGAAGATGGTCACAGCCACATTCAGTCTCTGACTATCCCTAACTGTATCTCTTACGACCCGTCTTACGCGTATGAAGTGGCAGTCATCATGCATGACGGTCTGCAGCGCATGTACGGTGAAGCGCAGGAGAACATTTACTACTACATCACCACCCTGAACGAAAACTACCACATGCCGGCAATGCCAGCAGGTGCCGAGGAAGGTATCCGTAAAGGTATCTACAAACTCGAAACCATCGAAGGTAGCAAAGGTAAAGTTCAGCTGCTGGGCTCCGGTTCTATCCTGCGTCACGTTCGTGAAGCAGCGCAGATCCTGGCGAAAGACTACGGTGTCGGTTCCGACGTGTACTCTGTGACCTCCTTCACTGAACTGGCGCGTGATGGCCAGGATTGTGAGCGCTGGAACATGCTGCACCCACTGGAAACCCCACGCGTACCGTACATCGCTCAGGTGATGAACGACGCGCCAGCGGTGGCGTCTACTGACTATATGAAACTGTTCGCTGAGCAGGTTCGTACTTACGTTCCAGCTGATGATTATCGCGTTCTGGGTACTGACGGCTTCGGTCGTTCTGACAGCCGCGAAAACCTGCGTCACCACTTCGAAGTTGATGCTTCTTACGTGGTTGTAGCAGCACTGGGCGAACTGGCTAAACGTGGCGAAATCGATAAGAAAGTGGTTGCAGACGCAATTACCAAATTCAACATCGATGCAGAAAAAGTTAACCCGCGTCTGGCGTAAGAGGTAAAAGAATAATGGCTATCGAAATCAATGTACCGGACATCGGGGCTGATGAAGTTGAAATCACCGAGATCCTGGTCAAAGTAGGCGACAAAGTTGAAGCTGAACAGTCGCTGATCACCGTAGAAGGCGACAAAGCCTCTATGGAAGTCCCGTCTCCTCAGGCTGGCATCGTTAAAGAGATCAAAGTCTCTGTTGGCGATAAAACCGAGACTGGCAAACTGATCATGATTTTCGATTCCGCCGACGGTGCAGCAGCTGCTGCACCTGCGCAGGAAGAGAAGAAAGCCGCTCCGGCCGCCGCTGCTCCAGCAGCTGCCGCGAGCGCGAAAGACGTTAACGTTCCTGACATCGGCGGTGACGAAGTTGAAGTCACTGAGATCCTGGTGAAAGTGGGCGATACCGTTGCGGCCGAGCAGTCACTGATCACCGTAGAAGGCGACAAAGCCTCTATGGAAGTGCCAGCACCGTTTGCGGGTACCGTTAAAGAGATCAAGATCAACACCGGTGACAAAGTGTCTACTGGCTCCCTGATCATGATCTTCGAAGTGGCAGGTGCTGCACCTGCTGCCGCGCCTGCACAGGCCGCTGCTCCGGCGCCAGCCGCAGCACCAGCTGCTGCTGGCGGCGCGAAAGACGTTAACGTTCCTGACATCGGCGGTGACGAAGTTGAAGTGACCGAAGTGATGGTAAAAGTGGGCGACAAAGTTGCCGCGGAACAGTCACTGATCACCGTTGAAGGCGACAAGGCTTCTATGGAAGTGCCTGCGCCGTTCGCGGGTACCGTTAAAGAGATCAAAATCAGCACCGGCGACAAAGTGTCTACCGGCTCTCTGATCATGGTCTTCGAAGTGGAAGGCGCTGCGCGTGCCGCAGCTCCGGCTGCCGCGGCTGCTCCAGCACCGGCTGCTGCACCGGCTGCTGCACCGGCTCAGGCTGCTAAACCAGCCGCTGCCCCTGCTGCAAAAGCAGAAAAATCAGAGTTCGCTGAAAACGACGCTTACGTCCACGCGACCCCGCTGATTCGTCGCCTGGCGCGCGAATTCGGCGTGAACCTGGCGAAAGTGAAAGGGACTGGCCGTAAAGGTCGTATCCTGCGCGAAGACGTTCAGACCTACGTGAAAGACGCGGTGAAACGCGCCGAAGCTGCACCAGCTGCAGCCGCTGGCGGCGGTATTCCGGGCATGCTGCCATGGCCGAAAGTGGACTTCAGCAAGTTCGGCGAAATCGAAGAAGTGGAGCTGGGCCGTATCCAGAAAATCTCTGGTGCGAACCTGAGCCGTAACTGGGTGATGATCCCGCACGTTACGCACTTCGATAAGACCGATATCACCGATCTGGAAGCGTTCCGTAAACAGCAGAACGCCGAAGCTGAGAAGCGTAAACTGGACGTGAAATTCACCCCAGTGGTCTTCATCATGAAGGCGGTTGCTGCGGCTCTGGAACAGATGCCACGCTTCAACAGCTCCCTGTCCGAAGACGGCCAGAAGCTGACGCTGAAGAAATACATCAACATCGGTGTTGCGGTTGATACGCCAAATGGTCTGGTTGTTCCGGTCTTCAAAGACGTGAACAAGAAGAGCATTACTGAGCTGTCCCGTGAACTGACCACCATCTCCAAGAAAGCGCGTGATGGTAAGCTGACTGCCGGCGAAATGCAGGGCGGCTGCTTCACCATCTCCAGCATCGGCGGTCTGGGTACCACCCACTTCGCGCCGATTGTGAACGCGCCGGAAGTGGCTATCCTCGGTGTGTCCAAGTCCGCGATGGAGCCGGTGTGGAATGGCAAAGAGTTCGTGCCGCGTCTGATGATGCCAATCTCTCTGTCCTTCGACCACCGCGTGATCGACGGTGCTGATGGTGCGCGTTTCATCACCATCATCAACAACATGCTGAGCGACATTCGCCGCCTGGTGATGTAATCGAAAAGCCGGCCAGTCGGCCGGCTTTTTTCTGATAATCTCATGGCGTTTGTGAGGTTATTGGCGAAAGCGACAATTCGTGAGCCGTTTGTTGTTTCAAAATTGTTAACAATTTTGTAAACTGCGGGCGGATAGAACGACCCGGTGGACGACGGGTATAAACTAAGAGGTCATGATGAGCACAGAAATCAAAACTCAGGTCGTAGTACTTGGGGCAGGCCCGGCAGGTTACTCCGCAGCATTTCGCGCAGCGGATTTAGGTCTGGAAACCGTCATCGTAGAACGTTACAGCACCCTCGGCGGTGTTTGTCTGAACGTCGGCTGTATCCCTTCTAAAGCGCTGCTGCACGTAGCGAAAGTTATCGAAGAAGCCAAAGCGCTGGCTGAACACGGTATCGTCTTCGGCGAGCCGAAAACCGACATCGACAAAATTCGTACCTGGAAAGAGAAAGTTATCACTCAGCTGACCGGCGGTCTGGCGGGTATGGCCAAAGGCCGTAAAGTGAAGGTGGTAAACGGTCTGGGTAAATTCACCGGTGCGAACACCCTGGAAGTGGAAGGCGAAAACGGCAAAACCGTGATCAACTTCGACAACGCGATCATCGCGGCAGGCTCTCGCCCAATCGAACTGCCATTCATTCCACATGAAGATCCGCGCGTGTGGGATTCCACCGATGCGCTGGAGCTGAAAACCGTTCCTAAGCGTCTGCTGGTGATGGGCGGCGGTATCATCGGTCTGGAAATGGGTACCGTCTACCACGCGCTGGGTTCAGAGATCGACGTGGTTGAAATGTTCGACCAGGTTATCCCGGCTGCTGACAAAGACATCGTTAAAGTCTTCACCAAGCGCATCAGCAAGAAATTCAACCTGATGCTGGAAACCAAAGTGACTGCCGTTGAAGCGAAAGAAGACGGTATTTACGTTTCCATGGAAGGCAAAAAAGCCCCATCCGAACCACAGCGTTACGACGCCGTGCTGGTGGCGATCGGCCGTGTGCCGAACGGTAAGAACCTCGACGCGGGCAAAGCTGGCGTGGAAGTGGACGACCGTGGCTTCATCCGCGTTGACAAACAGCTGCGCACCAACGTGCCGCACATCTTTGCTATCGGCGATATCGTCGGTCAGCCAATGCTGGCGCACAAAGGTGTTCACGAAGGTCACGTTGCCGCTGAAGTTATCGCCGGCATGAAGCACTACTTCGATCCGAAAGTGATCCCATCTATCGCGTATACCGAGCCAGAAGTGGCATGGGTGGGTCTGACTGAGAAAGAAGCGAAAGAGAAAGGCATCAGCTACGAAACCGCCACCTTCCCGTGGGCGGCTTCTGGCCGTGCTATCGCGTCCGACTGCGCAGACGGTATGACCAAACTGATCTTCGACAAAGAGACTCACCGCGTAATCGGTGGTGCGATTGTCGGTACCAACGGCGGCGAGCTGCTGGGTGAAATCGGTCTGGCTATCGAAATGGGTTGTGACGCTGAAGACATCGCGCTGACCATCCACGCTCACCCAACTCTGCACGAGTCCGTGGGCCTGGCGGCAGAAGTGTTTGAAGGCAGCATCACCGACCTGCCAAACGCGAAAGCGAAGAAGAAATAAGTTTCTTCAGATGAAAAAAAGCGGCCTGAGGCCGCTTTTTTTATGCGCTGCGTTCAGGGAGCCACGGGTTGCCAGGTTTTATCCGGGTTATAGGCGGTTAACGCCCGGGCTTTCTGCTCAGAATCCTTGCCGAGATCGGACTGATACACCTTGTCGTCCTGATTTATCACAAAGCTCATCACGCCCGTTTGACCGTAGCTGACCGGCCACGCCACCATCGCGAAACCGTTATTATCCGGCAGGATCCGGAAGCGATAGCCGTGATAGCCGGTACCCGGCTCTTTCGGGCTAAATGCCGGTCCGAGCGGACTGGGCGTTTCGCCGGGTGAGACGGGCCAGTACAAACCGTCTTTCTTCCCTTCCGAGCTGACAATCTTCTGCGCGTATTTCTGGTTCATCGCAAAGTAGCTTTGCTGCGCATCAACATAGGCATGCAGGGCTTCAATGGCGGCAAGTTCGTTACGCCCGATTTCACGGGTCAGGATCTCTTCAGCCCCTTCTTTGATATCGAATTGCCAGCCGGCGGCGGTTTTGATCACCGGGATGGGAAGCTGCCAGTCGTTGTCTCCAACAACAAGATGCGCCGTATCTCCTTCGACAACGGTGTTATGACGAACTTTCCAGTCGCGCAGGAAACGATCGACGGCATCCGGATCAACGCCTTCGGGGGGGAGAAAATCGCGCCAGTTCTCTCCAAGCAGATTGCTCATCGCGCGCTCATTATGCTCACTAATGGCGCTGGCCAGCGCATCGGTCGCCTGGTCGGGCGTGCTAAAGGACTGCTGCGCTATCGCCGAGGCCGAAAGCATGAACAACACCATTCCACTGAGTAGTTTACTTTTCATGTCGGTTCCCTTAGCGATGTCTAAATTCACGGCGTTCAGCGCGTCCACCAGACACCTGACGGGGCTGCTGCTGGCGAGCCGCAAGCTGCCTGCTTTGCGCACCGCGCTGCTGCTGCGCCTGCCAGTTCGCGGAACGGCTGTCGTTGCCGCTTAGCGCATTGGCCCGGGGCTGACCGTTTCGCTGCTGCAGAGCGCGTTGCTGCGCGGGCTGTGAAGCGCGTTTCTCCTGTCTTTGGGTTACAGCCTGACGATTTTCTCGCTGCTGCGTGGTGGTCCGCTTCGCCGTCTGCGGTTTGGTGTCGTAGCCACGGTAGTTGTTGCGCTGCGAAATTTGCTTCAGCTGTTCACTCGAGGCCTGACGCTGCACATCCTTCGTGCCGGGACGTGCCGTTTGCGGGAAGGTTTTCCCCGTGGATTTCTCCATCTGGCTCAGGGCCGCCTGACGCTGGCTATCCCGGTTAACCGGTTTTTGCTGCGTTGAGCTTAGCCCGGTGACTGTGCTGGTGGAGTGGAAACGGGTGTTGAGCTGGTTAGTCGGATAGGGCACACCCTCCCGGTAGGCCGGGTTATGCTGCCAGGTACGGTTGGCGTCCGTCAGACGCTGTCCACTGATTTTATTGAAGTTCTCAACGTTGATATTGATGTTGTTATCACCGTTGCGGTTATAGCCGCCGTGATTATCCCAGTCACCGTCATGGTGGTGGTCCCAGTCATCGTCGTCATCCCAGTCGATATTGCTGAAAATGGCATAGGTTGTGGCAACGCCCAGGCTGAAGCCTAAGCCGTTGACGAAGCTGTTGCCAAACTGCTCTCCGGGCGTGGGCGGGAGATAGGTGGGTGGATAGGCCGTGTTGGGCCAGGTCCCGTAAACCGTATTGGGGTTATAGGTGGGAACATAAACGACCTGCGGATCGGCAGATTCAATTTTGATCACCGTTGGGGCGGGCGCAGACGTGGTTGTTGTCGTTGCCTCGGTGGCGCGGGTTTTCGCTGGTGCTGGCTTTGTCACGGTGGTGACCGTCTGCTGAGGCGTAGATTGTAAAGCACCGGTCTTCTGTGCCAGCGCGCGCAGGCGTTGAACGGAATCCATCACGTCTTTCGGCTGCGCGAGAAACGCATCGCCCAGATTTTGTACCCACGGCGGGTTTTCACCCATCAGCGACATGAGCTGAGGAAACGCGACCAGCGATTTTACGCTCGGATCCCAGGGCTGGCTGGCAACGGCCTGAATGGCGGCGTCCCCTTCCATTTTAGGGTTGTCTTTTGACCACTGAGCCGCCTGAATCACGTTGGCCGGGTAAGTCGAGGCCATCAGAATTTGTGAAAGCAGGGCGTCAGGGTAGAGCGCAATGGGGGCAACCCACTGATCGATTTGCGCGGCAGTGTAGGTCGGCGCGACCACAGGGGCGGGCTGGGCTACGGCAGGCGCCGCCGGTTGTTGAGCGACGGGGGCTGGCGCAACGGGTTCCGTTGCACGACTTTTGACAAACAAGACGCCTGAGGCGGCAAGCAGCCCGGCACTGCACAGAAGGATGAGCAGATGTGGCTTAAAGGGCAACTTCATAAAATGACTCCAACGAGACCAGCGCTGTGCCGTGAGGCGTTACGGTTGGCGTGAGTATTATTCACCCGTCTTTTACTGTTTTGACTTTTATTGGGAAGCGTCCGGTACGTCCGGATAAAGAGTGTGAGTATTTATTACACAATTATATCTGATGAAGAAAAAACTGAAGCGTCACGGTGCAGAAGAACCGCAAGATGATGCCCTAAATCCCCGCTACACCATGCTTAACGATTCAGCAAACTTTTTAATGTTGCTTTTTTGTAAACGGATTAACACTGTGCAGAAATCCTGCTATGCTGCCCGACGCGGTATCGGGCATTTACCCTACAAACTGCTGTCTCACAGGAGCGTGAAGAGAACGCCCGCCGCATATGACAATGAGAGCGAGGAGAACCGTCGTGCTAGAAGAATACCGTAAGCACGTAGCAGAACGTGCCGCCGAGGGAATTGTACCCAAACCTTTAGATGCAACCCAAATGGCCGCGCTCGTCGAGCTGCTGAAGAACCCGCCTAAGGGCGAAGAAGAATTCCTGTTAGATCTGCTGATCAACCGCGTACCGCCTGGCGTAGATGAAGCTGCCTACGTAAAAGCCGGATTCCTTGCTGCTATCGCCAAAGGCGAAGCCACCTCCCCACTGGTTACTCCTGAAAAAGCCATCGAACTGCTCGGCACCATGCAGGGTGGTTACAACATTCATCCGCTGATTGACGCGCTGGATAATGACAAGCTGGCACCGATTGCCGCTAAAGCGCTCTCGTCTACGCTGCTGATGTTCGATAACTTCTACGATGTGGAAGAAAAAGCCAAAGCAGGCAACGTCTATGCGAAGCAGGTGATGCAGTCCTGGGCCGATGCCGAATGGTTCCTGAATCGTCCAGCGCTGGCTGAAAAAATTACCGTTACTGTTTTCAAAGTGACCGGTGAAACCAACACCGATGACCTCTCTCCGGCACCGGACGCGTGGTCTCGCCCGGATATCCCGCTGCACGCCCTGGCGATGCTGAAAAACGCCCGTGAAGGCATTGAGCCGGATCAGCCGGGCGTTGTCGGCCCGATCAAACAGATCGAAGCGTTGCAGAAAAAAGGCTTCCCGCTGGCTTACGTCGGTGACGTTGTGGGTACCGGTTCTTCCCGTAAGTCCGCGACCAACTCCGTGCTGTGGTTCATGGGTGACGACATCCCGCATGTGCCAAACAAACGCGGTGGCGGCCTGTGCCTCGGTGGTAAAATTGCACCGATCTTCTTCAACACCATGGAAGATGCGGGCGCACTGCCGATCGAGGTGGACGTCTCCAACCTGAACATGGGCGACGTGATTGACGTTTACCCGTACAAAGGTGAAGTGCGTAACCACGACACCAACGAGCTGCTGGCAAGCTTCGAACTGAAAACCGACGTGCTGATTGACGAAGTGCGCGCCGGTGGCCGTATTCCGCTGATCATCGGGCGCGGCCTGACCACCAAAGCGCGTGAAGCGCTGGGTCTGCCGCACTCCGACGTTTTCCGTCACGCGAAAGACGTGGCAGAAAGCAACCGCGGCTTCTCGCTGGCACAGAAAATGGTGGGTCGCGCGTGCGGCGTAGCCGGTATCCGTCCTGGCGCATACTGCGAGCCGAAGATGACCTCCGTGGGCTCTCAGGACACCACTGGCCCAATGACCCGTGACGAACTGAAAGACCTGGCGTGCCTGGGCTTCTCTTCCGATCTGGTGATGCAGTCCTTCTGCCACACCGCGGCCTATCCGAAGCCGGTTGACGTGACCACGCACCACACGCTGCCTGACTTCATTATGAACCGCGGCGGTGTCTCCCTGCGTCCGGGCGACGGCGTTATCCACTCCTGGCTGAACCGCATGCTGCTGCCGGATACCGTGGGTACCGGCGGTGACTCCCATACCCGTTTCCCAATCGGTATCTCCTTCCCGGCGGGCTCCGGTCTGGTGGCGTTTGCTGCCGCGACCGGCGTGATGCCGCTGGATATGCCGGAATCGGTGCTGGTTCGCTTCAAAGGTAAAATGCAGCCGGGTATCACCCTGCGCGACCTGGTTCACGCGATCCCGCTGTATGCGATTAAACAGGGTCTGCTGACCGTTGAGAAGAAAGGGAAGAAAAACATCTTCTCTGGCCGTATCCTGGAAATCGAAGGTCTGCCGGATCTGAAAGTAGAGCAGGCGTTCGAGCTGACCGATGCCTCCGCCGAGCGTTCGGCTGCGGGCTGTACCATCAAGCTGAACAAAGAGCCGATCATTGAGTACCTGAACTCTAACATCGTGCTGCTGAAGTGGATGATTGCAGAAGGCTACGGCGACCGTCGTACGCTGGAGCGTCGTATCCAGGGCATGGAAAAATGGCTGGCCGATCCGCAGCTGCTGGAAGCCGATGCTGACGCAGAGTACGCGGCGGTGATCGACATCGATCTGGCGGATATCAAAGAGCCAATCCTGTGTGCACCGAACGATCCGGACGACGCGCGTCCGCTGTCTGAGGTCCAGGGCGAGAAGATCGACGAAGTGTTCATTGGTTCGTGCATGACCAACATCGGTCACTTCCGCGCGGCCGGTAAGCTGCTGGATACCCACAAAGGCCAGCTGCCAACCCGTCTGTGGGTGGCGCCGCCAACCCGTATGGACGCGGCTCAGCTGACCGAAGAGGGCTACTACAGCGTGTTTGGTAAGAGCGGGGCGCGTATTGAAATTCCTGGCTGTTCCCTGTGTATGGGCAACCAGGCGCGCGTAGCCGACGGCGCGACGGTGGTCTCCACTTCGACCCGTAACTTCCCGAACCGTTTAGGTACCGGTGCGAACGTCTTCCTGGCCTCTGCGGAGCTGGCGGCGGTTGCGGCGCTGATTGGCAAACTGCCAACGCCGGAAGAGTACCAGACCTTTGTGGCTCAGGTGGATAAGACGGCGGTGGATACCTATCGCTACCTGAACTTCGACCAGCTCTCTCAGTACACCGAGAAGGCAGACGGGGTTATCTTCCAGACGGCAGTATAAATGCTACCCTCTCCCGTGGGAGAGGGGCTGGGGGTGAGGGCACCAGACCGCACCTGACCCATTGCCCGGTGGCGCTACGCTAACCGGGCCTACAAAACCCATCGCAACTACGGTGGGTTTTTTATTTTCATTCCTCCCACCTCCCACGCTTTTTTTCTTCCTCGCTGCTGCGATAATTACCTTAATGGCTTTGCAGAGGAAAACACTATGGATTACGAATTTCTGCGCGACATCACCGGAGTGGTGAAAGTGCGTATGTCGATGGGCCACGAAGCCGTTGGACACTGGTTTAACGAAGAGGTGAAAGAAAATCTCTCCCTTCTTGATGAGGTTGAACAGGCGGCAAAGACGGTGAAAGGCAGTGAGCGCTCCTGGCAACGCGCCGGGCACGAATACACGCTGTGGATGGACGGTGAAGAGGTCATGGTGCGTGCCAACCAGCTCGAGTTTTCAGGCGACGAGATGGAAGAGGGGATGAGCTACTATGACGAAGAAAGCCTGTCGCTGTGCGGCGTAGAAGACTTCCTTCAGGTGGTGAATGCCTACCGCGAGTTCATGAAACAGCGGTAATTTCCCGAAGCATCCCTGCTCCGGGCAACACTTACACGGCCGGAATGTTGCGGCCGTAGTAGATCTCGCGCATCTCTTTCCAGAGCAGGTCAGTAATCGCCTTACGCTCTTCTTCGCTCAAATCTTCCGGCTTCGTGTGGAACATATAGTGCTTAAGGTCGAACTCCTTAAGTAACATCTTGGTATGGAAGATGTTTTCCTGATACACGTTCACGTCCATCATGTCGTACAGCGACTTCATGTCCTCGGACATAAAGTTCTGAATAGAGTTGATCTCGTGGTCGATGAAGTGCTTCATGCCGTTGACATCACGGGTAAAGCCGCGCACGCGGTAATCAATCGTGACGATATCCGATTCCAGCTGGTGGATGAGATAGTTCAGTGCGTTCAGCGGGGAAATCACGCCGCAGGTCGACACTTCAATATCGGCGCGGAACGTACACAGCCCGCCTTCCGGGTGACTCTCCGGGTAGGTATGGACGCAGATATGGCTTTTATCCAGGTGAGCAACCACTACTTCCGGCAGCGGGCCCGGATGTTCCGTTTTGTCGATAAGCTTCGGATCGACCGGCTCTTCGCTGACCAGTATGGTCACGCTGGCGCCCTGGGGTTCATAATCCTGTCGGGCAATATTCAGAATGTTGGCGCCGATAATGGAACAGGTTTCTGACAGGATCTCGGTCAGACGGTTGGCGTTGTAGAGTTCGTCGATATAGGCGATGTAACCATCGCGTTCTTCCGCTGTTTTGGCATAGCAGATATCGTAAATACAAAAACTCAGGCTTTTGGTCAGATTGTTAAAGCCATGCAGTTTAAGCTTTTTCAATTAGCTCACCCCCTTAGTGGATAATGCGTCTTGCAGGTACTGCGGCAGAGCAAACGCTGCGGTATGAATAGCCGGATTGTAGTATCGGCACTGTAGACCGGCCTGATGGAAGCGGGCCTGAATAATTTCGGTGGAAAGATGACGTAATACGTCGTTATCCGTCGCCCAGGCAAAGGTCATGATCCCACCGTAGTACGTCGGAATGGCCGCCTGATAGAAGCTGACATCCTCGAAATAGGTGCTGAGCTTGCGATGGCTATCCAGCGCTTCATCCTGTTGCAGGAAGCAGACGCCGTTTTGGGCGACGAAGATCCCGCCCGGGTTCAGGCAACGCTTGCAGCCTTCGTAGAACGAGGAGGTAAACAGCGACGCGCCAGGGCCGATAGGGTCGGTGCAGTCGGAGATAATGACGTCAAAGGTCTGGGTTGTCTGGTTAACAAAGTTAACCCCGTCATCAATCACCAGATTAAAACGCGGATCGTCATAGCTACCGGCATTGTGGTTGGGCAGGTACTTGCGGCAGAACGAGACGACGCCCGCATCGATTTCCACCATGGTGATGGTTTCAATCGAGCGATGGCGGGAAACCTCGCGCAGCATTGCACCGTCGCCACCGCCGATAATCAGGACATGCTTTGCATGGCCGTGCGCCAGCAGCGGGACGTGGGTCATCATCTCATGATAGATAAACTCATCTCGCTCGGTCGTTTGCACGACGCCGTCCAGCGCCATCACGCGGCCAAAGGCAGCATTCTCGAAGATGATGAGATCCTGGTGATCGGTTTTTTCATGATAGAGCACGTTATCAACGGCAAAGTACTGACCAAACTGGTCATGCAGTGTTTCATGCCACAACGTGTGGTCGGCCATACGCGGACTCCTCCTTTGTTAACATCCGTTACGCTCACAAAAAATGAGCGAAACATGATAGCTAACTATAACCGTGGTTGCACGGCTATAGGTTTAACAGGAGGCGTCGGGAAGGTTATTTGACGTAGGCGAGCAGGCTGAGCGAATCGCGAGCCAGCGCTTTGCATTTTTTAGCCGTGGGAATGCCAATACCGCTTAGGTCACGGTAGCTGTCTTCGCCGAGCGCCTTCATGTCAAAGCTGTCGTAGTTGCTGAGATCCCACTGGTTCTGCTGGGCAAAAAAGACCAGCGCGCGGCGAATTTGCCCGTTGGGTAAATTCTGGTAGCCACAATCATTTTTCAGGAATACAAAAACCGCCGTTAAATCGGCCATATCTTCCGCTTCATTTTCACTGAGCGCATAGCTGTTCGCACACATTGCCATCAGGCTACCGAACAAAATTGTCCTGAAAAACGTCTTCATTGCTTCTACCACTTCTTCACGGAAAATTAACGTTAGCATACTTGATGCCAGTGCGACGATCTTTATTATTGCCGCTTTACTTGACCTTCCGGTAAGGGGAGGGTTTATGCTCAAAAGATCGCCTGCTGGAAATAAGGAAATGAACATGCAACGTCGTGATTTTTTAAAATATTCCGTGGCGCTGGGGGCTGCCAGCGCCTTACCCCTCTGGAGCCGTGCGGTTTTCGCGGCTGACAGGCCTGCCTTACCCATCCCTGATTTGCTGACCGCTGACGCCCGCAGCCGTATCCAGCTTGTCGTTCAGTCCGGTAACATGCTGTTCGGTGCGCACAACGCGACAACCTGGGGCTATAACGGCAATCTTCTCGGTCCTGCGCTACAGCTGCGCAAAGGTAAAGCGGTGACGGTGGATATCCACAATACGCTTGCTGAAGAGACGACGGTGCACTGGCACGGACTGGAAGTGCCGGGCGAGGTAGACGGCGGGCCGCAGGGCATCATCAAAGCGGGCGGCACGCGCAGCGTCACCTTTACGCCCAACCAGCGCGCCGCGACCTGCTGGTTCCATCCGCATCAGCATGGCAAAACGGGCCATCAGGTAGCGATGGGGCTGGCGGGGCTGGTGCTGATTGAAGACGACGAAAGCCGCCTGCTGCGCCTGCCGAAGCAGTGGGGCATCGATGATGTGCCGGTGATTGTGCAGGACAAGAAATTCACCGCTGACGGGCAAATTGACTACCAGCTGGACGTGATGAGCGCGGCGGTCGGCTGGTTTGGCGACACGCTTCTGACCAACGGCACCCTTTATCCTCAGCACGCCGCGCCGAAAGGCTGGCTGCGCCTGCGTCTGCTTAACGGCTGTAACGCGCGTTCCCTCAACTTCGCCACCAGCGATAAGCGTCCGCTGTACGTGGTCGCCAGCGACGGCGGGCTGCTGCCTGAGCCGGTGAAGGTCAACGAACTGCCGATGCTGATGGGGGAGCGCTTTGAGGTGCTGGTGGATATCAGCGACGGCAAGCCGTTCGATCTTGTGACCCTGCCGGTTAGCCAGATGGGGATGGCGGTCGCGCCGTTTGACAAGCCGCATCCGGTGCTGCGTATCCAGCCGTTACGGGTGACCGCTTCCGGCACGCTCCCTGATACGTTAACCACGCTGCCGGCACTTCCGTCGCTGGATGGGCTTACGCAACGGAAACTGCAGCTCTCCATGAACCCGATGCTCGATATGATGGGCATGCAGGCGCTGATGGCGAAATATGGCGATAAGGCGATGGCGGGGATGCACCACGGGCAGATGATGGGCCATATGAATATGGATCACGGCAAAATGGGCGGCATGGGGAACATGAATCACGGCGACCATGGCTTTGATTTCCACAACGCCAACATGATCAACGGCAAAGCGTTCGACATGAACACGCCGATGTTTGCTGCGACAAAAGGGCAGCTTGAGCGCTGGGTGATTTCAGGTGAAGGGGACATGATGCTGCACCCGTTCCATATCCACGGCACGCAGTTCCGCATTCTCTCTGAGAACGGCAAAGCCCCGGACGCGCATCGCGCGGGCTGGAAGGATACGGTGAAGGTGGAAGGCGGCGTCAGCGAGGTGCTGGTGAAGTTTGACCACGATGCGCCGAAGGAGTTTGCCTATATGGCGCACTGCCATCTGCTGGAGCATGAAGATACGGGGATGATGCTGGGCTTTACCGTATAAAAAAAGCCGGGTGGCGGCTTCGCCTTACCCGGCCTACATAGCGTATCCATAGGCCCGGTAAGCGTAAGCGCCACCGGGCTTTTCAGTTACTTGTTTTCGTCAGGCAACGCATACGCGACAATATAGTCGCCCATCTTCGTGCCAAACGAACCGTGACCGCCCGCAGAGATGACAACGTACTGCTTGCCATTCACTTCATAGGTCATCGGCGTGGCTTGTCCACCCGCTGGCAGGCGGCCTTGCCACAGTTTTTCACCGTTGGTCATGTTGTACGCGCGCAGGTAGTTATCTGCGGTTGCCGCGATGAACAGCACGTTACCGGCGGTGGAGATTGGGCCACCCAGCATTGGCATACCCATATTGAACGGCACCGGAACCGGCATTGGGAACGGCATGCTGTCCTGTGGCGTACCAATACGTTTTTTCCACACGATCTGGTTAGTTTTCAGATCCAGACCGGAGATATAACCCCAGGCAGGCTGTTTACACGGCAGACCGAACGGCGACAGGAACGGGTTCAGCGTCACGCCGAACGGTACGCCATACTGCGGCTGAATACCGGCTTCGGTACCGCTGCCTTTCGCGTCTTTAGGCTGCTCCATTGGGTTACCCGGACCGCGTGGGATCAGACGGGACACGAACGGCAGCGCCATTGGGTTAGCGATAGCGACCTGACGGTTCGGGTCAACGGAGATCCCGCCCCATTCGAACATCCCCAGGTTACCTGGGAAGACCAGCGTACCCTGCTCTGACGGTGGGGTGAAAATCCCTTCGTAGCGAAGCTGGTGGAACATCACGCGGCATACCAGTTGGTCAAACATGGTGGCACCCCACATGTCTGCACCGCTGAGATCTTTCTTCGGACGGAAGCTCAGGTCAGAGAACGGCTGCGTTTTGCTGACGTAATCGCCTTTCGCCGCACCCTGCGGAACCGGTTTTTCCGGTGCAGGCACAACCAGCTTGCCGTTGCTGCGATCCAGCACGAAGATGTTGCCGGTTTTCGCTGGAGCGTAAATCACCGGTACGGTTTTGCCGTTAACGGTAATGTCCGCCAGCGTCGGCTGGGACGGCATATCCATATCCCACAGATCGTGGTGAACGGTCTGGTAGCTCCAGGCCAGCTTACCGGTGGTCGCGTTCAATGCCACGATAGCGCTGGCATAACGTTCCTGCTCCGGCGTGCGGTTACCGCCCCAGATATCTGGCGTAGTAACGCCCATCGGCAGGTAGACCAGGTCCAGCTTCGCGTCATACGCTGCAGGTGCCCAGGAGTTTGGCGAGTTAAAGGTAAAGGTGTGTTCGTCCGACGGGATCGCATTCGGATCTTTCGCGCCCGGGTCGAAGGCCCACAGCAGTTTACCGGTATTCACGTCGAAACCACGGATAACGCCGGAGGTTTCACGGGTAGAGAAGTTATCCGTTACCGAACCGGCAATCACGATGGTTTTATCGGTGATGATGGGCGGTGAGGTTGGCTCATACAGACCCGGCGTGGTGTCCGGCATATTGGTCTGCAGATTCAGGATACCTTTGTTGGCAAAGGTTTCGCACAGCTTGCCCGTTTCGGCATTGATGGCGAACAGACGACCATCGTTCACCGGCAGCATGATGCGGCGAGGACAGTCGGCAATGACTTCCGGGCTCGCATTATCCGGGCGCGCTTCGTGATAAGAGACGCCACGGCAGGTCACGTGCTGGAAGGACGGGTTGGAGTTCAGCTGCGGATCGAAGTGCCATTTCTCTTTACCGGTGGCCGCGTCGAGCGCGAACAGACGCTGGTGCGCCGTACAGAGATAAAGCATATCGCCGACTTTAATTGGCGTCACTTCGTTGGTCAGTTCACCCGGATCGTTCGGCATCTTCAGATCGCCGGTACGGAATACCCAGGCTTCTTTCAGGTTTTTAACGTTGTCCGCGTTGATCTGCTTCAGCGGAGAGTAGCGCTGACCTTCCTGGTTGCGGCCATAGGCAGGCCAGTCGCCGTCAGCAACCTGAGAGATCGCCGCCGCAGGCGTCGATTCTGCGTTCAGCGTACCGTTGATCTCCTGCGGATCGTTGAAGCCAGCCCAGGTCAGGATACCGCCGCTGATTAAAAGCGCTACCACCAGCGCCGCGACCGCACCGCTGGACGGCACGATCAGGCGACGCCAGACGAACGGCAGGATCAGCCAGATGCCGAAGAAGACCAGGATGTCACTGCGCGGCGTCAGCGCCCAGAAGTCAAAGCCGACTTCCCAGACGCCCCAGATCATGGTGGCAAGAAGGAGTGCGGCATACAGCCACAGTGCAGATTGTTTTCTACGCCAGAGCAGGACGGTTACGCCAAGCATAACCAGGCCCGCAATCGGGTAGTACCAAGAGCCGCCGATCGCGACCAGCCAGACGCCACCGATTAACAGGTACAGGCCGCAGAAGGCGGCGAATAGCGCTGTTAATGTCACCAGTAGACGCGGCTGTTTAGAGTTTGTTTCAGCCATAGAAAGTGTACTCGTCAGTTTTTGTTAATAATTTGCTAGCAACTAATTATAGGTATTAACAAGTGTGATCGGAATCACAATATTTGCTTTTTATAACTCATACGCCAGGGTTATCCATTTGCTGATATAATGGCTGGCTTGCGTATCAATGCTGGATATTAACGCATCCGTATTGAGAGATTTTCATTAAAATCATTTGGTTAGTAATATGAAACATACTGTTGAAGTGATGATCCCGGAAGCCGAGATCAAAGCGCGTATCGCCGAACTGGGTCGTCAAATCACCGAACATTACAAGGACAGCGGCAGCGAAATGGTGCTGGTCGGTCTGTTGCGCGGCTCTTTCATGTTCATGGCAGACCTGTGCCGTGAGGTGCATGTGCCCCATGAGGTCGATTTTATGACCGCCTCCAGCTACGGCAGCGGCATGTCCACCACCCGTGATGTGAAAATCCTGAAAGATCTGGATGAAGATATTCGTGGCAAAGATGTGTTGATCGTTGAGGACATCATCGACTCCGGCAACACGCTGTCAAAAGTGCGCGAGATCCTGAGCCTGCGTGAGCCAAAATCGCTGGCGATTTGCACCCTGCTGGATAAGCCTGACCGCCGTGAAGTGCAGGTGCCGGTGGAGTTTGTTGGTTTCTCTATCCCGGACGAGTTCGTCGTCGGTTACGGCATTGACTACGCACAGCGTTATCGTCATCTGCCGTATGTTGGGAAAGTGGTATTGCTGGACGAGTAATTGCGGTTTGTTGCCCGGTGGCGCTGCGCTTACCGGGCCTAAGAATGGGCACATGTAGGCCGGGTAAGGCGCAGCCGCCACCCGGCTTTGTTTATTTATGGTTTACGTGCTTAAGCTGAAGGTTGGCAATTCCCGAACGGTAACGCTGCTCCAGCGTTTCGCGGTTGGTGGCGGTCACTTCCAGGTTGCGCAGCAGACCATCGTGAATACCGTACGCCCAGCCGTGGATCGAGACCTTCTGCCCGCGCTTCCACGCCGATTGCATGATCGTTGAGTGGCCCAGGTTATACACCTGCTCCATCACGTTGAGTTCGCACAGGGTATCCATGCGGCGCTCCTGCGGCATTTCGCCCAGCAGTGAGCTATGTTTGAACCAGATATCGCGGATGTGGAGCAGCCAGTTATCAATGAGCCCCAGCTCCGTGTTTTCAACCGCCGCCTGCACGCCGCCGCAGCCGTAGTGGCCGCAGATGATGATGTGCTCGACTTGCAGAACGTCAACGGCATACTGAACAACAGAAAGACAGTTGAGATCGGTGTGAATCACCAGGTTGGCAACGTTGCGGTGAACAAACAGTTCGCCGGGCTCGAGGCCGGTCAGGCGCTCCGCCGGTACGCGGCTGTCGGAGCATCCAATCCAGAGAAAGCGTGGGTTTTGCGCCTGCGCGAGTTTTCCAAAAAATCCGGGGTCTTCCTCCACCAGCATTTTTGACCATAGTGCATTGTTGCTGATGAGTGTATCTATGTTGTTCATGGAGGTTAGCGACCTGTAACCGAGTAATTGCGTTGCGCTACTATAGGGTAACCCGACTTTTAATGAAACCACACAACGTGTGTCAGAACTGAAGGTAAGTTAATTTCATGGCAATTGCACTGGAGCTTGAGCAGCTTAAAAAAACCTATCCGGGCGGCGTTCAGGCGCTGCGCGGAATAGATCTTAAAGTAGAGGCCGGTGATTTTTACGCGCTTCTGGGGCCGAACGGGGCGGGGAAATCGACTACCATCGGCATCATTAGCTCGCTGGTGAACAAAACCTCCGGCCGCGTCAGCGTGTTCGGATACGACCTGCAAAAAGATGTGGTCAACGCCAAGCGCCAGCTGGGTCTGGTACCGCAGGAATTCAACTTCAACCCGTTTGAGACGGTGCAGCAGATCGTCGTTAACCAGGCGGGTTATTACGGCGTTGAGCGTAAAGAGGCCCTGGAGCGGAGCGAAAAATACCTCAAGCAGCTCGATCTGTGGGAAAAGCGTAACGAACGCGCCCGGATGTTATCCGGCGGGATGAAGCGCCGCCTGATGATTGCCCGTGCGCTGATGCACGAGCCAAAGCTGCTGATCCTCGATGAGCCGACGGCGGGCGTAGACATTGAGCTGCGCCGCTCCATGTGGGGCTTCCTGAAAGACCTCAATGACAAAGGCACCACCATCATTCTGACTACCCACTACCTGGAAGAGGCGGAAATGCTGTGCCGCAACATCGGCATCATTCAGCACGGCGAGCTGGTGGAAAACACCTCGATGAAGAACCTGCTCTCCAAGCTGAAATCAGAAACCTTTATTCTCGATCTGGCGGCAAAGAGCCCGCTACCGAAGCTTGAAGGGTACCAGTATCGTCTGGTGGATACCTCGACGCTGGAAGTGGAAGTGCTGCGCGAGCAGGGGATTAACAGCGTGTTCTCCCAGCTGAGCGCGCAGGGTATTCAGGTTTTAAGTATGCGTAACAAAGCGAACCGACTGGAAGAGCTGTTTGTCTCTCTGGTGCAGGATAAACAAGGAGACAAGGCATGACGCATCTTTACTGGGTCGCGCTGAAAAGTATCTGGGCGAAAGAGATTAACCGTTTTATGCGCATCTGGGTGCAAACCCTGGTGCCGCCAGTCATCACGATGACGCTCTATTTCATCATCTTCGGTAACCTGATTGGTTCCCGGATTGGTGAGATGCACGGCTTTACCTATATGCAGTTTATCGTGCCTGGCCTGATCATGATGGCGGTGATCACCAACGCCTATGCCAACGTGGCGTCGTCCTTTTTCAGCGCCAAGTTCCAGCGCAATATCGAGGAACTACTGGTGGCACCGGTGCCAACGCATGTGATCATTGCCGGTTACGTCGGTGGCGGCGTGGCGCGCGGTCTGTGTGTTGGGATCCTGGTGACGGCCATCTCGCTGTTCTTCGTGCCGTTCCAGGTGCACTCCTGGCTTTTCGTGGCCCTGACCCTGCTCCTGACGGCGATCCTCTTCTCGCTGGCCGGTCTGCTGAACGCCGTGTTTGCCAAAACGTTTGACGACATCAGCCTGATCCCGACCTTCGTGCTGACGCCGCTGACCTATCTCGGCGGGGTGTTCTACTCCCTGACGCTGCTGCCGCCGTTCTGGCAGGCGCTGTCGCACCTGAACCCGATCGTCTACATGATCAGCGGTTTCCGCTTTGGCTTCCTCGGCATCACCGATGTGCCGCTGTTTACCACGGTGGCGGTGCTGGTGGTGTTCATCATCGTCTTCTACCTGCTGTGCTGGTATCTGATCCAGCGTGGACGCGGTCTGCGCAGCTAGCCCTCAGCCCGGCGACATTCTGTCTGCCGGGCACTTTCTTTGACAGTTATCACCGAAAGCTAACCTTCACTCCGCTAAACTACTTGCCTGCTAAGGAGAGAGTTATGCTGGGATGGGTTATCACCTGCCACGATGAACGGGCGCAGGACATGCTGCTGAAGCTGGAAGCCAGGTTTGGTCCGCTGCCACAGTGTCGCGCGGTTAACTACTGGCGCGGCTTGAGTACCAACATGCTTGGCCGGATGATGTGCGATGCCCTTCATGAAACCGACACCGGAGACGGCGTGATTTTCCTTACCGATAAATCCGGCGCGGCGCCGTACCGTGCTGCGGCCCTGATGAGCCATAAGCACGACTGCTGCGAGGTGATCTCCGGTATTAGCTTTCCACTGCTTGAAATGATGTATCCCCATCGCGAGACCTTAACCAGCGCAGCGTTCCGTAACGCTATCGTTTCGCTGGGTACCCCGGGCGTCAGCAGCTTGTGGCATCAACAGCAAAAAAATCCTCCCTTTGTCCTGCTGCATGACCTGTATAAGAATTAAACATTGGTATTGATGTCGCTTTTGCTACAATGGCGTAAGTATTTCCGCTTCGAATAAGACCCTCATGTTCACGCGTATTGTTTTCCTGCTATTGATGTTCGTGTCCGGCACTGTTTCTGCCAGTTTATTAAGTCAGCAAAGACTGCCTGCTCAATATATGCAAACCACCGAAGATGCGGCGATTTGGGCGCAGATCGGCAACAGCGTCATTAACGTTGGCAACGTGCGGGCAGGGCAGATCCTCGCGGTGGTGCCTGCGGCGGCGGACTACTATGAATTTCGCTTCGGATTTGGCACGGGCTTTATCGACAAGGGGCATCTGGAGCCGGTTCAGGGCAAACAGCGCGTCGAGGATGGCCTGGGGGATTTGAACAAACCGCTGAGCAATCAAAACCTGATAACGTGGAAAGACACGCCCGTTTATAACGCCCCGAACAACGGCAGCGCACCCTTCGGCACCTTAAGCGCCAATCTTCGCTATCCGATCCTGAACAAACTTAAAGACCGTTTAAACCAGACCTGGTTTCAGATCCGCATCGGTAATCGTCTGGCGTGGATCAGCAGCCTGGATGCGCAGGAAGATAACGGCCTTCCTGTTCTGACCTACCATCATATTTTGCGCGATGAAGAAAACACGCGCTTTCGACATACGTCCACAACGACCAGCGTACGTGCGTTTAATAACCAGATGGCATGGCTTCGCGATCAGGGCTATACCACCCTGACGATGTACCAGCTGGAAGGGTACGTGCGTAACAAAATGAACCTGCCTGCGAAATCGGTGGTGATAACCTTTGACGATGGCCTGAAATCTGTCAGCCGCTATGCTTATCCTGTGCTGAAAGAGTACGGCTTCAAGGCTACCGCGTTTATTATCTCTTCCCGCATAAAAGGCCATCCGCAGAAGTGGGACCCTAAATCGCTGCAGTTTATGAGCGTGCAGGAGATTAAGGGGATTCAGGATGTGTTCGATATTCAGTCTCATACCCACTTCCTGCACCGCGTGGATGCCAATAAGCATCCGATTTTACTGAGCCGCAGCTATCACGTGATTTTGTTTGATTTTGAACGCTCGCGTCGCGCGCTGGCGCAGTTTAACCCGCGCGTGCTGTATGTCTCTTACCCCTTCGGCGGCTACGACAATAAAGCGATAAAGGCGGCGAATGATGCCGGTTTCCATCTGGCGGTGACGACGGTGAAAGGAAAGGTGAAGCCGGGGGATAATCCGTTCTTACTGAAACGCCTGTACATCTTAAGAACGGATTCGCTGGAGACGATGTCGCGGCTGATCAGCAATCAGCCGCAGGGGTAGTGCTTATGCAACCTGAACCGGAATCGCCTTTGCGGTGCGCTTCATTTCATTGTCGCCTTCGAAGTAGGCCACTTTAGGCTGCCAGCGGCGGGCTTCTTCGTCAGACATCATCACGAAGCTGGCGATGATCACGATATCACCCACGTCCGCGCAGTGCGCGGCTGCGCCGTTAACGGAGATGATTTTGGACCCGCGCTCGGCGGCAATCGCGTAGGTAGAGAAGCGTTTGCCGTTGTTCACGTTCCAGATATCAATCGCTTCGTTTTCGAGGATACCTGCTGCATCAAGGAAATCCTGGTCAATGGCGCAGGAGCCTTCATAGTGCAGGTCGGCCTGTGT
Organism: Enterobacter sp. GER_MD16_1505_Eko_090; assembly: GCF_003331015.1. Lineage (NCBI taxonomy): Bacteria > Pseudomonadati > Pseudomonadota > Gammaproteobacteria > Enterobacterales > Enterobacteriaceae > Enterobacter > Enterobacter sp. GER_MD16_1505_Eko_090. Next base: position 65,803 of record NZ_PUQF01000002.1, on the reverse strand, counting down.
GACTTTCACACGGTGAAGCTTACCTTGCAGCATTTTGCGAATCATTACGTTTACCTATCATTATCAGGGGGGAAGGGAACTACGCCAGCTCAACCACTTTATTGTCGATCAGACGCGCCTGACCTAGCCAGGCCGCCACCAGGATGACTGCGCGCTTGCTGTTCTGGGTTAATTCCAGCAGCGTATCAGCATCACGAATTTGTACGTCGTCAGCACGAAGGCCTTTATCGTTAAGCGCCTGCTCGGCAAGGGCGATAATCTCTTCTGCTGTTAACTCTTTTGCCAGCATCTGCTCTGCCATGGTGTTCATGACCTTGCTTAAGCCCGGCGCGATTTTACGCTGTTCGGCAGTCAGGTAGCCATTTCGCGAGCTGAGTGCCAGACCGTCTTTGGCGCGTACAATCGGTACGCCGACAATCTCGATATCGTAACCCATATCCGCAACCATCTTGCGGATCAGCGCCAGCTGCTGGAAATCTTTCTCGCCAAAGCAGGCTACGTCCGGCTGTACCAGGTTGAACAGCTTGCTGACGATGGTGGAAACGCCGCGGAAATGGCCCGGGCGGCTCGCGCCTTCGAGCATGGTGGAAATGCCCGGGACGTCAACGTAGGTTGCCTCTTCGGTACCCTGCGGGTAAACATCCGCCGGTGCAGGTGAGAAAACGATATCCGCATGGCGTTTTTTGAGCTTCTCGCAATCTTCCTGCAGGGTACGCGGGTAGCGTGCCAGATCGTCGGCACGGTCAAACTGCATGGGGTTCACGAAGATACTGACCACCACGATATCTGCTCGCGCACGGGCTTCGTCGACGAGCTTCATGTGGCCGTCATGCAGATTGCCCATGGTCGGGACCAGTGCGATACGTTTACCTTCCTGTCGCGCGCGGCGGATATGCTGGCGAAGCAGCGGCAGGGTTTCAATGATTAGCACAACGAGACTCCTTAATGGAAACTGTGTTCTTCACCCGGGTAAACACCGGATTCAACGTCGGCAATATACTGCCTGACCGCAGCGCGCATGTCGCCCGCTTCGGCGAGGAAATTTTTGGCAAATTTCGGGATGTGTCCGCCGGTGATACCGAAGGCGTCGTGCATCACCAGAATCTGACCGTCGGTGACGTTGCCTGCACCGATACCAATCACCGGAATGGACAGCGCGTCGGTGATGCGTTTCGCCAGCTCAACCGGCACGCACTCCAGCACCAGCAGCTGGGCACCTGCGGCTTCCAGCGCCAGGGCATCATCCAGCAGCGTCTGGGCTGCATCGCCACGGCCCTGCACCTTATAGCCGCCAAAGATATTGACGGACTGCGGCGTCAGGCCTAAATGCCCGCACACCGGCACGGCGCGCTCGGTGAGCATCTTCACCGTATCCACAAGCCAGGCGCCGCCTTCAATTTTGACCATATTGGCACCGGCACGCATCACTGCCGCCGCGTTTTCGAATGCCTGTTCCGGCGTGGCATAGGCCATAAACGGCAGATCGGAAAGCAGCAGGCAGGCTGGGGCGCCACGGCGCACGGCGCGGGTATGGTAAGCGATATCCTCAACCGTTACCGGCAGGGTGGAATCATGTCCTTGTACCGTCATCCCTAACGAGTCCCCGACCAGCATGACGTTGATCCCCTCTTCGGCAAACAGTTTGGCGAAGCTGTAGTCATACGCGGTGATGGTGGCGAAGCGTTTATTTTCCTGTTTGCATTTCTGCAGTAAGGAGATGGTGGTTGGTTTCATACTGTTTCCTGATAGCCCAAAAGCGAATCTTTGCGCATTCTAACAGTAACATTCGAGGGAACAATGATTTTAGGTAAACGATTAACCATAAATATTTTATGGTTAATCGCTAAAAAAACAGCCTTACCAGCGGGCGGGTTTCTCCGCACCGAGACTGTTGAGAACGGCCTTTAGCGAGAGCCCGTCAGGAAAGGTAAGGGAAGGGGCAACTTCATACAGCGGCCAGAGCATAAACCCGCGATTTTTCATGTCGTAATGCGGTACGGTGAGGCGTTCAGTGTTAATCACCTCATGGCCGAACAGCATAATATCGAGATCAAGCGTGCGCGGCCCCCAGCGTTCGGCTTTGCGTACGCGGCCCTGCTGAAGCTCAATACGCTGGGTATTGTCCAGCAGCGCTTCGGGACCCAGCTCAGTCTCAAGAACCACGGCGGCGTTGAGGTAGTCTGGCTGATCCTGCGGCCCCAGCGGCGGGGTGCGATAGAACGAGGAGACCGCCACGATGCGGCTTTGCGGGATCTCACCCAGCGCCTCTACGGCAGCATTCACCTGCTCCAGCGGTGAGGCTAAATTGCTGCCGATGGCGATATACGCGAGGGTCATGCTGTCCCTTCACGACGCGGCGCGCGTTTGCGCGGGCGACGATGACGGCGACGCGGTTCCGGCTCTTCATCCAGCCCGGTCAGCATATCTTTCTGCTCTGGCGGGGCGGAGACCTGGAATTCAGCCCACCACTGCGCCAGACGCTGCAGCTCCTGGTTGCGTTCAATTTCAGCGCGCAGCGACAGGAGATCGAAGGCGGCACGGAACTTAGGATGCTCCATCAGCTTCCAGGCGCGTTTGCCCTGACGACGTGACATGCGCAGCTGAAGCTGCCAGATGTCGCGCACCAGAGTGGTAATACGTTTCGGAATGGCGAGCGTGCGGCAGCCTTCGTCCAGCACGTCGTTGGCGGCCAGCGCGAACGCATCGTAATAGGCGAGCCCGCTCTCCTGGGTAATGCGCTGGGCCGTTTCCAGCAGCGGATACCAGAACATCGCGGCAAACAGGAACGCCGGGTTCACGCGCATGTCGTTGCGAATGCGGGTATCGGTATTCTTCAGCACCTGCGCAATCATCCGCTCCATTGGGCTGTCACCGTTTTCGGTGAAGTAGCGGGTAATGGTCGGGAACAGCGGCTGGAACAGGTTGTATTCGCGCAGAAGATTATAGGTTTCAAAACCGTGGCCGGCCTGCAGCAGCTTCAGCGCCTCTTCGAACAGGCGAGCAGGCGGCACGTCGTTAATCAGCGTCGCCAGACGCGGGATCGGCTCGGCCGTTTCCGGGCTGATGCGCATATTGAGCTTGGCGGCGAAACGCACGGCGCGCAGCATACGCACGGGATCTTCACGGTAGCGCGTTTCCCGCGTGCCGATCAGGCGGATCAGACCTTCTTTCAGGTCCTGCATGCCGCCGACGTAATCGCGCACGGTGAAATCCGCCACGCTGTAATAGAGGCTGTTGATGGTGAAGTCGCGACGCTGGGCATCTTCTTCAATAGAGCCGAAGATGTTGTCGCGCAGCAGCATACCGTTCTGGCCGCGCTGCGACGTGGTGCGATCGGATGCGCCCGCTTCGTGGTGGCCGCGGAAGGTCGCCACTTCGATAATTTCCGGCCCAAACATCACGTGAGCCAGACGGAAGCGGCGGCCAACGAGACGACAGTTGCGGAATAATTTGCGCACCTGCTCAGGCGTGGCGCTGGTCGTCACGTCGAAATCTTTCGGTTTTTTGCCCAGCAGTAAATCACGCACCCCACCGCCGACGAGATAGGCCTCGTAGCCCGCTTTATTCAGACGATAGAGTACCTTGAGGGCATTTTCACTGATATCTTTGCGGGAAATAGAGTGCTGCTCACGCGGAATAACCGACATGTGTGGCTGTGCAATAGCATCATTCGCCATGCTCTCTTCGCGGCTTAGCACTTTACGGCAAAAATTAGCGACTCGGGTAAAAATGGTACACCTCGTAGTGTGTTTTGTTATGAAAAAAGCGGCTAATCATAGCTCAGCGCAACGCATTTGAGAATGCTGGATTTTTGGCACAGCCCTGAGCGTCCAGTTGGCGATGGCCATTTTCAGCAGTTCGTCAATACGCAGATCCTGCCATTCGTTGGTTACATTCTGGTTGAGAAAACGCAGCGCGTCGATCAAAACAGGACGCGGATCGCCGTCTGGCAGGGCCGGGGCGTGGTTCTGCTTTGATAATTTTAAGCCCTGCGCATTAACCGCCAGCGGCAGATGAATATAGTCCGGTGCCGTCCAGCCAAACTGGTGATACAGCGAGATTTGCCGTACGGTCGGCTCGACCAGATCCGCCCCGCGCACAATTTCCGTCACGCCCTGGAAATGATCGTCCACCACCACGGCCAGGTTGTAGGCGAACAGGCCATCGCGACGGTGAATAATAAAATCCTCACGCGCCAGACGTTCATCGGCATGAATCTCACCGGAGAGTAAATCGTTAAAGTGCGTCACCGGCGAGCGCTGCAGTATTCGCACGGCGGCATTTTCAGGACCGTTGTTCAACGTGCGGCAGTGGCCGTCATAGACGCCGCCTGCGCTCTGGATACGCGCGCGGGTGCAGGTGCAGTTATAGGAAAGCCCCTGAGCGCGAAGCCAGGCCAGACGTTCCCGATACGCCTCGTGACGTGTCGACTGCCACTGAACCTCGTCATCCCAGTGAAGACCGTAATGTTCCAGCTGACGCAGAATTGTCTCTGCTGCACCGGGAACTTCACGCGGAGGGTCAATATCTTCAATGCGGACGAGCCATTTTCCCTGACGGGCGCGAGCCTGCAGGTAGCTGCCGAGCGCGGCAATTAATGAGCCGAAGTGTAATTCACCGGAAGGAGATGGCGCGAAGCGCCCAATATAGTGTGATTCAGACATATCAACAGTAACAAGGCGGGAGAGACTCCCGCCTTTGGAGTGTGTAAACAGCGCTGGTGTTAACCGGCCATCTGTTTTTCGCGGATTTCGGCCAGCGTTTTGCAGTCGATGCACAGATCGGCGGTTGGACGCGCTTCCAGGCGACGAATGCCAATTTCAACACCGCAGGATTCGCAGTAGCCAAAATCTTCGTCTTCGACTTTTTTCAGCGTTTTCTCGATCTTTTTGATCAGTTTGCGTTCGCGGTCACGGTTACGCAGTTCGAGGCTGAACTCTTCTTCCTGAGCGGCACGGTCTACCGGATCCGGGAAGTTAGCAGCTTCATCCTGCATATGAGTAACGGTGCGATCGACTTCATCCCTGAGTTGATTACGCCATGCTTCAAGAATACGCTTGAAGTGCGACAGCTGGGCTTCGTTCATATACTCTTCGCCCGGTTTCTCTTGATACGGCTCCACCCCAGCGATGGCGAGAATACTCAGGGACGATGTTTTACGGTTTTGCCCTTCTTGCATGTTGCTTCTCCTTAACACGCACTATCGATCCCCGTGTTGGGGGAAAAATCAGGTCGCTATAAATAGCAGATGCTTTTCCGTATGGCAATTATCTAAACGTAACACTTGACAAGCCTGTGAGGAAAAGCGTATTTGCGCACGCGGCCAGAACACTTAATAGTCAATCGTCTAATCCCTTATAAGACAATGGGAAGAGAGGATCTCAGAGTCATATTATCGGCAGAAAGTTCCGCTTTATAAGCGAAAACCTCTACCCCCTGCTTTTGTGCCTCATTCAACAATTGCGCGTATTTAGGATCAATATGGCGGGCAGGGGAGAAACGTTCAATGGCTGAATGCAATACCGCAAACAGCAATACGGCGCGTTTGCCCGCCGCCGCAACACTCATTAGCTCTCGCAGATGCTTCTGGCCACGTAGCGTTACCGCATCCGGGAAGTAGCCATTTTCCTGTTCCGCTAACGTCACTGATTTTACTTCAATATAGCACTCCGGCCTGTCTTCCGCCTGTAACATGAAGTCAATTCTGCTGCCTTCATCGCCATATTTCACTTCGCTTTTATGCGTGCCATAACCAACCAGTTCGGGAATAACGCCATGGGTCAGCGCTTCCTTAACTAACTGATTGGCGCGCAGGGTATTAACGCAAATAAATGCCCCGTTTTGGGTTTCGGTCATTTCCCAGGTATGAGCATATTTGCGTTTAGTATTTTCTGATGTGGAATACCAGACCCTGTCGCCCGGCGTCGCACAGCCCGTCATGGCACCGGTATTGGGGCAGTGCAGGGTGAGCTGTTCGCCTTCTGGCGTGATCACATCGGCGAGGAAGCGTTTGTAGCGTTGGACAAGCGTAGCGTGCTGCAGGGGAGGACTAAACTTCATCAGAATTCCTTTCGGTGTCGCCCAGCGTCCAGCGCTGTAGCGGCGTATAGCGGGTGCGTCCCTGAATAAAGACGGATTCATAAAGCGCGAATGTGTTGACCTGAAAGGCCCAGTGAAAACCCGGCGGCGGGATGGCAACGGCCTGACCGGCATCGCGCAGCAGGGTGATGTGCGGATGAAACGGCTGTGGGCTTTGATAACAGCCGCTGCGCGCCGCCTGCGCGCGCAGCATGTTCGCCAGCTGTAATAATCCGCGCGGAGGCTGTCGCGTACCCAGCCAGACCACGCGCGAACGCAGCCACTGGCCCGCGTCGTCGAGGTGCAGCGTAAATTCCGGCTGGGCAATACGTCCTGCCATGGCGGCTAGCGCCCGCTGTTTTTCGGCACTGACGTCGCCCAAAAAGGCCAGCGTCAGGTGCAGGTTGGCCGCCGCGACAGGGCGACCGGCCTCCGGCGAGAAGTGGTCAGCGCGCCAGCGAACAATTTGACGCTGTAAGGGGGGGGGCAATTCAATGGCAAAAAACAGCCGTTTCGACTCAGGCATACGGAGGACTCGGTAATGATATGCGCCGATGCTACAATGTACGCCGACGAATGTTAACCCTCTGGAGCTGTTAGTGTCCTCATTGCCGGTCGCCGTTGTTCTTCCTGACCTTCTCGCTGCCTTACGCCATTCCCCGCAGGTTTTGCTGAATGCCCCGACGGGGGCGGGTAAGTCCACCTGGCTGCCGCTGCAGATTCTGAAAGAGGGGAACATCAGCGGGAAAATTATCCTGCTGGAGCCGCGCAGGCTGGCCGCGCGCAACGTAGCGCAGCGCCTCGCGGAACTGCTGAATGAAAAACCGGGCGAAACGGTAGGGTACAGGATGCGCGCCGAGACCTGCGTGGGTCCGACCACGCGCCTTGAGGTGGTCACCGAGGGCATTCTCACCCGCATGCTGCAAAACGATCCGGAGCTGACCGGCGTCGGGCTGGTGATCCTGGATGAATTTCACGAGCGCAGCCTGCAGGCGGATCTGGCCCTCGCGCTGTTGCTGGACGTTCAGCAGGGACTGCGTGACGATCTCCGGCTGCTGATAATGTCGGCCACGCTGGACAATGCGCGGCTACGGCAGGCGCTACCCGATGCGCCTGTCATCAGCTCTGAAGGGCGGGCGTTTCCTGTTGAACGCCGCTATCAACCGCTTCCCTCCCATCAGCGTTTTGACGAAGCGGTCGCCATTGCCACCGCAGAACTGCTGCGTCAGGAACCCGGCTCGCTGCTGCTGTTTTTGCCGGGCGTCGGGGAGATCCAGCGCGTGCAGGAGCAGCTTTCCTCTCGCGTAGGCGGTGATGTACTGCTCTGCCCGCTCTACGGCGCGCTGTCGCTGCAGGAGCAGCGTAAAGCTATCCTTCCTGCCCCGGTTGGACAGCGCAAGGTGGTACTGGCAACCAATATTGCTGAAACCAGTTTGACCATCGAAGGTATTCGCCTGGTGGTTGATAGCGCGCAGGAGAGGGTGGCAAGCTTTGACCCGCGCACCGGGTTGACTAAACTCCTGACGCAGCGCATCAGCCAGGCATCAATGGTGCAGCGCGCGGGCCGCGCGGGGCGACTTGAGCCGGGTATCTGCCTGCATTTGACCAGCGCAGAGCAGGCGGAACGCGCGACGCAGCAAAGCACACCGGAAATTTTACAAAGCGATTTGTCTGGCCTGGTGATGGATCTGCTGCAGTGGGGCTGCCCGGATCCTGGACAGCTTACCTGGCTTGATTCCCCGCCAGCCGTGAACCTCACCGCTGCGCGCAACCTGTTGACCCAGCTTGGTGCGCTGGAAGGCGAACGTCTGACGGTACGCGGCCAGAAAATGGCGGCACTGGGCAACGATCCGCGTCTGGCCGCGATGCTGGTGGCCGCGCAGGGGGAGGATGAGATTGCCACGGCGGCCAAACTGGCGGCTATCCTTGAGGAGCCGCCGCGCGGAGGCAGCAGCGATCTGGGGCAGGCGTTTTCGCGCAATCAGGGGAACTGGCAGCAGCGGGCCCAGCAGCTCTGTAAGCGGCTTAACAGCCGCGGCGGCGTGCCAGACAGTGAGAGCCTCTCCCGGCTGTTAGCGCAGGCGTTTCCGGACCGGATTGCGCGTCGGCGCGGGCTGGACGGTCGCTACCAGCTGGCAAACGGTATGGGGGCGATGCTGGACAGCGATGATGCCCTGACGCGTCATGAGTGGCTGATTGCGCCGCTCCTGCTGCAGGGGAGCAACTCCCCGGATGCGCGTATCCTGCAGGCGATTGCCGTCGATATTGACGCCCTGACCCGTACCTGTCCGCATCTGCTCCAGCAATCGGACATCGTCGAGTGGGATGACGCCCAGGGCACGCTGAAGGCGTTTCGTCGCAGCCAGATTGGCAAACTGACACTCGGAACGAAGCCGCTGGCGAAGCCGTCGGAAGACGAGCTCCATCAGGCTATGCTGAACGGCATTTGGGAAAAAGGGCTGAGCGTGCTGAACTGGACACCGGAGGCTGAGCAGTACCGCATTCGCCTGCACTGCGCCGCTCGCTGGTTGCCGGAGTACGCCTGGCCAGCGGTGGATGACGAAACGTTACTCGCGTCGCTGGAGACCTGGCTACTGCCGCAGATGAGCGGCGTACACTCCCTGCGGGCGCTGAAAGCGCTTGATGTTAAGGTCGCGTTACAGAATTTACTGGACTGGTCATTGCGTCAACGTCTGGATAGTGAACTGCCAGGGCATTACACTGTGCCGACCGGAAGCCGGATTGCCATCCGTTATCATGAGGATAATCCGCCGGCGCTGGCGGTTCGAATGCAGGAGATGTTTGGTGAGGCAACCACGCCGTCTATCGCTGAAGGGCGCGTGCCGTTGGTGCTTGAACTGCTGTCGCCTGCGCATCGACCCTTGCAGATCACTCGCGATTTGGGGGCGTTCTGGGCGGGGAGCTACCGTGACGTGCAAAAAGAGATGAAAGGGCGGTACCCCAAACACGTCTGGCCGGACGATCCGGCGAATACGGCGCCGACGAAGCGGACGAAGAAGTATTCCTGATAGGGATGTGCGGCCTGATGTCCTCACCCCGGCCCTCTCCCACAGGGAGAGGGAGAACTAATTTTGAGAGATTTCTTCTTTCACAGACCGGTGGAAGAAAAGAGAATCGGGCCTTTGCGCCTGAAAGTTGCGGAGAAAAAGCATGGCGGGGAATGACCGCGAGCCAATAGGACGTAAGGGAAGACCAACGCGTCCGGCGAAAGAAAAGGTAAGCCGTCGTCGCCTCAGAGATGAGGACTATGACGATGACTATGAAGACGATGATGAGGATGAAGAACCGATGCCGCGTAAAGGGAAAGGCAAAGGGCGCAAGCCTCGGGGCAAACGCGGCTGGTTCTGGCTGCTGCTGAAGCTCTTTATTGTTTTTGTTGTGCTGATGGCAATTTACGGCGTCTATCTGGATCAGAAGATCCGCAGCCGTATCGACGGTAAAGTCTGGCAGTTACCTGCGGCCGTGTATGGCCGTATGGTGAACCTTGAGCCAGATATGTCCATCACGAAAAACGAAATGGTAAAACTGCTGGAAGCCACCCAGTATCGTCAGGTGTCAAAAATGACGCGCCCTGGCGAATTTACCGTGCAGGCCAACAGCATTGAGATGATCCGCCGTCCGTTTGATTTCCCGGACAGCAAAGAGGGGCAGGTGCGCGCGCGTCTGACCTTTGACGGCGATCGTCTGGATACCATCGAGAACATGGATAACAACCGTCAGTTCGGTTTCTTCCGTCTCGATCCCCGCCTGATCACCATGCTCTCGTCGGCGAACGGCGAACAGCGTCTGTTCGTGGCGCGTAACGGCTTCCCGGATCTGCTGGTTGATACCCTGCTGGCAACCGAAGACCGCCACTTCTACGAGCATGACGGCATCAGCCTCTACTCGATTGGCCGTGCGGTCCTGGCTAACCTGACCGCGGGCCGTACCGTGCAGGGGGCAAGTACGCTGACCCAGCAGCTGGTGAAGAACCTGTTCCTCTCCAGCGAGCGCTCTTACTGGCGTAAAGCGAACGAAGCGTATATGGCCGTGCTGATGGATGCGCGCTACAGCAAGGATCGTATCCTTGAGCTGTATATGAACGAGGTGTATCTCGGTCAGAGCGGCGATAACGAAATCCGCGGCTTCCCGCTGGCGAGTCTGTACTACTTTGGTCGTCCGGTGGAAGAGCTGAGCCTGGATCAACAGGCGCTGCTGGTGGGCATGGTGAAAGGGGCGTCCATTTATAACCCGTGGCGTAACCCGAAACTGGCCCTGGAGCGTCGTAACCTGGTGCTGCGTCTGCTGCAACAACAGCAGGTGATTGACCAGGAGCTGTACGACATGCTGAGCGCACGTCCGCTTGGCGTGCAGCCGCGCGGTGGGGTGATCTCGCCTCAGCCTGCGTTTATGCAGCTGGTGCGTCAGGAGCTGCAGAGCAAGCTGGGTGATAAAGTGAAAGATCTCTCCGGCGTGAAGATCTTTACGACCTTTGACTCCGTGGCGCAGGATGCGGCAGAAAAAGCGGCGGTGGAAGGCATTCCGGCGCTGAAGAAACAGCGTAAGCTCTCCGATCTTGAAACCGCGATGGTGGTGGTTGACCGTAACTCCGGCGAAGTTCGTGCGATGGTGGGCGGTGCCGAGCCGCAGTTTGCTGGCTATAACCGTGCCATGCAGGCGCGTCGCTCGATCGGCTCTCTGGCAAAACCGGCGACCTATCTCACTGCCCTGAGTCAGCCAAACCAGTATCGTCTGAATACCTGGATTGCGGATGCGCCGATCTCCCTGCGCCAGCCTAACGGCCAGGTGTGGTCACCGCAGAACGACGACAAGCAGTTTAGCGGTCAGGTGATGCTGGTGGATGCGTTGACGCGCTCCATGAACGTGCCGACGGTGAACCTGGGCATGTCGCTGGGTCTGCCAGCGATTGTCGATACCTGGCAGAAGCTGGGCGTGGCGAAAGATCAGCTGCACCCGGTCCCGGCGATGATCCTGGGGGCGCTCAACCTGACGCCGATCGAAGTGGCGCAGGCGTTCCAGACGATCGCCAGCGGCGGTAACCGCGCGCCGCTCTCCGCCCTGCGTTCGGTGATTGCTGAAGATGGCTCCGTGCTGTATCAGAGCTTCCCGCAGGCGGAACGTGCCGTTCCTGCGCAGGCAGCCTATATGACGCTGTGGACGATGCAGCAGGTGGTGCAGCGCGGTACCGGCCGTCAGCTGGGAGCGAAGTATCCGGGCCTGCATCTGGCGGGTAAAACCGGGACCACCAACAACAACGTTGACACCTGGTTTGCCGGTATTGATGGTCGTGAAGTGGTGATCACCTGGGTAGGCCGCGACAACAACCAGCCGACGAAACTGTACGGCGCTAGCGGGGCGATGTCGATTTACCAGCGCTATCTGGCGAATCAGTCCCCGGTGCCGCTGAACCTGGTTGCGCCGGAAGATATCGTCGATATGGGCGTGGACAGCTCCGGTAACTTCGTCTGCGGCGGCGGAATGCGTACTCTGCCGGTCTGGACAACCAACCCGGATTCCCTGTGCCAGCAAAGCCAGCCAGAACAGCCAACGGGTAACCCGTTTGAGCAGTCTTCTCAGCCACAGCAGCCGCAGCAGCAACAGCCGCAGCAGCAGAACGAGAAGAAAGACAGCGATGGTGTCGCAGGCTGGATTAAAGATATGTTCGGCGGTAACTAACCGCGTAAGGTCCCCCCGCAAGGGGGGATTTTTTTACCCATTCCCCCCCTTTTTTTAACCCTCTTTTTAATATTGATTAACCCTTCGTTCTCTCCTGGTTATTTCTTAAACCCTTAATTCTCGTAGGGCCGCTTACTGCTTGCTATGCAGTCAGCGTTTCGCCTATTATGCTGCGGTCATAATAATAATTCTCGTTTACGTTATCATTCACTTTTCCATCAGAGATACACCATGGCGCTTTCCAATACTGCTCAGCCAATCAATACGTCGCTGCGTAAAATCGCGGTCGTCGTCGCCACAGCGGTTGCCGGCATGTCGGCTTATACACATGCTGCCGAAACCCCGAAAAAAGAAGAAACCATTACGGTAACCGCAGCACCTGCGGCACAGGAAAGTGCCTGGGGACCGGCACCCACGATTGCGGCTAAACGCACCGCCACCGCGACCAAGACCGATACCCCGATTGAGAAAACCCCGCAGTCTATTTCTGTCGTCACCCGTGAAGAGATGGACATGAAGCAGCCGGGGACGGTTAAACAGGCGCTGGCCTATACGCCGAGCGTGTTCGCAACACGCGGGGCGTCTACAACGTATGATGTTGTTTCTATTCGTGGGTTCACCACTTCCAGTACCGTGAATACTAACCAGTATCTGGACGGGATGAAGCTGCAGGGAGATAACTATTCTGAAGCGTCCATGGATCCGTATTTCCTTGAGCGCGTCGAGCTGCTGCGTGGCCCAACGTCCGTTCTGTACGGTAAAAGCCACCCGGGCGGCGTGGTCAGCATGGTCAGCAAGCGCCCAACCACCGAGCCACTGAAAGAAATTCAGTTCAAAATGGGTACCGATAACCTGTGGCAGACCGGGTTTGATTTCAGCGATGCGATTGATGATGACGGCGTGTGGTCATACCGTCTGACCGGTCTGGGGCGCAGCGAAAATGCGCAGCAGGAGATGGTGAAATCTTCCCGCTACGCCATTGCACCTGCTTTCAGCTGGCGTCCTGACGATAAAACCGATTTTACTTTCCTGAGCAACTTCCAGAGCGATCCGGATGCAGGCTATTACGGCTGGCTGCCGCGGGAAGGTACCGTTGTGCCTTACTACGATGCCAACGGCAAAGCACACAAGCTGCCGACCGATTTCAACGAAGGTGAAGAAGATAACAAGATCTCCCGTCGTCAGAAAATGGTGGGTTACAGCTTCTCGCATCAGTTTGATGACACCTTTACCGTGCGTCAAAACCTGCGTTACACCAAAATCAATACGCTTTACCGTTCCGTCTACGGTAACGGCTATATTGCACCGGCTCAGATCAGCCGCGCGTATGTGCGCTCCGATGAGGACCTCAACTCGTTTACCGTTGATACTCAGCTTCAGTCCAAATTCGCGACGGGTGCAGTGGATCATACCCTGTTGACGGGCGTTGATTACCTCCGCATGCGTAATGATATTGATGCTGACTACGGCACGGCCGATCCCATCAGTATGACGAAGCCTGCGTACGGCAATCCAAATGTCGACGTTTACTACCTTTACAAAGTGCTCAACCGTCAGGAACAAACCGGCCTTTATGCGCAGGATCAGGCTGAATGGGATAAGTGGGTACTCACAATGGGTGGCCGCTATGACTTTGCGAAAACCTCAGCACTGACGCGTACAACCGGTACTACCGCGGAAATCAACGATCAGGCATTCACGTGGCGCGGCGGGATTAACTACCTGTTCGACAACGGCATCACGCCTTATTTCAGCTATAGCGAATCGTTCGAACCGATTTCAGGTACCACTCAGGGCGGCAAACCGTTCGATCCTGCACGCGGCAAGCAGTATGAAGCGGGCGTGAAGTACGTACCGAAAGACCTGCCTGTTGTGGTCACGGCTGCTGTTTATCAGTTAACCAAAAACAACAACCTGACGGCCGATCCGGCGAACCCGACCAGCGGCTTTAGCGTGCAGGGCGGTGAAATTCGCTCTCGCGGTTTCGAACTGGAAGCGAAAGCTGCCGTCTCTGCCAACGTGAACGTGACGGCTTCCTATAGCTTTACTGATGCGAAATACACACACGATACCTGGTATGAAGGCCGTCGTCCGGCGGAAGTGCCGCGCAATATGGCGTCTCTGTGGGCAGATTATACCTTCCACGAGACGGCGTTGAGCGGTCTGACGGTAGGGGCTGGCACCCGTTACATTGGTAACACCGTGTCCTATTACTCTGCCTCGTCGCCAAAAGCCTACCAGTCATTCAACGTCGCGGGCTATGCCCTGGCGGATGCCACCGTGAAATACGATCTGGCACGCTTTGGACTTCCCGGCTCTTCTGTCGGCGTCAACGTGAACAACATCTTCGATCGCGAATACGTCTCCAGCTGCTACAGCGAATATGCCTGCTACTGGGGAGCAGGACGTCAGGTTGTTGCTACCGCGACCTTCCGCTTCTAATCTCTCTTCGGGCACGGTTCGCCGTGCCCTTTTTATTTAAGTTGGCTGATATGCAGGATAATCAAACGCAACCCGACACCACCTTTACGCTCAACCATCTCTCCTTTCGCGTACCCGGGCGCACCTTGCTGCATCCGCTCTCTTTGACGTTTCCCGCAGGTAAAGTCACTGGCCTGATTGGTCACAACGGTTCCGGTAAGTCCACGGTGCTCAAGATGCTGGGACGACATCAGCCGCCGTCAGAAGGCGACATTCTGCTGGATGACCAACCGCTGGAGAGCTGGAGCAGTAAAGCCTTTGCCCGCAAAGTGGCGTATCTGCCGCAGCAGCTGCCGCAGGCGGAGGGGATGACGGTGCGAGAGCTGGTGGCGATTGGGCGTTATCCGTGGCATGGCGCGCTTGGACGCTTTGGCGTGGCCGACAGAGAGAAAGTGGAAGAGGCGATTGCGCTGGTCGGGCTTAAGCCGCTGGCGCACCGTCTGGTGGATAGCCTGTCCGGCGGTGAACGCCAGCGCGCGTGGATTGCAATGCTGGTGGCCCAGGACAGCCGCTGCCTGCTCCTCGACGAACCCACCTCCGCACTTGATATCGCCCATCAGGTCGATGTTCTGGCGCTGGTGCACCGCTTAAGCCAGCAGCGCGGTCTGACGGTGATTGCGGTGCTGCATGATATCAACATGGCGGCACGCTACTGCGATTACCTTGTTGCGCTGCGCGGCGGCGAAATGATTGCGCAGGGAACGCCGTCCGAGCTGATGCGCAGCGAAACGCTGGAACAGATTTATGGTATTCCGATGGGTATTCTGCCTCACCCGGCCGGGGCTGCACCGGTGAGCTTCGTGTACTGATGCTGGACAACATGCGCATTAGCCGCCGTCGCCTGCTGACGGCGATGGCCCTCTCACCGCTGCTGTTAAAAATGAATACGGCGCGTGCCGCCGCCGTCGATCCGCACCGCATAGTGGCGCTGGAGTGGTTGCCGGTCGAGCTGATGATGGCGCTCGGCGTTACGCCCTACGGCGTCGCGGACATTCCCAACTATAACCTTTGGGTGAATGAGCCGAAGCTGCCGGACTCGGTGATCGACGTCGGCCTGCGTACGGAGCCAAACCTCGAGCTGCTCACCCAGATGAAACCTTCGTTCCTGTTCTGGTCCGCGGGCTACGGTCCGTCAGAAGAGGTGATGGCGCGCATTGCGCCCGGGCGCGGATTCGCTTTCAGCGACGGTAAAAAACCGCTGGCCGTAGCGAAAAATTCGATTGGCGAGATGGCGCATTTCCTTAACCGGGAAGCGGAGGCCAAACGGCATCTCGACGAATTTGATGCCCTGATCGACTCCCTGAAGCCGCGTTTTGCTCACCGGGGCGATCGTCCGCTGCTGATGGTGACGCTGCTGGATGCCCGCCATATGCTGGTCTTTGGTAAAAACTGCCTGTTCCAGGAGGTGCTGGACAGCTTCGGCATTCGCAACGCCTGGGAAGGGGAGATGACGTTCTGGGGCAGTACCGCTGTGGGTATCGATCGCCTCGCGGCGTTTCGCGATGTGGATGTGCTGTGCTTCGATCACGGCAACGAGCGCGACATGCAAACCCTGATGGCGACTCCGCTCTGGCAGGCGATGCCGTTTGTGCGCGAGCGGCGCTTCCAGCGCGCTCCGGCGGTCTGGTTCTACGGCGCGACGCTGTCGGCGATGCATTTTGCCCGCGTGCTGGATAACGCCCTGGGAGGTAAAGCATGAGTACGCGTATTGCCCGTTTCCCGGCGCTTCTGCTGATGCTGATTTTTCTTGCCGCGCTGGCGTTAACCGGGTTCAACCTCTCTGCCGCGTTACCGCGCGCGCAATGGGGAGCCGCGCTGGCCTCGCCGGATATCGACAATATTCAGCAGATGCTGTTCCACTACAGCCTGCTGCCGCGTCTGGCAATCTCCCTTTTAGTCGGTGCCGGCTTAGGGCTGGTGGGCGTGCTGTTCCAGCAGGTGTTACGTAACCCGCTGGCGGAGCCAACCACGCTCGGCGTCGCGACCGGCGCACAGCTTGGGATCACTATCACCACGCTGTGGGCGCTGCCGGGAGCGTTAACCTCGCAGTTTGCGGCACTCGCGGGGGCGTGCGTAGTGGGCGCACTGGTCTTTGGCGTGGCCTGGGGCAAACGCCTTTCCCCTGTGACGCTCATTCTGGCCGGACTGGTGGTGAGCCTCTACTGTGGCGCGATTAACCAGCTGCTGGTGCTTTTCCACCACGATCGCCTGCAAAGCATGTTCCTGTGGAGTACCGGTACGCTCACCCAAACCGACTGGAGCGTTGTGCTGCGCCTGTGGCCGCAGCTGGCTGGCGGTGTCGTGCTGACGCTGCTGCTCCTGCGTCCCCTGACGCTGATGGGACTGGATGATGGCGTGGCGCGTAACCTGGGGCTGGCGCTGTCGCTGGCTCGCCTGGCGGCGCTGACGCTGGCGATTGTATTGAGCGCCCTGCTGGTGAATGCGGTTGGCATCATCGGGTTTATCGGCCTGTTTGCGCCGCTGCTGGCGAAAATGCTTGGGGCGCGCCGTTTGCTGGCGCGTCTGCTGCTGGCCTCGCTGATTGGGGCGTTGATCCTTTGGCTTTCCGATCAGCTTATTCTCTGGCTGGCGCGGGTGTGGCGGGAAGTCTCTACCGGCTCGGTCACGGCGCTTATCGGTGCGCCGCTGCTGCTTTGGCTGCTGCCGCGTCTGCGCAGCATGAGCGCACCGGCGATGGATGCGGGCGATAAAGTCCATGCTGAACGTCAGTCGGTACTGTGGTTTAGCCTTGCCGGGCTGGCGGTGCTGATTATTGCCTCGTTCGCGGCGCTCTCATTCGGTCGCGATGCCGCAGGCTGGCACTGGGCAACGGGCGATTTACTCAACGATCTGCTGCAGTGGCGCTGGCCGCGTATCTTTGCTGCGCTGATCGCAGGGGTAATGCTGGCGGTGGCGGGGTGCATTATTCAGCGTCTGACCGGCAACCCGATGGCGAGCCCGGAAGTGCTTGGGATCAGCTCTGGCGCCGCCTTTGGCGTGGTGCTGATGCTGTTCTTTGTGCCGGGCAATGCGTTTGGCTGGCTGATGCCTGCCGGCAGTCTCGGTGCGGCCGTTACGCTGCTGATTATCCTGATTGCCGCTGGTCGCGGCGGGTTTTCACCGCACCGTATGCTGCTGGCCGGGATGGCGCTCAGCACCGCGTTCACCATGCTGCTGATGATGCTGCAGGCAAGCGGCGATCCGCGTATGGCGAAGATCCTGACCTGGATATCCGGCTCAACGTACGGCGCGACCGGCAGCCAGGCGATCGGGTCCGGGATCGTGATGGTCGTGCTGCTGGCGATGGTGCCGCTGTGCCGACGCTGGCTGACTATTCTGCCGCTCGGCGGTGAAACCGCACGTGCGGTGGGAATGGCGCTGACGCCAGCACGTGTAGCGCTGCTGCTGCTCGCCGCGTGCCTGACGGCGACGGCCACCATGACGATTGGCCCGCTGAGTTTTGTGGGGTTAATGGCGCCGCATATCGCCAGAATGATGGGGTTCCGCCGGACGATGCCGCATATTGTCATGTCGGCCCTCACGGGCGGCGTGATGCTGGTGTTTGCAGACTGGTGCGGAAGAATGGTGCTGTTCCCGTATCAGATCCCGGCGGGGCTGCTGTCGACCTTTATTGGTGCGCCGTATTTTATTTATCTGTTGAGAAAGCAGAGTCGGTAATCAGATGCGGCCTTATTCCCTCTCCCACGGGGAGAGGGAGAACACCGTAGGCCGGGTAAGCGTTAGCGCCACCCGGCAATGCCCTTAGAGCTTGGCAAACACCTTACGCGCCGCGTCAATGGTGTTATTGATATCTTCTTCGCTGTGCGCCACGGACATAAAGCCCGCCTCGAATGCGGACGGTGCCAGGTACACGCCTTCTTCCAGCATCAGGTGGAAGAAGCGCTTGAAGCGTTCAACGTCGCACTTCACCACGTCCTGATAGCGGGTCACGGTTTTCGCCTCGGTGAAGAAAATCCCGAACATCCCGCCTACGTGGTTAACCACCAGCGGAATGCCGGCCTCTTCTGCCGCTTCCAGCAGGCCGTTTGCCAGCTGCGTGGTCCGGTCGGTCAGGGTTTCGTGAATACCTGGCTGAGCCACTTCGGTCAGGCAGGCAAAGCCCGCCGCCATGGCGATAGGGTTACCGGAGAGCGTGCCCGCCTGGTAAACCGGGCCGGTTGGTGCCAGCGCTTCCATGACGTCCTTACGACCACCGAACGCGCCGACCGGCATGCCGCCGCCGATGATTTTACCCAGGCAGGTGAGGTCCGGCTCCACGCCGTAATAAGACTGGGCGCCCGCCAGCGCCACGCGGAAGCCGGTCATCACTTCGTCGATGATCAGCAGCGCGCCGAACTCATCGCACAGGGCGCGCAGGCCCGGCAGGAAGTCAGGCTGCGGTGGGATACAGTTCATGTTGCCCGCAACCGGCTCAACGATGATGCAGGCGATCTCCTGCGGATACTGCTCGAACGCCGCGCGAACGGTGTTCAGATCGTTGTAGGTACAGGTCAGGGTATGCTTCGCGAAATCCGCAGGTACGCCAGGCGAGTTTGGCTGGCCGAGCGTCAGCGCGCCGGAACCTGCTTTCACCAGCAGGCAGTCCGCGTGGCCGTGGTAGCAGCCTTCGAACTTGATGATTTTATCGCGGCCGGTAAAACCGCGCGCCAGGCGGATGGCGCTCATGGTGGCTTCGGTACCGGAGTTCACCATGCGCACCATGTCCATGGTCGGGACCAGCTCGGTGACCAGTTCCGCCATCTTCACTTCCATTTCGGTAGGCGCACCGAAGCTCAGGCCGCGCTGGGCGGCTTCAATTACCGCGTTACGAATGGCCGGGTGGTTGTGACCCAGCACCATCGGGCCCCAGGAGCCGACGTAATCGATATAGGCTTTGCCATCGACATCATACAGATACGCGCCGTCAGCACGTTCGATAAACAGCGGCGTGCCGCCCACGCCGGTAAAGGCGCGCACAGGTGAGTTCACGCCACCCGGAATAAGCTCGCGGGCTGCACTGTAGAGGTTTTCAGACTTGCTCATGGCGTCGTTCCTGGTTCGTATAAAATGATTAAGCCCACTATTCTAAGTGATTCGGGGAAGGTTATGAAATTTTTAGCCGGGTAATGCTTTAAGATTTGTTAAGTAATTTTCAGGAGACGGTGGGGCAGTCTCTGGTAAAATCCACGCGGCTTTTGTATGACGAATAAGTACAGGACATGAAATCAGATTCTCCGTCTTTTGAAGAACAACAGTTTACGCGCGCCCAGCATCGAATCAGTATTCGTCGGCTGCTCAATCGCGATAAAACGCCGCTGGCGATCCTGCTGGCCGCTGCCGTGGTGGGAACGCTCGCCGGTCTGGTGGGCGTGGCGTTTGAAAAAGCGGTTAATGCCGTACTCAACTGGCGAGTGGGAACCGTGGCCGGTTTCGCCGACAGCCGATGGCTGGTCTGGGTTGCGGCGTTCGGGCTGTCGGCGCTGTTCGCCATGGTGGGGTATTTTCTGGTGCGTAAATTCGCGCCGGAGGCGGGCGGGTCCGGCATCCCGGAAATTGAAGGGGCGCTGGAGGAGCTGCGTCCTGTGCGCTGGTGGCGAGTCATTCCGGTGAAATTTATCGGCGGCATGGGTACGCTGGGTGCGGGAATGGTGCTCGGCAGGGAAGGGCCCACGGTTCAGCTGGGCGGGAACGTCGGCCGCATGGTGGGCGATCTGTTTCGGATGCGCAGCGCCGAAGCGCGCCATACGCTGCTGGCTACCGGTGCGGCGGCGGGGCTATCGGCGGCCTTTAACGCGCCGCTGGCGGGCATTTTGTTTATCATCGAAGAGATGCGCGCGCAGTTTCGCTACAACCTGATCTCCATTAAAGCGGTGTTTACCGGCGTCATTATGTCGAGCATCGTGTTTCGCCTCTTTAATGGCGAAGGGGCGGTCATTGAGGTGGGTAAACTGACCAACGCGCCGGTTAACACCCTGTGGCTTTACCTGATCCTCGGCATGATTTTTGGCGTGGTGGGACCGCTGTTTAACACCTTTATCCTGCGCGCTCAGGATATGTTCCAGCGTATTCACGGTGGGAATACGACTAAATGGGTGCTGATGGGCGGCCTGCTTGGCGGAATCTGTGGCGTGCTCGGGTTTATCGAGCCAAATGCCGCGGGCGGCGGCTTCGGGCTGATCCCCATTGCGGCGGCGGGGAACTTCAGCGTGGGTCTGCTGCTGTTTATGTTTATCTCCCGCGTCATCACGACGGTGCTGTGCTTCTCCTCCGGCGCGCCCGGCGGGATATTCGCCCCGATGCTGGCGCTGGGAACCTTGTTGGGCACCGCGTTTGGTATGGCGGCTCAAGCGGGCTTTCCCGCCTATCACCTTGATGCAGGGACCTTTGCGGTAGCCGGAATGGGGGCGCTGCTGGCCGCCTCCCTGCGCGCGCCGTTGACCGGGATCGTGCTGGTGCTGGAGATGACGGACAATTACCAGCTCATTTTGCCAATGATCATTACCTGTCTCGGGGCGACACTATTAGCCCAGTTCCTGGGTGGAAAACCGCTATACTCCACCATCCTCGCGCGTACCCTGGCAAAACAAGAGGCGGAGCGGGCCGCCGCGCAGAATACTTGAATGAATTACCAGGGTATTAGATAATGACGAAAAGAATTGGGTGAATTTTACCCAATAGCAGTATTCATGGGAGCATAAGATGAGTGATGACGTAGCTGTGCCGCTGGAATTTACCGAAGCAGCAGCCAACAAAGTGAAAACCCTGATTGCCGACGAAGACAATCCGGATCTGAAACTGCGTGTCTATATTACCGGTGGCGGCTGCAGCGGCTTCCAGTACGGTTTTACTTTTGACGATCAGGTTAACGATGGCGATATGACCATTGAGAAACAGGGCGTCGCGCTGGTGGTTGACCCGATGAGCCTGCAGTATCTGGTAGGTGGTTCGGTCGACTACACCGAAGGTCTGGAAGGTTCACGCTTTGTGGTGACCAACCCGAATGCAACAAGCACCTGCGGGTGTGGGTCTTCGTTCAGCATTTAAGCCTGAATGCGGATTGTAGGCCCGGTAAGCGAAGCGTCACCGGGCTTATAAACGACGCCTATCTTGAAGTTTCATCCAGCGCAAACGTCGGCAGCTTCAGGTGCCAGCGTATCGCCGCTAAACGTATCGCCAGCGTCACGATCATCCCCAGCATCGCGGCGTTTTCCAGCGGAATGGCAAAGGTGTAATACGCGGTCGCGTGGACAATGCCGCCCGCAATACAGGCCGTCGCGTAAATTTCAGTACGCAGGATCATCGGCACCTCCCGCGCCAGAATGTCGCGAATGATCCCGCCGCCCACGCCGGTTAATACGCCCATGCAGATCGCCACCATCGGACCGGTGCCCGCATTAAACGCCTTATTGACACCAATACCGACAAACACGGCCAGACCGACGGCATCCAGTACCGGCAATATCCATTTTGGTAATCGGCGGGGCTGGCGAACCAGCACAATGGTTAACAGACAGGTGACCATCGCGACCACCAGGTCGGTCGGATCTTTCACCCAAAACACCGGGCCATTGGCCAGCGCCATATCGCGGATAGTCCCGCCGCCCACGGCGGTCACCACGCCCAGCACCAGCACGCCAAACGGATCCATGCGTAGTTTTCCGGCGAGTAGGACGCCGGAGATAGCAAAAACGGCTGTGCCAAGAATATCCAGCCAATAAACGAGCATCGTTAAATCCTCGAAAAGGGTCTTATGTTAGTGACTCTCTGCCAGCGCGGCACAGAGCTGTTTTGCGGCGAGGATAATACGCGGGCTGGCGCGTTCAAACCAGTCGCTGTTGAGGGGTATTACCGGTATTTTTAGCTGCTTTTGCCAGAATTGCTCGATTTTGGGAATTTCGCTCGCATTTCCGACCACCACGATGGCCTGTGGCTGGCGCGCCAGAACCTGCTCACGGCTTACCTGAGGCCACGGTACCCGGCTGGCTGCAAAGATGTTTTCACCGCCACAGACTTCCAGTACCTGATTCTGAATCGACCCTTTACCGGTGGTGAACAGCGGCTGGCTGCCAAACTGCAGGAAGATGCGCTTTTTAACAGGGGTATCGTATCGGGATTTCAGCGCGGCATAGTCGCTGAGCAGCTGTTTCGCTGCAGCCTCGGCTTTTTTGGGCGTAGGGCTATAGGGTGCCAGGGCCTGTAGCGCCTGAGCGACCTGCTCAATGCTGACGGCATCAATCCACATGATCTTGATGCCAAGGGAGGTAAGCTGGTTAACCTGCCGCTCGGCGTTTCCGCCGCGCCAGGCCAGCACGAGATCCGGTTTCAGCGCCACGATGCGCTCAAGGTTCATCCCTTGCCAGGTTGCCACCTGTTCAATGCCTGTCGCCTGAGGGGGATAATCCGAAAAGCTGCTCACGCCAACGGGTGTGATCCCGGCGGCAAACGCCAGTTCGGTATTGGCGGGAGAGAGGGTAATCACACGCGGCGCGGCAAAAAGCCACGCCGGTGCGAGCAGAAGCAGGGCGGCCAGCGCCCTGAAGGTATGTTTAGCCACGTGCCAGGTTCTGCACCAGGCGTTCCACCATCACGGTGGACTGTTTTGCCGCAACGGTCAGGAACTCGTCGAAGCTGATGTGGGACTGCTGATCTGCCACGTCAGAGATGGCGCGAACCACTACAAACGGTACGTTGAAATTATGGCAAACGTGCGCGATCGCGGTCGCTTCCATCTCAACGGCCACCGCCTGAGGGAAGTTATGACGGATTTTCGCCAGACCGACGGAGCCATTGATGAACGCATCACCGCTGACAATCAGACCGCGTACCGCGTTGAGGTTGAGCTCCGCAATGCAGGTCTCTGCCGCCGCAATCAGTTTGTCGTCCGCTTTAAACCCTGCCGGGCAGCCCGGAAGCTGGCCGTACTCGTAGCCGAACGCGGTGACGTCCGCATCGTGATAGCGCGCTTCGTCGGAAACAACGATGTCACCCACTTTCAGCGTCGGCGCCAGGCCGCCCGCAGAGCCGGTATTCACGATCACGTCGGGCTTGCAGCGCTCAAGCAGCAGGGTGGCACCCAGCGCCGCAGCGACTTTACCGATGCCTGATTTCAGCAGAGCCACGTCAACACCGTTTAGCTGACCGGTATAGATCTCACAACCTCCCAGAGAGAGGGTCTGACGGTTCTCAATTTTGTCACGCAGAAGCGTAACTTCTTCTTCCATTGCACCAATAATGCCGATTTTCATAGATTTACTCGCGATGTGCCTTGTTAAGATGCATAGTCTATCATGCGGTTAAGGGGAAACGCATTCTCACGCGGGGGAGCACATGTCACCAATCGATTTTCGCACCAAAATTAACTGGCACCGACGTTTCCGTTCGCCGCAGGGCGACAAGAGCGAACATGAGATCCTGCGTATCTTCGAAAGCGATCGCGGGCGGATCATTAACTCGCCCGCCATCCGCCGTCTGCAGCAAAAGACCCAGGTCTTTCCGCTGGAGCGTAACGCCGCGGTGCGCACGCGCTTAACCCACTCCATGGAGGTGCAGCAGGTCGGGCGCTACATCGCCAAAGAGATTTTAAGCCGTCTCAAAGAGCAGCGCTTACTGGAAACCTATGGTCTGGACGAGCTGACGGGGCCTTTTGAGAGCATCGTTGAGATGGCCTGCCTGATGCATGACATCGGCAACCCGCCTTTCGGTCACTTTGGAGAGGCGGCTATCAATGACTGGTTTAAGCAACGGCTTTACCCTTCGGATGCGGTAAGCCAGCCGCTGAGCGACGACCGCTGCATCGTACGCGATTTACGCCTGCGTGAAGGGGAAGAAGGGCTGAACGATCTGCGCCGCAAGGTGCGCCAGGACCTCTGTCACTTTGAGGGTAACGCGCAGGGGATCCGGCTGGTGCATTCCCTGATGCGTATGAACCTGACCTGGGCGCAGGTCGGCTGCATTCTGAAATATACGCGCCCCGCGTGGTGGATGGGGGAGACGCCCGCGTCCCACAGTTATTTAATGAAAAAACCGGGCTATTACCTTTCCGAAGAGGCTTATATTGAACGGTTACGTAAAGAACTTTCATTGACGCCAAACGGCCGTTTTCCATTGACCTGGATTATGGAAGCCGCCGATGATATTTCCTATTGCGTGGCCGATCTGGAAGACGCCGTTGAAAAAAGAATTTTCAGCGTCGAGGAGCTTTATCAGCATCTTTATACGGCCTGGGGCACCCATGAAAAAGGCTCGCTGTTTGCGCAGGTTGTCGAAAATGCCTGGGAAAAATCACGCTCAAATACATTAAGCCGCAGTACGGAAGACCAGTTCTTTATGTATTTGCGGGTCAATACATTAAATAAGCTGGTGCCGTACGCGGCGTCACGCTTTATTGATAATTTGCCGCTGATTTTCAGCGGGGAATTCAACCACGCCCTGCTGGAAGATGACAGCAGTTTCAGCCAGCTCCTCGAGCTTTATAAACATGTGGCGATGCGGCATGTATTCAGCCATCCGGATGTCGAACAGTTAGAGCTGCAGGGATATAGGGTGATCAGTGGGTTACTGGAAATTTATGCTCCGCTGCTCCAGCTGTCGGTCGACGAATTCAGCGAGCTGGTAGAACACGAGCGCGTGCGCCGTATTCCCATTGAATCACGACTTTATCAAAAACTTTCTACCCGACACCGTCTGGCGTATGTCGAAGCGATTGGCAAGCTGGATCGCCAGTCACCGCAGTGGCCAGTGATGGAATATTATTACCGCTGCCGTCTTATCCAGGACTATATCAGCGGCATGACGGATTTGTATGCCTGGGATGAATATCGCAAGCTGATGGCGGTGGAATAACCCGGAGTTTTGTAAAGACGGCCAATAAATTTTTACCTTTTCCATAAACTTATCGCCGGAACTAAGCGGTATAAAACGAATCTGAGTTACACAGCAATTTTGCGTTACCTGTAAATCGAGATT
This sequence comes from Enterobacter sp. GER_MD16_1505_Eko_090, assembly GCF_003331015.1. NCBI lineage: Bacteria > Pseudomonadati > Pseudomonadota > Gammaproteobacteria > Enterobacterales > Enterobacteriaceae > Enterobacter > Enterobacter sp. GER_MD16_1505_Eko_090. Next base: position 40,582 of record NZ_PUQF01000002.1, on the reverse strand, counting down.
GAGAAACATGAAAAAAACCACATTAGCAATGAGTGCACTGGCTCTGAGTTTAGGTTTAGCGCTGTCTCCTCTGACTGCTACTGCAGCCGAGACCGCGTCGTCGGCAGCAACCGCGCAGCAGATGCCAAGCCTGGCACCGATGCTCGAAAAAGTGATGCCATCGGTGGTGAGTATTAACGTTGAGGGTAGCACGACCGTCAATACGCCGCGCATGCCGCGTAACTTCCAGCAGTTCTTCGGCGACAACTCGCCGTTCTGCCAGGACGGTTCGCCATTCCAGAGCTCTCCGTTCTGTCAGGGCGGTGGCGCAGGGGATGACAGCCAGGGCGGCGGCCAGCAACAGAAATTCATGGCGCTTGGCTCGGGGGTAATCATTGATGCAGCGAAAGGCTACGTCGTCACCAACAACCACGTTGTTGATAACGCGAGCAGCATTAAGGTTCAACTGAGCGATGGCCGTAAGTTTGACGCCAAAGTGGTCGGCAAAGACCCGCGCTCCGACATCGCGCTGATCCAGATTCAGGATCCGAAAAACCTGACGGCGATTAAAATTGCCGACTCCGACGCGCTGCGCGTGGGTGACTATACCGTGGCGATCGGTAACCCGTTCGGTCTGGGTGAAACCGTGACCTCGGGTATCGTCTCTGCACTGGGCCGCAGCGGCCTCAATGCCGAAAACTATGAAAACTTCATCCAGACGGATGCAGCGATCAACCGCGGTAACTCCGGCGGCGCGCTGGTGAACCTGAACGGCGAGCTGATCGGTATCAACACCGCGATCCTGGCACCGGACGGCGGCAACATCGGGATCGGCTTTGCTATCCCAAGTAACATGGTGAAAAACCTGACCGCGCAGATGGTGCAGTATGGCCAGGTGAAACGCGGTGAGCTGGGTATCCTGGGTACGGAACTGAACTCCGAACTGGCTAAGGCAATGAAAGTTGACGCCCAGCGCGGGGCATTCGTCAGCCAGGTGATGCCGAACTCCTCTGCCGCTAAAGCGGGCATTAAAGCTGGGGATGTGATCACCTCCCTGAACGGTAAACCGATCAGCAGCTTTGCCGCCCTGCGTGCGGAAGTCGGCTCTATGCCTATCGGCAGCAAAGTGACCCTTGGTCTGCTGCGCGACGGTAAGGCGGTTAACGTCAGCCTGGAGCTGCAGCAGAGCAGCCAGAATCAGGTGGACTCCAGCACCATCTTCAGCGGTATCGAAGGCGCCGAGATGAGCAACAAAGGCGCAGATAAAGGCGTAGTGGTGAATAACGTGAAGGCGAATTCACCGGCAGCCCGTATTGGCCTGAAAAAAGGCGATGTGATCATGGGCGCTAACCAGCAGCCGGTGAAAAACATCGCTGAACTGCGTAAGATCCTCGACAGCAAACCTTCCGTGCTGGCGCTGAATATCCAGCGTGGTGACACCTCTATTTACCTGCTGATGCAGTAATCCTCTGAAGCCCCTGTTCGCAGGGGCTTTTCTCGTTTCTGTGACCTTTCACACAAGTCCACACTTCTTCCTCTCTCTTTGTGCATCTGCACAATGCGGGCGTCGCTGAACTTCCCTATGCTTGAGCTCTGCTCACGGGAGGGTTCTATGGCTGGCTGGCATCTTGATACCAAAATGGCGCAGGATATTGTGGCGCGCACCATGCGCATCATTGATACCAATATCAACGTAATGGATGCCCGCGGGCGCATTATTGGCAGTGGCGATCGCGAGCGTATTGGGGAATTGCACGAAGGCGCGCTGCTGGTGCTCTCCCAGGGGCGCGTGGTTGATATAGACGATGCGGTAGCGAAACACCTGCACGGCGTCCGTCAGGGCATCAATTTACCGCTGCGCCTTGAAGGCGAGATTGTGGGGGTCATCGGCCTCACCGGCGAGCCTGAGTCACTGCGAAAATACGGTGAGCTGGTCTGCATGACGGCGGAGATGATGCTGGAGCAGTCTCGCCTGATGCACCTGCTGGCTCAGGACAGCCGCCTGCGCGAAGAGCTGGTGATGAACCTTATTCAGGCGGAAGAGCATACGCCTGCGCTGAGCGAGTGGGCGCAGCGTCTGGGGATCGATCTGAACCAGCCGCGCGTGGTGGCGGTCATTGAGGTCGACAGCGGCCAGCTGGGCGTAGACAGCGCGATGGCCGAGCTGCAGCAGCTGCAAAATGCACTGGCGACGCCGGAGCGCGACAACCTGGTGGCGATCGTCTCTCTGACGGAGATGGTGGTGCTCAAACCGGCGCTCAATGCGTTTGGCCGCTGGGATGCGGACGATCATCGCCGTCGCGTGGAGCAGTTAATTTCCCGTATGAAAGAGAATGGTCAGCTGCGTTTTCGCGTTGCGCTGGGCAACTACTTTACCGGGCCGGGCAGTATCGCCCGCTCCTGGCGTACCGCGCGAACCACCATGATGGTGGGCAAGCAGCGAATGCCGGAAAGCCGCAGTTATTTTTATCAGGACCTGATGCTGCCGGTGCTGCTCGACAGCCTGCGCGGTGGCTGGCAGGCCAATGAGCTGGCGCGGCCACTGGCGCGCCTGAAAGCCATGGACAATAACGGCCTGCTGCGCCGGACGCTGCAGGCGTGGTTCCGTCATAACGTGCAGCCGCTGGCGACGTCAAAAGCGCTGTTTATCCACCGCAATACCCTGGAGTATCGGTTAAACCGAATTTCAGAGCTGACGGGGTTAGATCTGGGAAATTTCGACGACAGGCTGCTGCTGTATGTGGCGCTGCAGTTGGATGAACAGAGATGATGCTGTTTGCCGGGTGGCGGCTTCGCCTTACCCGGCCTACATGCGTTTGTAGGCCCGGTAAGCGAAGCGCCACCGGGCAATAAAACGGCTTATTTGTTGCGGGTTAACTTCTCAAGATCCGCTTCAATCTCGCTGATCTTATTGGTAACAACGCTTTCAAGGTGACGCAGGTCGTCAAGGATCTTGCGCTTGAGATCGACTTCGGTGCGGTCGCGCTGGCAGATCTGATCGAGTTCATCGATCACATAGCGCAGGTTAGGGCTGATTTCCTGTACTTCTTTGTATCCCTGTCCTACACCGTCAGCAACAACGGTCTTACGCTGGCGTGGGTATTTAAACTTCACGCTTTTGGCGAAAAACTCTCCTTTGTCCTTGTGAAAATAGATTTTCAAAATATCGTTATTGGCTTCCTGGCGGAGGCTGTAACGATCAATTTCATCAGGATTGGTAATGCCCAGACTTTTCAGATTATCGTACATAGCGGTACCCTTGATCTCAACATAACCTTTGAATAATTAACGAAAAAATCTATTTTCGCCACCCTCAGATATAAAAAAAGCGGGGTTGCCCCCGCTTTTTGTTATACCCGATTAATCGATGGTGCGCAGCAATTCGTTGATGCCCACTTTACCGCGCGTTTTCGCATCCACTTTCTTCACGATAACCGCACAGTACAGGCTGTATTTGCCATCTTTGGACGGCAGGTTGCCGGAAACCACCACGGAGCCCGCCGGAACGCGACCGTAATGCACTTCGCCGGTTTCACGGTCGTAAATACGGGTGCTCTGGCCGATGTAAACGCCCATGGAGATCACGGAACCTTCTTCCACGATTACGCCTTCCACCACTTCTGAACGCGCGCCGATGAAGCAGTTATCTTCGATGATGGTTGGGTTAGCCTGCAGTGGCTCCAGAACACCGCCGATGCCCACGCCGCCGGACAGGTGAACGTTTTTACCGATCTGTGCGCAGGAACCAACCGTTGCCCAGGTATCCACCATGGTGCCTTCATCAACGTAGGCACCGATGTTCACGTAGGATGGCATCAGCACGGTGTTGCGTGCGATGAAGGCACCCTGACGCACCGCCGCAGGCGGCACCACGCGGAAACCTTCTTTCTGGAAACGCGCTTCGTCGTAGTCAGCGAACTTCATTGGCACTTTATCGAAGTAGCGGCTTTCTGCTCCGTCGATAACCTGGTTATCGTTGATGCGGAAAGAGAGCAGCACGGCTTTCTTCAGCCATTGATGAGTGACCCACTGACCGTCGATTTTTTCTGCCACGCGCAGTGCGCCGGAATCCAGCAGGGAAATCACCTGGTTTACCGCTTCACGGGTCACGGTATCCACATTTGCCGGGGTAATCTCGGCGCGACGCTCAAAAGCGGACTCAATAACGTTCTGTAACTGCTGCATTGTTTACTCTTTCCATTTCACTAAAAAACATATCACCCTTTATCGTTTGGATTGAGGGCTGCTGTCAACCGTTGTTGCACTTCAAGCTGCAGGTCATTATTAAGGGCACGCCGGTCGGCGGTGGCGATTATAAATAAATCTTCTACTCGCTCGCCAATCGTTGTAATTCGGGCCCCATGAAGCGAAATTCCCAGATCGGCAAAAACCTGGCCGACGCGGGCGAGCAGCCCTGGCTGGTCGAGCGCGATCAGCTCCAGGAACGATTTACGATCGGTGTGGGTCGGCAGGAAATTGACCTCGGTATCCACGGTAAAGTGGCGCAATTTCGCCGGCTGGCGACGCGGCTGCGGGGGCTGCCAGCTGCGCTGGGTAATCGCCTGCTCCAGACCAAAACGTATCCCTTCATGCCTGTCCGACGACAGCGGGCTGCCGTCCGGCTCCAGCACGATAAAGGTGTCCATGGCCATGCCGTCGCGGGTGGTGAAAATCTGCGCGTCATGCACGCTCAGGTTACGTCTGTCCAGCTCGGCACAGACGGCAGCAAACAGATAAGGCCGGTCCGGGCTCCAGATGAAAATCTCCGTTCCGCCGCGCGTGGCCTGCGGGCTTAGCAGGATCATCGGCTGGGACAGATCGTGCTTGAGCAGATGCCGCGCGTGCCACGCCAGTTGGTTTGGGCTGTGGCGGACAAAATAGTTGGCGCGGCAGCGGGCCCAAATCTGATGTAGCGCCTCTTCATCAATGTTATCCATCCGCAGCAGCGCCAGCGCCTGAAGCTGGTGGTGACGCACGCGCTCGCGCATGTCCGGCGTGTTCTGCATCCCGCGACGCAGCTGTTTTTCGGTAGCGAAGTACAGCTCGCGCAGCAGGCTCTGCTTCCAGCTATTCCACAGGGTTTCGTTGGTGGCGCAAATATCCGCCACCGTCAGGCAGACCAGATAGCGCAGGCGGTTTTCCGTCTGAACTTCTTCCGCGAACTGCTTAATGACTTCCGGGTCCTGAATGTCCCGACGCTGCGCGGTGACCGACATCAGCAGGTGATGGCGCACCAGCCAGGCCACCAGCTGCGTTTCACGTGAGTTCAGGCCGTGCAGCTCGGCAAATTTCAGCACGTCCTGGGCGCCCAGCACCGAGTGGTCACCGCCGCGGCCTTTGGCGATGTCGTGGAACAGGGCGGCAATCAGGATCAGTTCCGGATGGGTCAGGCGCGGCCACAGCTCGACGCACAGCGGGTGGCGGGAGCGCGTCTCTTCTTTGGCAAAGCTCTCCAGCTTGAGCATCACGCGGATGGTGTGTTCATCCACCGTGTAGGCGTGGAACAGGTCGAACTGCATCTGCCCGACGATGTGCGACCACTGCGGCATATAGGCCCACAGCACGCTGTGGCGGTGCATCGGCAGCAGCCCACGGCTGACGGCGCCCGGGTGGCGGAGCATGCTCAGGAACAGCGAACGGGCTTCCGGGATATAGCACAGCGGCTGCGTCAGATGGCGGCGCGCGTGGCGCAGATGGCGCAGGGTGGTGGAATAGATCCCGGTGATGGTGCTGTTGCGCACCATGGTGTAGAACATCCTCAGGATCGCTTCCGGCTCGCGAATGAACAGCGTTTCGTCGCGCAGATCGATAAGCGTGCCGCGCAGCTGGAATTCATCGTCAATCGGGCGCGGCTTTTCGTCGGCAGTCAGGGCCAGAATGGCCTCGTCGAACAGCTGCAACAGCATCTGGTTCAGCTCGGTGACCCGGCGGGTGACGCGGAAGAAATCCTTCATCATCTGCTCAACCGGCTCGTTACCTTCGCCCTGGTAATTCAGGCGCTGCGCCACGCTGAGCTGGCGGTCAAACAGCAGACGGTTATCGTAGCGGGTGACCTCCAGATGCAGGGCAAAGCGGATGCGCCACAGCAGGTGCAGACACTCGTTGAGCTCGTTACGCTCCGCCTCGGTTAAAAAGCCGAAGCCAACCATCTCGTCCAGCGAGGTGGCGCCGAAATGGCGACGGGCGACCCACTGTAACGTGTGGATGTCGCGCAGGCCGCCGGGGCTGCTTTTAATATCGGGCTCAAGGTTATAGCTGGTGCCGTGGTAGCGCTGGTGGCGCTGGTTTTGCTCCTCGACTTTCGCGGCGAAGAACTTTTCTGACGGCCAGAAGCCGTCGCTGAAGATGTGTTTTTGCAGCTCCAGGAACAGCGCGACGTCGCCAATCAGCAGACGGGTTTCAATCAGGTTGGTGGCGACGGTCAGGTCCGATAGCCCTTCCAGCAGACACTCTTCCAGGGTGCGAACGCTGTGGCCGACTTCCAGCTTCACGTCCCAGAGCAGGGTCAGAAGCTCGCCGATTTTTTGCGCCTGTTCGTCCGGCAGCTTTTTGCGGCTTAGGATCAGGAGATCGATATCGGAAAGCGGATGCAGCTCACCGCGGCCATAGCCCCCGACGGCAACCAGCGCGACGTCGCTAACCTGCCCGAAACCGTAGTCGATCCACAGACGCTGCAGGAGCTGGTCGATAAACTCGGTGCGCGCCTCAATGAGCTGCTCGGCAGACACGCCTGCATCGAACGCGCTACCCAGCCAGCGATGGAAAACATCCATATGGGCTTTAATATGCGCGCAGGTCAGTTCGTGCGGCGGCCAGACGCCCGGGTTATCGGGCTGGTCGGGGAGGGTGGGAAGGGCTGTGTTAGCATACTGTTCGGGTAAAAGATTACTCATCGTGCGCCACCCATAAGAAAAAGCTATCGCCATTAAAAAAGCCGGCATTTGCCGGCTTCTTATCACTCAATGTTCGTCAGTATCGCCGGGATGGTGTCATCCTTGCGCAACGTCATAATTTCGCAGCCGTTGTCTGTTACCACAATAGTATGCTCGTACTGGGCAGACAAGCTTCTGTCTTTGGTTTTCACCGTCCAGCCGTCTTTCATGGTGCGGATGCGGTAGTCACCGGCGTTGACCATTGGCTCGATGGTGAAGGTCATGCCCTTTTGCAGCACAACGCCGCCGTCGTCTGCATCGTAGTGCAGAACCTGCGGCTCTTCATGGAAGACGCGGCCAATACCGTGACCGCAGTATTCGCGCACCACGGAGAACCCTTCCGCTTCCACAAATTTCTGAATTGCGGCGCCGATAGTACGCAGGCGAATACCCGGCTTCACCATTTTCAGCGCCAGGTAGAGGCTGTCCTGGGTGACTTTGCACAGACGCTCGCCCAGGATGGTCGGCTTGCCAACGATGAACATTTTTGAGGTATCACCGTGGTACTCGTCTTTAATGACGGTCACGTCGATGTTGACGATATCGCCGTCTTTCAGCAGTTTTTCATCGTCAGGAATGCCGTGGCACACCACTTCATTAATAGAGATGCAGACGGATTTCGGGAAACCGTGGTAGCCGAGGCAGGCGGAAACCGCGTGCTGCTCGTTCACGATATAGTCGTTACAGATGCGGTCCAGTTCACCCGTGCTGACGCCCGGCTTCACGAACGGCTCGATCATTTCCAGCACTTCCGCGGCCAGACGACCGGCGACGCGCATCTTTTCAATTTCTTCAGGTGTCTTAATAGAGATAGCCATGTAATCTGTCCATCGGTGTCGATTTTTTCGACAATACTAATCTAAGTGTCGTCAATGGTATCAGTCAGTCACGCTCCGTGCCAAATTGAGAATCATTAACAGCACACTCCGCCAACAACTGTTGGTTTCTGGTCGTGTTTTGTGGTATAAAGCGCGCCGGACTTCCGATCCATCTCAGATACACAGGCTGGACGGGAGCGACAAATCTCACTTTGTGTAACAACACACACGTATCGGCACATATTCCGGGGTGCCCTTCGGGGTCGGTAATATGGGATACGTGGAGGCATAACCCCAACTTTCAATATAGAGGTTTTAAACATGGCAACTGTTTCCATGCGCGACATGCTCAAGGCTGGTGTTCACTTTGGTCACCAGACCCGTTACTGGAACCCGAAAATGAAGCCTTTCATCTTCGGCGCACGTAACAAAGTTCACATCATCAACCTTGAAAAAACTGTACCAATGTTCAACGAAGCCCTGGCTGAGCTGAACAAGATTTCTTCCCGTAAAGGTAAGATTCTGTTCGTTGGTACTAAGCGCGCTGCAAGCGAAGCTGTGAAAGATGCTGCTAACAGCTGCGACCAGTTCTTCGTGAACCATCGCTGGTTGGGCGGCATGCTGACCAACTGGAAAACTGTTCGTCAGTCCATCAAGCGCCTGAAAGATCTGGAAACCCAGTCTCAGGACGGTACTTTCGACAAGCTGACTAAGAAAGAAGCGCTGATGCGCACTCGTGAACTGGACAAGCTGGAAAACAGCCTGGGCGGTATCAAAGATATGGGCGGCCTGCCAGACGCGCTGTTCGTAATCGATGCAGACCACGAGCACATCGCTATCAAAGAAGCTAACAACCTGGGTATCCCGGTATTCGCTATCGTTGATACCAACTCCGATCCGGACGGTGTTGACTTCGTTATCCCGGGTAACGACGACGCAATCCGTGCTGTTAGCCTGTACCTGAGCGCTGTAGCTGCTACCGTTCGTGAAGGCCGTTCCCAGGATCTGGCTTCTCAGGCGGAAGAAAGCTTCGTAGAAGCTGAATAATAAGGTTTTACCCCTTATTAGTACCGTGTATGAATAGGGGCCCATTACCGGCCCCTTTTTTCAATTTACACTGTTTGGCCCCCGGCCGGGCAGTTCACATCTCCCGAGGATTTAAGAATGGCTGAAATTACCGCATCCCTGGTAAAAGAGCTGCGCGAGCGTACTGGCGCAGGCATGATGGATTGCAAAAAAGCGCTGACTGAAGCGAACGGCGACATCGAGCTGGCAATCGAAAACATGCGTAAATCCGGTGCGATCAAAGCAGCTAAAAAAGCAGGCAACGTTGCTGCTGACGGCGTGATCATCACTAAGATCGACGGCACCTACGGCATCATTCTGGAAGTTAACTGCCAGACTGACTTCGTTGCTAAAGATGGTGGTTTCCAGGCATTTGCTAACAAAGTTCTGGACGCAGCGGTTGCTGGCAAAATCACTGACGTTGAAGTTCTGAAAGCACAGTTCGAAGAAGAGCGTGTTGCGCTGGTTGCTAAAATCGGTGAGAACATCAACATCCGTCGCGTTGCTTCTCTGGAAGGCGACGTTCTGGGTTCTTACCAGCACGGTGCTCGTATCGGTGTTCTGGTTGCGGCTAAAGGCGCTGACGAAGAGCTGGTTAAACAGCTGGCAATGCACATCGCTGCAAGCAAGCCAGAATTCGTTAAGCCAGAAGACGTGTCTGCTGAAGTGGTAGAGAAAGAGTACCAGGTTCAGCTGGACATCGCGATGCAGTCTGGTAAACCAAAAGAAATCGCAGAGAAAATGGTTGAAGGCCGCATGAAGAAATTCACCGGCGAAGTTTCTCTGACTGGCCAGCCATTCGTAATGGACCCAAGCAAGTCTGTTGCTCAGCTGCTGAAAGAGCACAACGCTGACGTAACTGGCTTCATCCGCTTCGAAGTGGGCGAAGGCATCGAGAAAGTTGAGACTGACTTCGCAGCAGAAGTTGCTGCAATGTCCAAGCAGTCTTAATGATTGAAAAGGAGCCGCCTGAGGGCGGCTTCTTTTTGTCACCCGTCACATGAAATCAGACAGGCTCCAGTATCGCTGTACTGATTTGCGGCATATCATGTCGCCAGAATTAACCCCCATCTTAATCGTTGACAGTCTCAGGAAAGAAACATGGCTACCAATGCAAAACCCGTGTACAAACGCATTCTGCTTAAGCTGAGTGGCGAAGCGCTGCAGGGATCGGAAGGCTTCGGTATTGACGCAAGCATCCTTGATCGCATGGCACAGGAAATCAAAGAACTGGTCGAACTGGGCATCCAGGTTGGCGTGGTCATTGGCGGTGGCAACCTTTTCCGTGGTGCTGGTCTGGCGAAAGCGGGGATGAACCGCGTTGTGGGCGACCACATGGGTATGCTGGCAACCGTGATGAATGGCCTGGCGATGCGTGATGCGCTCCATCGCGCCTATGTGAACGCCCGCCTGATGTCCGCGATCCCCCTGAATGGCGTATGCGATAATTACAGCTGGGCAGAAGCTATCAGCCTGCTGCGCAACAACCGCGTGGTGATCCTCTCCGCCGGTACGGGTAACCCGTTCTTTACGACCGATTCCGCTGCCTGCCTGCGCGGTATCGAGATCGAAGCTGATGTGGTACTGAAAGCGACCAAAGTCGATGGCGTGTTTACTGCCGACCCGGCAAAAGATCCTTCTGCCACCATGTACGATCAGCTGAGCTACAGCGAAGTGCTGGATAAAGAGCTGAAAGTGATGGATCTTGCCGCCTTCACGCTGGCTCGCGACCACAAATTGCCAATTCGTGTCTTCAACATGAACAAACCTGGCGCACTGCGTCGCGTGGTCATGGGCGAAAAAGAAGGCACTTTGATCACGGAATAATTTCCGTTGACGATAAATACAGGTAAGATTCCGCTTTATTTTGTAGTGGTATCTTACCCGGGCGCGCCTTTGGCGTTGTCATGAATTAAACGCGACTATACTTAGCACACCTGTAGCGCTGTGCTGGCGGATAGTCTGCCTGAGACAAGTTTTCAAGGATTCGTAACGTGATTAACGACATCAGAAAAGATGCTGAAGTACGCATGGAAAAATGCGTAGAAGCGTTCAAAACCCAAATCAGCAAAATCCGTACTGGCCGTGCTTCCCCAAGCCTGCTGGATGGCATCATCGTCGAGTACTACGGTACGCCAACCCCTCTGCGTCAGCTGGCGAGCGTGACGGTAGAAGATACCCGTACGCTGAAAATCAACGTATTCGATCGTTCTATGGGCCCGGCGGTTGAGAAAGCGATCATGGCGTCTGACCTCGGTCTGAACCCAAGCTCTGCGGGGGCTGACATCCGCGTTCCACTGCCACCGCTGACCGAAGAGCGTCGTAAAGACCTGATCAAAGTGGTACGTGGCGAAGCTGAGCAGGGTCGTGTATCCGTGCGTAACGTCCGTCGCGACGCGAATGATAAAGTCAAAGCGCTGCTGAAAGAAAAAGAGATCAGTGAAGATGACGATCGTCGTTCCCAGGACGACATTCAGAAAATGACTGACGCTGCCATCAAGAAAATTGATGCGGCGCTGGCAGATAAAGAAGCGGAACTGATGCAGTTCTGATTTCTGTCGTACACTGATAAACGCCGTTCAGAGGGACTTTGGGTCTTGCTGGCGGCGTTTTGCTTTTATCTGGTCTAACTTTTCGGGCATCTCATGAAGTATTTAACACTCCTTGGCTCAACCGGCTCTATCGGTTGCAGCACTCTCGACGTTGTTCGCCATAATCCTGAACTTTACACCGTGACAGCGCTGGTGGCCGGTAAGAATGTGCAGCGAATGGTTGAGCAGTGCCTGGAGTTTACGCCCCGCTATGCGGTGATGGATGACGAAGAGAGCGCGCGCCTGCTGAAAGCACAGCTGCTTGAGAAGGGCAGTCGAACCGAGGTGCTGAGTGGCCAACAGGCGGCCTGCGAGATGGCGGCGCTGGATGAGGTGGATCAGGTGATGGCGGCCATTGTCGGGGCGGCAGGATTATTGCCGACGCTTGCCGCGATTGATGCCGGTAAGGACGTTCTGCTGGCCAATAAAGAGTCGCTGGTCACCTGCGGACGCCTGTTCATGGAGGCGGTGAAGCAGCGCGGGGCGCGTCTTTTGCCCGTCGACAGCGAGCACAACGCGATTTTTCAGAGTTTACCGCAACCTTTTCAACAGAACCTGGGGTACGCTGACCTGGAGCAGAATGGCGTCGTGTCGATTCTGCTTACCGGGTCTGGTGGCCCGTTCCGTGAAACGCCACTGTCTGAACTGCGTGCGATGACGCCGGATCAGGCGTGCCGTCATCCGAACTGGTCGATGGGGCGTAAAATCTCCGTTGACTCTGCCACCATGATGAACAAAGGTCTGGAATACATTGAAGCGCGCTGGCTGTTTAATGCGTCAGCGAAACAGATGGAAGTTCTGATTCACCCGCAATCGGTGATTCATTCGATGGTGCGTTATCAGGATGGCAGCGTGCTGGCGCAGTTGGGCGAACCTGATATGCGTACGCCGATTGCCCATTCCATGGCGTGGCCGAATCGAGTGAAGTCCGGCGTGAAGCCGCTTGATTTCTGCAAGCTAAGTTCCCTGACGTTCAGTGAACCAGACTATGACCGTTACCCTTGTCTGAAGCTTGCAATGACGGCCTTTGACCAGGGGCAGGCGGCGACAACGGCACTGAATGCAGCCAATGAAATTACCGTTGAAGCATTTCTGAATCAGCAAATTCGTTTTACCGATATTGCGGCGTTAAATTTATCGGTACTGGAGATGATGGATTTGCGCGAACCACAGAGCGTGGAAGAGGTGCTAACGGTGGATGCAGCTGCGCGTAATATTGCGCGCCAACAGGTGACACGTCTCGCAAGCTGGTGATAAAGCAACCACTAGTCGTCGTGCTATTTGTTAGCGTTGGGCTTCAGTGATATAGTCTGCGCCACCTGATCGCAGGTATTTGACTTTACGTGGTCAGGTGAGCCGTGGTTTGACACGGCTTTTTTATGTATCGGCTTCAGTATTCCTGAGTACCGTTAAATCCTTTTCAGGGACAAAAAACGCGTTATGTTGTCTGCGAATCAACCAATAAGCGAAAACTTGCCAGCTCATGGCTGCCGTCATGTAGCAATCATTATGGATGGCAATGGCCGCTGGGCGAAAAGACAAGGGAAGATACGAGCCTTTGGGCATAAAGCTGGGGCGAAATCCGTTCGCCGCGCCGTTTCTTTTGCCGCCAATAACGGCATTGATGCGTTAACGCTCTATGCTTTTAGCAGTGAAAACTGGAATCGACCGCTGCAGGAAGTGACTGCGTTGATGGAATTGTTTGTGTGGGCGCTAGACAGCGAAGTAAAAAGCCTGCACCGCCACAACGTCCGCCTGCGTATCATTGGCGATACCAGTCGTTTTAACTCACGTTTGCAGGAACGGATTCGTAAAGCAGAGGCGCTGACTGAAAATAATACCGGTCTGACGCTGAATATTGCGGCGAATTACGGCGGACGCTGGGATATTATCCAGGGCGTTCGGCATCTCGCCGAACAGGTTCAGGAAGGGGTATTGAGACCCGACCAAATTGATGAAGAAGCGCTGAGCAAGCAAATCTGCATGAATGAACTGGCACCTGTGGATTTAGTAATTAGGACAGGGGGAGAACATCGCATAAGTAACTTTTTGATATGGCAAATTGCCTATGCCGAACTTTACTTTACAGATGTTCTTTGGCCCGATTTTGATGAACAAGACTTTGAAGGTGCGCTGCATGCCTTTGCCAATCGAGAGCGTCGTTTCGGCGGCACCGAGCCTGGTGGCGACAACGCCTGATGGGGGTAGCTTTTGCTGAAGTATCGCCTGATTTCCGCTTTTGTATTAATACCCATTGTCATTGCGGCGCTGTTTTTACTGCCCCCGGTGGGATTCGCTATTGTTACGCTGGTGGTGTGCATGCTCGCCGCGTGGGAATGGGGACAGTTTAGCGGCTTTACCTCGCGTACGCAGCGAGTATGGCTTGCGGTACTTTGTGGCTTTATTCTGGCCGTAATGCTGTTCACGTTGCCTGAATATCATCATGATATTCATCAGCCTCTGGTGGCTGGTTCCTTGTGGATATCGTTGGCCTGGTGGGTTGCCGCGCTGTTGCTGGTGCTGTTTTATCCCGGCTCCGCGGCGTTGTGGCGTCATTCAAAAGTGCTGCGACTGATTTTTGGTTTGCTCACTATTATTCCTTTTTTCTGGGGTATGGTTGCGCTGCGCGCCTGGCACTACGACGAAAACCACTACAGCGGTGCGATCTGGCTGCTTTATGTGATGATTCTCGTCTGGGGGGCTGACTCCGGGGCCTATATGTTTGGTAAACTATTTGGCAAACATAAGCTGGCACCGAAGGTTTCTCCGGGCAAAACCTGGCAAGGATTTATCGGCGGTTTGTTTACGGCCGCGATCATCTCCTGGGGCTACGGCGTCTGGGCGAATCTTGAAGTGGCACCATCAATACTGCTGGTGTGCTCGATTTTTGCTGCGCTTGCCTCCGTGCTCGGTGATTTAACCGAAAGTATGTTCAAGCGTGAAGCAGGGATTAAGGACAGTGGACACCTGATTCCAGGGCATGGCGGTATACTGGATCGCATTGATAGCCTGACAGCGGCTGTTCCAGTGTTTGCGTGTTTGCTTTTACTGGTATTCGGGACGATTTAACGGAAGGTTTTATGCTGAGCATTCTCTGGAATCTGGCGGCGTTCATAGTTGCACTGGGTGTACTGATTACCGTGCATGAATTTGGCCATTTCTGGGTTGCTCGCCGATGTGGCGTGCGCGTAGAGCGGTTTTCCATCGGTTTTGGTAAATCACTCTGGACGCGCACCGACCGCCACGGTACGCAATTTGTCATCGCCCTTATCCCGCTGGGCGGCTACGTCAAAATGCTCGACGAACGCGTCGAGCCTGTCGCGCCTGAACTGCGACACAGCGCATTCAACAATAAAACCGTTGGACAACGCGCCGCCATCATCGCTGCCGGACCGGTAGCCAACTTCATCTTTGCGATTTTCGCTTACTGGCTGGTGTTTATCATCGGCGTCCCTGGCGTGCGTCCGGTAGTAGGTGACATTGCCCCCAACTCCATCGCGGCGAGTGCGCAAATTACATCCGGGATGGAACTTAAAGCGATTGATGGCATCGAAACCCCTGATTGGGATGCCGTGCGACTGCAGCTGGTTGCTAAAATTGGCGATCCGCAGACCACCATCAGCGTATCGCCATTTGGGTCAGACGCCCGTCAGGACAAAGTGCTCGATTTACGTCAATGGCGTTTCGAGCCAGACAAAGAGGATCCCGTCGCTGCGCTGGGCATTCGTCCGCGCGGCGCGCAGATCGAGCCGGTATTAGCCGAAGTACAGGCAAACTCGGCGGCGAGCAAAGCGGGTTTGCAAGCAGGCGACAGGATCGTTAAAGTCGATGGTCAACCATTAACAGAGTGGATGACCTTTGTTACTCTGGTGCGCGATAATCCGGGTACGTCTCTCGCGCTGGAAGTTGAAAGGCAGGGCAGTCCGCTTTCGCTGACGCTGATCCCGGATACGAAGTCGGTCGGCAAGAAGGCAGAAGGGTTTGCAGGCGTTGTGCCAAAAGTGATCCCGCTGCCAGATGAGTACAAGACAATACGCCAGTATGGGCCGTTCAGCGCCATCCTTGAAGCCACGGATAAAACATGGCAACTGATGAAGCTGACGGTCAACATGTTGGGGAAATTGATAACCGGTGATGTGAAACTGAACAACCTCAGTGGGCCAATTTCGATTGCCCAGGGGGCTGGGATGTCAGCGGAATTCGGGGTGATTTACTATCTCATGTTCCTCGCGCTCATTAGCGTGAACCTTGGGATAATCAACCTGTTCCCGCTTCCCGTTTTAGACGGGGGTCATCTGCTGTTTTTAGCGATTGAAAAGCTAAAAGGCGGGCCGGTATCCGAGCGAGTTCAAGACTTTAGTTATCGCATTGGCTCGATTTTGCTGGTGCTGTTAATGGGGCTTGCACTTTTCAATGATTTCTCTCGGTTGTAAGAGAGTTAGTTAGGAAGAACGCATAATAACGATGGCGATGAAAAAGTTGCTCATAGCGTCGCTGCTGTTTAGCAGCGCCACCGTATACGGTGCTGACGGGTTCGTAGTGAAAGACATTCATTTCGAAGGCCTTCAGCGTGTCGCCGTTGGTGCGGCCCTCCTCAGTATGCCTGTGCGCCCCGGCGATACGGTTAATGATGATGATATCAGTAATACCATCCGTGCTCTGTTTGCCACCGGCAACTTCGAGGATGTCCGCGTCCTGCGTGATGGTGATACCCTGCTGGTACAGGTAAAAGAACGTCCAACGATCGCCAGTATCACTTTCTCCGGTAACAAGTCGGTGAAAGATGACATGCTCAAGCAAAACCTTGAAGCATCCGGTGTTCGTGTGGGTGAGTCTCTGGACCGCACAACCCTTTCAGACATTGAAAAAGGTCTGGAAGACTTCTACTACAGCGTCGGTAAATACAGCGCCAGCGTGAAAGCGGTTGTGACTCCGCTGCCGCGTAACCGTGTTGACCTGAAGCTGGTTTTCCAGGAAGGTGTCTCTGCTAAGATCCAGCAGATCAACATTGTGGGTAACCACGCGTTCAGCACCGACGAGCTGATCTCCACCTTCCAGCTGCGCGATGAAGTGCCGTGGTGGAACGTGGTGGGCGATCGCAAATACCAGAAACAGAAACTGGCGGGCGACCTTGAAACCCTGCGCAGCTACTATCTGGATCGTGGTTACGCGCGTTTCAACATCGACTCGACGCAGGTGAGCCTGACGCCGGACAAGAAAGGCATCTACATTACGATCAACATCACGGAAGGCGATCAGTACAAGCTTTCGGGTGTTGAGGTGAGTGGTAACCTGGCGGGGCATTCTGCTGAAATCGAATCGCTGACCAAAATTCAGCCAGGCGATCTCTATAGCGGATCCAAAGTCACCAAAATGGAAGACAGCATTAAGAAGCTGCTCGGCCGCTATGGTTATGCCTATCCGCGCGTACAGACTCAGCCGGAAATCAATGACGCGGATAAAACCGTTAAGCTGCACGTGAATGTTGACGCGGGTAACCGTTTCTACGTGCGTAAGATCCGCTTCGTCGGTAACGACACCTCCAAAGACTCCGTTCTGCGTCGCGAAATGCGTCAGATGGAAGGCGCATGGTTAGGTAGCGATCTCGTTGATCAGGGTAAAGAGCGTCTGAACCGTCTGGGCTATTTTGAAACGGTTGATACTGATACCCAGCGCGTACCGGGCAGCCCGGATCAGGTTGATGTCGTTTATAAAGTGAAAGAGCGTAACACCGGTAGCTTTAACTTTGGTGTGGGCTACGGTACTGAAAGCGGCGTCAGCTTCCAGGTTGGCGTGCAGCAGGATAACTGGCTGGGTACGGGTTACTCTGTCGGAATTAACGGTACCAAAAACGACTACCAGACCTACTCTGAGTTCTCTGTAACGAACCCATACTTCACCGTTGACGGTGTGAGCCTGGGCGGTCGTATCTTCTACAACGACTTTAAAGCAGACGATGCGGATCTGTCCTCCTACACCAACAAGAGTTACGGTGTGGACGGTACGCTTGGCTTCCCGATTAACGAATACAACACCCTGCGAGCGGGCTTAGGTTACGTGCATAACGACCTGTCCAATATGCAACCGCAGGTGGCCATGTGGCGTTACCTGGATTCTATTGGCCAGTCGGCGAGCAAAAACAGCGATAACAACGGTTTCGCTGCAGATGACTTCACCTTCAACTACGGCTGGACCTATAACCGTCTCGACCGTGGTTACTTCCCAACGGAAGGTTCTCGCGTCAACCTGAACGGTAAAGTTACCGTCCCGGGTTCCGATAACGAGTTCTATAAGGTGACGCTGGATACTGCGTCCTACTTCCCGATCGATGACGATCACAAGTGGGTGGTTCTGGGTCGTACCCGTTGGGGCTATGGTGATGGTTTAGGCGGCAAAGAGATGCCGTTCTATGAAAACTTCTATGCCGGTGGTTCCAGTACCGTTCGTGGCTTCCAGTCCAACAACATTGGTCCGAAAGCGGTTTACTACGGCGGGAACGACAAAGATAACTGCGATAAGTCTTCCTCATCAGAAGTCTGTAGTTCTGATGACGCAGTCGGCGGTAACGCTATGGCCGTTGCCAGCCTGGAGTTCATCACGCCAACGCCGTTTATTAGTGATAAATATGCGAACTCCGTCCGTACATCCTTCTTCTGGGATGCGGGTACGGTGTGGGATACCAACTGGGAGAACACTGCCCAGATGCGTGCAGCTGGCGTTCCTGACTACAGCGATCCGAGCAATATTCGCATGTCTGCCGGTATCGCATTACAATGGATGTCACCGCTGGGGCCGTTGGTCTTCTCTTACGCCCAGCCGTTTAAGAAATATGATGGAGACAAAGCGGAGCAATTCCAGTTTAACATTGGTAAAACCTGGTAATAATCCGCTGCAAAGGAATGCGTTGGCAGTGTAGCGCTGACAACTGGCGATCGGTAACACGGTCGCCTTGCCACGCAAAGAACGGTACCTTCTGGTGCCAATGGGATGGTAAGGAGTTAATTGTGAAAAAGTGGTTATTAGCTGCAGGTCTCGGTTTAGCGATGGCAACTTCTGCTCAGGCAGCAGACAAAATTGCAATCGTCAACATGGGTAATTTGTTCCAGCAGGTTGCACAGAAAACAGGTGTTTCTGCGACGCTGGAAAACGAATTCAAAGGCCGTGCAAGCGAACTGCAGGGTATGGAAAACGATCTTCAGTCCAAAATGCAGCGTCTGCAGCGTGATGGTTCTACCATGAAGGCAAGCGACCGCAGCAAGCTGGAAAAAGACGTAATGGCTCAGCGCCAGGCGTTCTCCCAGAAAGCGCAGGCTTTCGAGCAGGATCGTCAGCGTCGTTCTAACGAAGAACGCGGCAAGCTGGTGACTCGCATTCAGACCGCTGTTAAAGCAGTGGCTGCCGATCAGAGCATCGATCTGGTTGTTGATGCGAACGCCGTCGCTTTCAACAGCAAAGATGTTAAAGACATCACTGCTGACGTTCTGAAACAGGTTAAATAAGTAATGCCTTCAATTCGACTGGCTGATTTAGCTCAGCAGTTGGATGCAGAATTACACGGTGATGGCGATATCGTCATCACCGCTGTTGCGTCCATGCAATCTGCTAAAGCTGGCACGATTACCTTCATGGTAAGCCCTAAGTACCGTGAGCAACTGGCTCAATGCCAGGCGTCAGCTGTTGTTCTGACGCAGGACGATCTTCCATTTGCCACTGTAAGCGCGCTGGTAGTGAAAAACCCCTACCTGACGTATGCACGCATGGCTCAAATTCTTGATACCACGCCGCAACCGGCCCAGAACATTGCTGCCAGCGCAGCGATTGATGAGACGGCCAGGCTGGGTAACAACGTCGCCGTTGGTGCGAATGCGGTTATCGAATCCGGCGTCGAGCTGGGCGATAACGTCGTCATTGGCCCGGGCTGCTTCGTTGGGAAAAATACGAAAATCGGCGCCGGGACCCGTTTATGGGCGAATGTGTCCGTATACCATGACGTTGAAATTGGCGAAAACTGCCTCGTCCAATCCAGCACCGTGATTGGTTCTGATGGCTTTGGTTACGCTAACGATCGCGGTAACTGGGTTAAGATCCCGCAGCTTGGTCGCGTTATTATTGGCGATCGCGTGGAGATCGGCGCCTGTACCACCATTGACCGTGGCGCGCTTGACGACACGATCATTGGCAATGGTGTTATCATCGATAACCAGTGCCAGATTGCGCATAACGTTGTGATTGGCGACAATACCGCGGTTGCGGGTGGCGTCATCATGGCGGGCAGCCTGAAAATTGGCCGTTATTGCATGATTGGCGGTGCGAGCGTGATTAATGGCCATATGGAAATCTGCGACAAGGTGACCGTGACGGGAATGGGCATGGTAATGCGTCCTATCACTGAACCTGGCGTCTATTCCTCCGGCATTCCGCTCCAGCCCAACAAGGTATGGCGTAAAACAGCAGCTCTGGTGATGAACATTGATGATATGAGCAAGCGCCTCAAGTCCCTTGAGCGCAAGATCGATCAACAAGACTAAGCGTCATCCGTTTAACGCTATTTTTCCCGGCCTGTCGGCTTTCTAATAAACCGGCAGGCCGTGTTATTATTGTTATCAGTACATTTTGACAGGAAGAGTATTTTGACTACTGACACTCATACTCTGCATATTGAAGAGATTTTAGAACTTCTGCCGCACCGCTACCCGTTTCTGCTGGTAGACCGTGTGCTGGATTTTGAAGAAGGTCGTTTTCTGCGCGCAGTGAAAAATGTTTCCGTGAATGAGCCGTTCTTCCAGGGGCACTTCCCTGGTAAACCTATCTTCCCGGGTGTGTTGATTCTGGAAGCGATGGCTCAGGCTACCGGTATTCTGGCGTTTAAAAGCGTCGGTAAACTGGAACCCGGTGAGCTGTATTACTTCGCGGGTATTGACGAAGCGCGCTTTAAGCGCCCTGTCGTGCCTGGTGATCAGATGATCATGGAAGTCACTTTTGAAAAAACGCGTCGTGGCCTGACTCGCTTCAAAGGCGTAGCGCTGGTTGACGGTAAAGTTGTTTGCGAAGCGACGATGATGTGTGCTCGTAGCCGGGAGTCCTGATACGTGATTGATAAATCCGCCTTTATTCATCCTACCGCCATTGTGGAAACGGGTGCCATCGTTGGTGCTAACGCCCACATTGGCCCGTTTTGTATTGTTGGACCCCATGTCGAAATTGGTGAGGGTACAGTGCTGAAATCTCACGTTGTGGTGAATGGTCACACGACCATTGGCTGCAATAACGAGATCTATCAGTTCGCCTCCATCGGCGAAGTTAACCAGGATCTGAAATATGCTGGTGAGTCGACCCGTGTGGAAATCGGCGATCGTAACCGTATTCGCGAAAGCGTCACCATTCATCGTGGAACAGTACAGGGTGGTGGGTTGACGAAGGTGGGCAGCGATAACCTGTTTATGGTGAATGCGCATATCGCGCACGACTGTACCGTGGGTGACCGCTGTATCCTTGCCAACAATGCCACGCTGGCAGGACACGTATCAGTTGATGACTTCGCAATTATTGGCGGCATGACCGCAGTCCATCAGTTCTGCATCATTGGTGCGCACGTGATGGTCGGCGGATGCTCCGGTGTGGCGCAGGACGTCCCACCGTATGTGATTGCGCAGGGCAACCATGCCACGCCGTTTGGCGTGAACATCGAAGGCCTCAAGCGTCGTGGTTTTAGTCGCGAAGCGATTACTGCCATCCGCAACGCGTACAAACTGCTGTACCGTAGCGGTAAAACGCTGGAAGAGGCGAAGCCGGAAATTGCCGAACTGGCGAAAAAGCACCCGGAAGTGGACGCGTTCATGGAGTTCTTTGACCGTTCAACAAGGGGTCTGATTCGTTAATGGTCGACAGTCGTCCGCTTACGATAGCCCTGGTCGCCGGAGAAACCTCCGGCGATATTCTTGGTGCCGGTCTCATCCGTGCGCTTAAGGCTCGCGTACCCAATGCTCGCTTTGTCGGTGTTGCTGGCCCGCTGATGCAGGCCGAAGGCTGTGAAGCCTGGTATGAAATGGAAGAGCTGGCCGTGATGGGGATCGTTGAGGTGCTGGGACGGTTACGCCGTTTGCTGCACATCCGTGCCGATCTCACCCGCCGCTTTACCGAACTCAAACCCGATGTGTTTGTCGGTATCGATGCACCTGATTTCAACATTACCCTCGAAGGGAATCTGAAAAAGCAGGGCATTAAGACGATTCACTACGTCAGTCCGTCCGTCTGGGCGTGGCGACAGAAACGCGTTTTCAAAATCGGACGGTCCACCCACCTGGTGCTGGCTTTCCTGCCTTTCGAAAAAGCGTTTTACGACAGATTTAATGTTCCGTGCCGTTTTATCGGTCATACCATGGCGGATGCGATGCCACTGGATCCGGATAAAAACGCGGCGCGCGACGCGCTGGGCATCCCGCATGATGTGCACTGTCTGGCCTTACTGCCAGGCAGCCGTGGCGCAGAAGTTGAGATGCTGAGCGCTGATTTCCTCAAGACAGCGCAAATTCTTCGCCAGACGTACCCCGATCTCGAAGTGGTCGTGCCGCTGGTGAATGCCAAACGCCGCGAGCAGTTTGAGCGCATCAAAGCAGACGTCGCCCCGGATCTTCACGTCCGTCTTCTGGACGGGCAAGGGCGGGAAGCAATGTATGCGAGCGATGCCGCACTGCTGGCCTCCGGCACGGCGGCGCTGGAGTGTATGCTGGCGAAATGCCCGATGGTGGTCGGTTACCGCATGAAGCCGTTTACCTTCTGGCTGGCAAAACGTCTGGTGAAAACAGATTACGTCTCCCTGCCAAACCTGCTTGCGGGTCGCGAGCTGGTGAAAGAGCTCTTGCAGGATGAATGCCAGCCACAGGCGCTGGCGGAGGCCCTGCTGCCGCTGCTCGCCAACGGTAAAACCAGCCACCAGATGCACGATACCTTCCGCGAACTGCATCAACTGATCCGCTGTAATGCTGATGAGCAAGCGGCCGATGCGGTGCTGGAGTTAGCAAAATGATGGAATTTGTTTATCCTCACACCCACCTTGTGGCGGGTGTGGACGAAGTGGGTCGTGGTCCGTTAGTGGGAGCCGTGGTGACCGCTGCGGTGATCCTCGATCCGGCTCGGCCGATCGTCGGGCTGAATGACTCAAAAAAATTGTCTGAAAAGCGCCGGCTGGCGCTGTTTAGTGAGATTCAGGAGAAAGCGCTGGCCTGGAGCCTCGGGCGTGCTGAACCGCATGAGATAGACGAGCTGAATATTTTGCATGCCACGATGCTGGCGATGCAGCGTGCGGTGGCGGGGCTGAAAATTTCCCCTGAATATGTCCTGATTGACGGCAACCGCTGTCCGGCATTGCCCATGCCTTCAATGGCAGTGGTCAAAGGCGATAGCCGGGTCGCAGAAATTAGCGCAGCTTCTATTATTGCCAAAGTGACACGCGACGCCGAAATGGCCGCGCTGGATCTCACTTACCCTCAGTATGGTTTCGCCCAGCATAAGGGATATCCCACACCTTTCCACCTGGAGAGGCTGGCTGAACATGGCGCAACCGAACACCATCGGCGCAGTTTTGGCCCGGTAAAACGCGCCCTGGGACGGGTGTCCTGAATCATTACGCAAGCAATTAAGTAACGCGGAATCTGAAGATGGCTGAACCACGTTTCGTACACCTGCGGGTGCATAGCGACTACTCCATGATCGATGGGCTGGCGAAGACCGGGCCGCTGGTAAAAAAGGCGGCCTCGCTTGGCATGCCTGCGCTGGCGATCACCGATTTTACCAACCTGTGTGGTCTGGTGAAGTTCTACGGAACGGCGCACGGCGCGGGGATGAAGCCGATCGTCGGCGCAGATTTCCACGTGCAGAGCGACCTCATCGGGGATGAACTGACGCAAATCTCCGTGCTGGCGATGAACAACACGGGTTACCAAAACCTCACACTGCTTATCTCAAAAGCCTATCAGCGCGGATATGGTGCGCTGGGCCCGTGGATCGACCGCGACTGGCTGGCTGAACTGAACGAAGGGCTGCTCCTGATCTCAGGCGGCCGGATGGGGGACGTCGGCAAATCCCTGCTGCGCGGTAACAGCGCGCTGGTGGAACAATGCGTCTCGTTCTATGAAGAATATTTCCCTAATCGTTATTACCTGGAGTTGATCCGTACCGGCCGTCAGGATGAAGAGAGCTATCTTCATGCCGCGGTGGCGCTCGCAGAAGAGCGCGGGTTGCCCGTAGTGGCCACCAACGACGTGCGGTTCCTTGAGGCGGGCGATTTTGACGCTCACGAAATTCGCGTGGCGATCCACGATGGCTTTACCCTCGACGATCCGAAGCGGCCGCGCAATTACTCCGCACAACAGTACATGCGCAGCGAGGAGGAGATGTGTGAGCTCTTCTCCGATATCCCCGAAGCGCTGGAAAACAGCGTAGAGATTGCCAAGCGCTGCAACGTCACCGTCCGCCTTGGCGAATACTTCCTGCCGCAGTTCCCGACGGGTGACATGACCACGGAAGATTTCCTGGTCATGAAATCGAAAGAAGGTCTGGAAGAGCGTCTGGAATTCCTGTTCCCGGATGAAGAAGAGCGTAAAAAGCGTCGTCCGGAGTATGACGAACGCCTGGACATTGAACTCCAGGTGATCAACCAGATGGGCTTCCCGGGCTACTTCCTGATCGTTATGGAGTTCATCCAGTGGTCGAAGGATAACGGCGTGCCGGTTGGACCGGGCCGTGGTTCCGGCGCAGGCTCGCTGGTGGCGTACGCGCTGAAAATTACCGACCTCGATCCGCTGGAGTTCGACCTGCTGTTCGAACGTTTCCTCAACCCGGAACGTGTCTCGATGCCCGACTTCGACGTCGACTTCTGCATGGAGAAACGTGACCAGGTGATCGAGCACGTGGCCGACATGTACGGTCGTGATGCGGTATCGCAGATCATTACCTTCGGTACGATGGCGGCGAAAGCGGTTATCCGCGACGTGGGCCGCGTGCTGGGCCACCCTTACGGGTTTGTCGATCGCATCTCTAAACTGGTGCCGCCCGATCCGGGCATGACGCTGGCAAAAGCCTTTGAGGCTGAACCGCAGCTGCCGGAAATCTATGAAGCGGACGAAGAGGTCAAAGCGCTGATCGACATGGCGCGCAAGCTGGAAGGCGTCACGCGTAACGCCGGTAAGCATGCGGGGGGCGTGGTTATCGCCCCGACCAAAATCACCGACTTCGCGCCGCTGTATTGCGATGAAGCGGGCCAGCATCCGGTCACCCAGTTCGACAAGAACGACGTAGAATACGCCGGGCTGGTGAAGTTCGACTTCCTTGGCCTGCGTACGCTGACCATCATCAACTGGGCGCTGGAGATGATCAACGCCCGCCGCGAGAAGAACGGCGAGCCGCCGCTGGATATCGCGGCCATCCCGCTGGACGACAAGAAAAGTTTCGACATGCTGCAGCGCTCGGAGACCACCGCCGTCTTCCAGCTTGAATCCCGTGGCATGAAAGATCTGATTAAGCGCCTGCAGCCAGACTGCTTCGAAGATATGATCGCGCTGGTGGCCCTGTTCCGTCCGGGCCCTTTGCAGTCAGGGATGGTAGATAACTTTATCGACCGTAAGCACGGGAGAGAAGAGATTTCCTACCCGGACGTTCAGTGGCAGCACGAAAGCCTGAAGCCGGTACTGGAGCCAACCTATGGCATCATCCTGTATCAGGAACAGGTGATGCAGATCGCCCAGGTGCTTTCCGGCTATACGCTCGGCGGCGCGGACATGCTGCGTCGTGCGATGGGTAAGAAAAAGCCGGAAGAGATGGCCAAGCAGCGTTCCATCTTTGAAGACGGGGCGAAGAAAAACGGCGTCGACGGCGAGCTGGCGATGAAAATCTTCGACCTGGTGGAGAAATTCGCCGGGTACGGATTTAACAAATCTCACTCAGCCGCCTATGCTTTGGTGTCGTATCAAACGCTGTGGCTGAAGGCACACTATCCTGCGGAGTTTATGGCGGCGGTAATGACCGCCGATATGGACAACACCGAGAAGGTGGTGGGCCTGGTGGATGAGTGCTGGCGCATGGGGCTGAAGATCCTGCCGCCGGATATTAACTCAGGTCTCTACCATTTCCACGTCAACGACGACGGGGAGATCGTTTACGGGATCGGCGCGATCAAGGGCGTGGGCGAGGGGCCGATCGAGGCGATCATCGAAGCGCGCAATAACGGCGGGTATTTCCGCGAGCTGTTCGATCTTTGCGCCCGTACCGATACCAAAAAGCTGAATCGCCGCGTGCTGGAAAAACTGATCATGTCCGGCGCGTTCGACAGGCTGGGGCCGCACCGCGCCGCGCTGATGAACTCGCTGGGCGACGCCCTGAAAGCGGCGGATCAGCACGCAAAAGCGGAAGCCATTGGCCAGGCGGATATGTTCGGGGTGCTGGCGGAAGAGCCGGAGCAGATTGAGCAGTCGTATTCCAACTGCCAGCCGTGGCCAGAACAGGTGGTGCTGGACGGCGAGCGTGAAACGTTAGGTTTGTACCTGACGGGTCACCCGATCAACCAGTACATTAAAGAAATTGAGCGCTATGTCGGCGGCCACAGGCTAAAAGACATGCATCCGACAGAACGTGGTAAAATCACCACGGCTGCGGGGCTCGTGATTGCTGCAAGGGTTATGGTCACCAAGCGCGGCAATCGTATCGGCATCTGTACGTTGGATGACCGTTCCGGGCGTCTGGAGGTGATGTTGTTCACCGATGCGCTGGATAAATACCAGCAATTGCTGGAAAAAGACCGCATACTTATCGTCAGCGGACAGGTCAGCTTTGATGACTTCAGTGGGGGGCTTAAAATGACCGCCCGCGAAGTGATGGACATTGACGAAGCCCGGGAAAAATATGCTCGCGGGCTTGCTATCTCGCTGACGGACAGGCAAATTGATGACCAGCTTTTAAACCGACTCCGTCAGTCTCTGGAACCCCACCGCTCGGGGACAATTCCAGTACATCTCTACTATCAGAGGGCGGATGCACGTGCGCGGTTGCGCTTTGGTGCAACGTGGCGTGTCTCTCCGAGCGATCGTTTACTGAACGATCTCCGTGGCCTCATTGGTTCGGAGCAGGTGGAACTGGAGTTTGACTAATACAGGAATACTATGAGTCTGAATTTCCTTGATTTCGAACAGCCGATTGCTGAGCTGGAAGCGAAAATCGATTCTCTGACAGCGGTAAGCCGTCAGGATGAAAAACTGGATATTAACATCGACGAAGAAGTGCATCGTCTGCGCGAGAAAAGCGTAGAGCTGACGCGCAAAATCTTTGCCGATCTCGGCGCATGGCAGGTGGCCCAGCTGGCACGCCATCCACAGCGTCCGTACACCCTGGATTATGTCCGCCTGGCGTTTGACGAATTTGACGAACTGGCAGGCGATCGCGCATACGCTGACGACAAAGCTATCGTTGGCGGTATCGCGCGTCTGGACGGACGCCCGGTGATGATCATTGGTCATCAGAAAGGTCGTGAAACCAAAGAGAAAATCCGTCGTAACTTCGGTATGCCAGCCCCAGAAGGCTACCGTAAAGCCCTGCGTCTGATGGAGATGGCTGAGCGTTTCAACATGCCAATCATCACCTTCATCGACACCCCGGGTGCCTACCCTGGCGTGGGTGCGGAAGAGCGCGGTCAGTCTGAAGCCATCGCACGCAACCTGCGCGAGATGTCTCGTCTGAAAGTGCCGGTCATTTGTACCGTTATCGGTGAAGGGGGTTCCGGTGGCGCGCTGGCGATTGGCGTGGGCGATAAAGTGAATATGCTGCAGTACAGCACCTATTCCGTTATCTCCCCGGAAGGCTGTGCGTCCATTCTGTGGAAAAGTGCTGACAAAGCGCCTCTGGCTGCCGAAGCGATGGGCATCATTGCGCCACGCCTGAAAGAGCTTAAGCTGATCGATTCCATCATCCCTGAACCGCTGGGTGGTGCACATCGTAAGCCGGAAGTGATGGCTGCGTCCCTGAAAGCGCAGCTGCTGGCCGATCTGGCAGATCTGGACGTGCTGAGCAAAGAAGATCTGCTCAACCGCCGTTACCAGCGTCTGATGACTTACGGCTACGCGTAAGCTTCACAATTATCTGAAAAGCCGCACAATGTTGCGGCTTTTTTTATACCTGCGGTTTAGCCGGACTATGCTTAGCTAATGTTTTTTAAGGAGGAAGCCCATGAATATCATTGCCGTTATGGGGCCACACGGCGTCTTTTATAAAGATGAGCCGATTAAGGAGCTGGAGCACGCCCTGCAGTCGCGCGGGTATCAGCTAATCTGGCCGCACAACAGCGCCGATCTGCTGAAGTTCATCGAGCATAACCCGCGTATCTGCGGCGTGATCTTCGACTGGGATGAATATGACCTCGAACTGTGCAGCGATATCAACAAGCTGAACGAATATCTCCCGCTGTACGCGTTTATTAATACCCACTCAACCATGGACGTCAGCGCCAATGATATGCGTATGGCGCTGTGGTTCTTTGAATATTCCCTCGGCGTGGCGGAAGACATTGCGACCCGAATTCAGCAATACACGAATGAATATCTCGATAACATTACGCCGCCCTTTACCCGGGCGCTCTTCACCTACGTGAAAGAGGGGAAATATACCTTCTGTACGCCTGGGCATATGGCGGGAACGGCCTACCAAAAAAGCCCGGTGGGCTGCCTGTTCTATGATTTCTTTGGTGGCAACACGCTGAAAGCGGACGTGTCCATTTCAGTCACCGAATTAGGCTCGCTGCTGGATCATACCGGACCGCATCTGGAAGCCGAAGAGTATATCGCCCGCACCTTTGGGGCCGAGCAGAGCTATATGGTGACCAACGGCACCTCGACCTCGAACAAAATCGTCGGAATGTATGCCGCGCCTGCGGGGAGCACCCTGCTGATTGACCGTAACTGCCATAAATCGCTGGCGCACCTGCTGATGATGAGCGACGTTGTACCGCTCTGGCTGTCGCCCACGCGCAACGCGCTCGGCATTCTTGGCGGTATTCCGCGGCGGGAGTTCACGCATGAAGCCATTGAACGCAAGGTCGCGGCAGTGCCCGGCGCAGGCTGGCCTGTCCATGCGGTGATCACCAACTCGACCTATGACGGTCTGCTGTACAACACGGACTGGATCAAAAAGACTTTGGACGTGCCGTCGATCCACTTCGATTCCGCGTGGGTACCGTACACCAATTTCCATCCGATTTACGCGGGTAAAAGCGGCATGAGCGGTGAACGCGTGCCGGGTAAAGTGTTCTTCGAAACGCAGTCGACGCACAAAATGCTGGCCGCGTTTTCCCAGGCTTCGCTGATTCACATCAAAGGCGAATATGACGAAGAGACCTTCAACGAAGCCTTTATGATGCATACCACCACCTCACCAAGCTATCCGCTGGTGGCGTCTATCGAAACGGCTGCGGCGATGCTGCGCGGCAATCCCGGTAAACGTCTTATCAATCGCTCTGTGGAGCGCGCGCTGCATTTCCGTAAAGAGGTTCAGCGGCTGAAAGAGGAAGCCGACGGCTGGTTCTTTGATATCTGGCAGCCGGAAGAGATTGATGAAGCAGAATGCTGGCCGGTTTCGCCCGGCGAAGACTGGCACGGCTTCCGGGATGCCGATAGTGACCATATGTTCCTCGACCCGGTAAAAGTGACGATCCTGACGCCGGGTATGGATGAGCAGGGTGTGATGGGTGAGGAAGGGATCCCGGCGGCGCTGGTGGCGAAGTTCCTTGATGAACGCGGCGTGGTGGTGGAGAAAACAGGCCCCTATAATTTGCTGTTTCTGTTCAGCATCGGGATCGATAAAACCCGGGCGATGGGGCTGCTGCGCGGTCTGATGGAATTTAAGCGCGCCTACGATCTCAACCTGCGGGTGAAGAACATGCTGCCGGATCTCTACGCGGAAGATCCTGACTTCTACCGCAATATGCGTATTCAGGATCTGGCCCAGGGGATCCACAGGCTGATCCGTCAGCACGATCTGCCGCGTCTGATGCTACAGGCGTTCGATGTGTTGCCGGAGATGAAGTTTACCCCGCACAAGGCGTGGCAGCGCCAGGTGAGGGGGGAGGTCGAAACCGTCGAGCTGGAAAATCTGGTTGGGCGCGTATCGGCAAACATGATCCTGCCGTATCCGCCGGGCGTACCGCTCCTCATGCCGGGAGAGATGATTACCGAAGAGAGTCGGGCCGTGCTCGATTTCCTGCTGATGCTCTGTTCGGTAGGGCGTCACTATCCCGGTTTTGAGACGGATATCCACGGTGCGAAGCGCGACGAAAACGGCGTGTACTGGGTGCGAGTCCTAAAATAAGAGTGACCGCTTGCCAGGTGCGGGTTTTCGGTTGTAACGTTCAGGCATCATAAAAAGGAGAAGCTATGCTGGGTTTAAAAGCTGTTCATCATATTGCGATCATTGCGACCGATTACGCGAAGAGTAAGGCCTTCTACTGCGACATTCTCGGCTTTACGCTGTTGAGCGAGGCCTACCGTGAGGAGCGCGACTCCTGGAAGGGCGACCTGGCGTTAAACGGGCAGTATGTGATTGAACTGTTCTCTTTTCCTTTTCCGCCTGCGCGTCCGTCCCGCCCGGAAGCCTGTGGCCTGCGCCATCTTGCCTTCAGCGTCGATGACCTGGATAGCGCAGTAAAACATCTGGAAGCGCACGGCGTGACGTGTGAAGCAATCCGCGTCGATCCGTTCACCGACAAGCGTTTTACCTTTTTCAACGACCCGGACGGCCTGCCGCTGGAGCTTTATCAGCAGTAAGCGCCATCCTGTGTGATAATGCCCGCTCAGTTCGGGCATTTTTTATGTGTAATTCCCTATGACCTTACCCGCTATTGCGCAAGCCGTTTCACCGTACCGCCAGTTGCTGGTGGGGTTTAGCGGTGGCCTGGATTCCACCGTTCTGCTTCATCGCCTTAAGCGCTGGCGCGATCGGGAGCCTGACGTCCAGCTGCGGGCGATACATATTCATCACGGATTAAGTCCTCACGCAGAGGAGTGGGTGGCGCACTGCGAAGCCTTGTGTGCGGCGTGGGCGATCCCGCTTCTCGTCGAGCGCGTCACGCTTGCAGAGGAAGGGCTGGGCATTGAGGCGCAGGCGCGTAAAGCCCGCTATGCCGCCTTTGCCGGGGCATTGCGTACAGGAGAAGCGCTGGTCACGGCCCAGCACCTGGACGATCAGTGTGAAACCTTTCTGCTGGCGCTTAAGCGGGGCAGCGGACCGGCAGGGCTTTCAGCCATGCCTGAGCGTTCTGAGTTTGCCGGTACAACGTTACTGCGTCCGCTGCTTGGCGAGACGCGCGCCTCGCTTGAGGCCTGGGCGCGAGAACATCAGCTGAACTGGATTGAAGATGAGAGCAACCAGGATGATGGCTATGACCGTAACTTTCTGCGTCTGCGCGTCCTCCCGCTATTGAGCGAGCGCTGGCCGCATTTCGCCGACGCGACGGCAAGAAGTGCTATGCTGTGCGCCGAACAGGAATCGCTGCTGGACGAGCTGTTGAGTGACGAGCTGGCTGAACTGATTTCTGAAGACGGAGCGCTGGCGATTGCACCGCTGAAAGCGATGAGCCCGGTGCGTCGCGCCGCACTGATACGGCGCTGGCTGGCCTCTCATCACGCCGCGATGCCGTCGCGGGCGATGCTAAACCGTATCTGGGACGAGGTTGCCCTGGCGCGGGAGGATGCTTCCCCGTGCGTCCACCTGAACGGTTTTGATGTAAGGCGCTACAAAGGGGAACTCTGGTGGGTAAAATCAACGTCCTCACTGACCAGTGTGGTGCTCGACTGGCTTTCTCCTGCGCTTCCGCTGATATTGCCCGGTGAGGCAGGACGTGTCTCTCTTATACCGTCTGGTCATGTGAGGCTGCCAGAGGCAGGAGAACCGGTAACGGTACGCTTTAAGGCTGGCGGCATGCTGCATATTGTCGGGCGCAACGGGGGACGCAAGCTGAAGAAAATCTGGCAGGAGTGCAACGTGCCGCCGTGGCTGCGCGACACCACGCCGCTGCTGTTCTATGGTGAAACATTGATTGCTGCTGCGGGCATTTTCATCACGGAAGCGGGATGGGCGGAAGAGGGGGTCAGGTTTGAGTGGCAGAAAGCGTAACGGGCAGCCAGGCTGCCCGTTAATGTCATCAGGATTCGCTCACCACGACGGTGCCGATTTGCGGGTGGCTGAAGCTGGCTATTTTATCCAGGCGCAGCTCACGCGTCGCACCGGCATCTTCCACTATCAGGTATTCCACATTCTTACGTGAAACCAGATCGCTGGCCTTCGCCTTCAACACTTCGCCATCTTTTAGCTCCAGCGTCAGTAATAAATGATGCTGGCAGGCGAGTTCGAGGTTGTCATAGTCATCACAATTGATGGGTTGATAAGTATCATTCATCGACATAATCGCTCACCAGTAAATTCGCCGCAGCATACGCTGCTTTTTCCCTGACCGACTCTGAAAGGCTCTCATCAGAGGCCACTTCATTAAGCACTTTCAATACACAGCCCAACGCGTCCGGGACATACCCCAGATCTCCGCTGGCGATTTCCGCATACCGTTTGCGAATTAACTCACAATAATTATTCACATCCCCTCCCGCCAGCGCACTGACTTACTGTGAGATATCATTAAGCCTACGAAGATAAACTCGGTTTAGCAAGGTGACTATACCATACTCATTTAAGCAATATCAGCGCCTTGATAGCGGTGTATTTATCACCCTACAACAGCCTTTTGCCGCGGTTTTCGCTACAATGAGCGCCTGATTCGAATGGAGTTCTCTCATGGCGCTGAAAGCGACAATTTATAAAGCAGTGGTCAATGTGGCCGATCTCGATCGCAACCAGTTCCTGGACGCCTCGCTGACGCTGGCTCGCCACCCCTCCGAAACCCAGGAGCGCATGATGCTGCGCCTGCTGGCGTGGATTAAGTACGCTGACGAGCGTCTGCAGTTTACCCGTGGGTTAAGCGCAGAAGACGAGCCAGAAGCCTGGCTGCGCAACGATCATCTGGGTATTGATTTGTGGATCGAACTTGGACTGCCGGACGAACGCAGAATTAAGAAGGCCTGCACTCAGTCCGCTGAAGTGGCCTTATTCGCGTATAATCAGCGCGCTGCGGAGATTTGGTGGCAGCAAAACAAAAGCAAGTGCGGACAGTTTAAAAATCTCACGGTCTGGTATCTGGATGATGAGCAACTGGCGCAGCTGAGCGACTTTGCCAGCCGGACCATGGTGTTGCAGGCGACGATTCAGGACGGTGCCATCTGGCTCTCTGATTCTCAGAATAATCTGGAAATTCATTTGACGGCGTGGCAACCGGCCTCATGATCGTCTTGTCCCGAAACGTCAGCATTCCGGACAACGAGCTGGAGATCACCGCCATCCGTGCTCAGGGGGCAGGTGGGCAGCACGTCAACAAGGCCTCAACGGCAATCCATTTGCGTTTTGACATTCGGGCCTCAAGCCTGCCAGAGTATTATAAAGAAAGTCTGCTTGCTGCCAGCCATCACCTGATCACCAGCGATGGCGTGATGGTGATCAAAGCCCAGGAATACCGCAGCCAGGAGCTCAACCGGGAAGCGGCCATCGCCAGGCTGGTGGCGGTCATCAAAGAATTAACGGCAGTACAAAAAAGCCGCCGGGCAACGCGGCCAACCCGCGCATCGAAAGAGCGTCGGCTGGCCTCGAAGGCCCAAAAATCCACAGTGAAAGCACTACGCGGTAAAGTTCGTCGCCCCACAGAGTGACGAAAGGGAACACACTTTTCATAAGGAATTCATTGTGAAAAAAGCATTATGGTCAGCGCTGGCAGTGAGTACGCTGTTTGCGCTTTTCGGGTGTAACAACCGCTCCGAAACG
This sequence comes from Enterobacter sp. GER_MD16_1505_Eko_090, assembly GCF_003331015.1. Lineage (NCBI taxonomy): Bacteria > Pseudomonadati > Pseudomonadota > Gammaproteobacteria > Enterobacterales > Enterobacteriaceae > Enterobacter > Enterobacter sp. GER_MD16_1505_Eko_090. The sequence goes on along the minus strand of NZ_PUQF01000002.1, from coordinate 7,300 downwards.
CAGGTTTTACAACCCACGCAGACGGAAGAATTAAAACCGATGCAGCAGAGCTGGCGCGGCGTATTGCCTTGCGCGGACTGTGAAGGCATTGAAACGTCACTGTTCCTGCAAAAAGACGGCACCTGGGTGATGAACCAGCGCTATCAGGGCGCAAAAGAGCCTTCTTCTTTTGCAACTTATGGAACATGGGCGCGAACGGCGGAGAAGCTGGTTCTGACGGATACCGCTGGCGAGAAAACTTATTTCCGCGCCAAAGGCGAGGGGATGGAGATGCTGGATCGTGAAGGCAATCCAATTGAATCCCAGTTCAACTACACGCTGGCGCCGGTAAAAGCGGCTCTGCCCGCGACGCCGATGGCGATGCGGGGGATGTACTTCTATATGGCCGACGCGGCGATCTTTACCGACTGCGCAACCGGCAGGAAAGTCAGCGTAGCAAACAATGCGCAGCTGGAGCGTGATTACGCGGTTGCGCGCGGCAATGACAGCAAGCCGGTATTGCTGACGGTTGACGGTCACTTTACGCTGGAGCCAAACCCGGATAGCGGCGAGATGGTGAAAACGCTGGTGGCAGATAAAGACGCGAAGTTTGTTGCGGGTAAAGACTGTAACAGTAAATAAGCTGACGCTGAGCCATTAAAAAACCCCGCCTGAGCGGGGTTTTTTGTTTAGCCTTTGATGGCTTTCACCAGGTAATCAAGAATGTCGCCGGTCTTGATCATCTGTTTTTCGCCGCTGCGACGGTATTTGTATTCAATCTCGTCGCTGTCGAGGTTACGGTCGCCGATCACGACGGTGTGTGGGATACCGATCAGTTCCATATCGGCAAACATCACGCCCGGACGCTCTTTACGGTCATCCATCAGCACTTCGATACCCTGCGCACGCAGCTCGGCATACAGCTTCTCGGCCAGCTCCTGCACGCGGTAAGACTTGTGCATGTTCATTGGCAGAATCGCAACCTGGAACGGCGCGATGTTGTCTGGCCAGACGATGCCGCGCTCGTCATAGTTCTGCTCAATGGCAGCAGCTACCACGCGCGTCACCCCGATACCGTAGCAACCCATGGTCAGGATCTGGTTACGGCCATCTTCACCCTGAACAGCGGCGTTCAGCGCGCGAGAGTATTTATCACCCAGCTGGAAGATGTGACCGACTTCAATGCCGCGCTTGATCATCAGGGTACCCTGACCGTCCGGGCTTGGATCGCCTGCGACCACGTTACGGATGTCTGCTACTTCCGGCGTCGCCACGTCGCGATCCCAGTTGATGCCGAAGTAGTGTTTACCGTCGATGTTCGCACCGGCGGAGAAGTCGCTCATCGCGGCTACCGTGCGGTCAATAACAACAGGAACCGGCATATTCACCGGACCGAGAGAACCTGGGCCAGCATTGACCACGGCGCGGATTTCCGCTTCCGTGGCGAACGTCAGCGGGCTGGCGACCTGCGGCAGCTTCTCTGCTTTCACTTCGTTCAGCTCGTGATCGCCACGCACCAGAAGGGCAACCAGCGGGTAAGCGCTCCCTTCGGTGGCTTTCACCAGCAGCGTCTTCACGGTTTTTTCGATCGGCAGGTTGAACTGCTCAACCAGCTCGGCAATGGTTTTCGCGTTTGGCGTATCAACAAGCGTCATCTCTTGCGTTGCCGCAGCACGTGGTTCTTTTGGTGCCAGCGCTTCTGCGAATTCGATGTTCGCCGCGTAATCGGAAGAGTCAGAGAAGATCACATCGTCTTCACCGCTCTGCGCCAGTACCTGGAATTCATGAGATGCGCTACCGCCGATGGAGCCGGTATCAGCCTGCACAGCACGGAAATCCAGCCCCATGCGGGAGAAAATTTTGCTGTACGCCGCGTACATTGCGTCGTAGGTCTCTTGCAGGGATTCCTGAGAGGTATGGAAAGAGTAGGCGTCTTTCATCAGGAATTCGCGAGAGCGCATGACGCCGAAACGCGGGCGAACTTCGTCACGGAACTTGGTCTGGATCTGGAAGAAGTTCAGCGGCAGCTGTTTGTAAGAGCTCAGCTCATTACGAATCAGGTCGGTGATGACTTCTTCATGCGTTGGGCCGAGAACGAACGGACGCTCGCCACGATCGACGAAGCGCAGCAGTTCAGGACCATATTGCTCCCAGCGGCCACTCTCCTGCCACAGGTCAGCGGGCTGAACCACGGGCATGGACACCTCGATAGCACCGGCGTTGTTCATCTCTTCACGCACGATGTTTTCGACTTTTTTCAGGACGCGCACGCCGGTCGGCAGCCAGGTGTATAACCCGGAGGCCAGCTTGCGGATCATCCCGGCGCGCAGCATCAGCTGATGGCTGATCACTTCGGCGTCGGCAGGCGTCTCCTTCAGAGTGGAGAGCAGATATTGGCTAGTACGCATGTTGTTACGGTTCCATTTCGACGATTGGAACAGGCTGAAACACCAGCCTGACACAAAAAAAGTGGTTTAGTTTACCAGTGTGGCAAAGATGCCAAAAGAGAGGAGAACAAAATTACCTGGGTTCAAGGGCAAACACTTCAAAACCTGCCCCGGTGACGCGCCAGCGAACGTTAAAATCCAGCAGCCAGACGGCGTACGTTTTACCTGCTTCCTCTTCTTTACGGTAGGCCGGACGCGGGTCCTGTGCCAGAACTTCGGTGATGAAATCCCGTAAGCGAGGATAGCGTTTCTCCAGTTGGCCGAACTGAGCGGTTATCTCAGGCGTAAAATATACAGGCATGTCCGCCTGTGGGGCGTCCTGAGCATAGCTTGCACGCGCGTCCGGAAGGGCTTCGGCGAAGGGCAAATAGGGTTTGATGTCGATCACCGGCGTGCCGTCTACCAGGTCCAGGCTACCTAACTCCAGTATCACCCGATCTTTCTGGCAGCGTATGCCTTTCAGTTCAACCAGCGACATGCCAACCGGGTTTGGACGGAAGGTCGAGCGTGTCGCAAAGACGCCCATTCTCGCATTGCCGCCAAGACGAGGAGGACGCACGGTAGGACGCCAGCCGCCTTCCATCGTCTGGTGAAACACGAACACCACCCACAGGTGGCTGAACGCCTCAAGCCCGCGTACCGCATCGGCCTGATTGTAAGGCGCAATCAGGTGAAGCTCACCGCGTCCGCTGGTGACAAGACCGGGCTGGCGGGGGACGGCGAACTTCTCTTTGTAAGGAGAGTGGATAACGCCTATCTGCTCGAACTGAAATGCACTCATTTCGCCGTGATGTTCAGCGCAGAACCGATGCACACCGCCTGACGGTAGCAGCCCGGCGTGCCGCTGGTGACTTCACAGCTGTGCAGCAGGACCGCGTTGGCTTTCATTTTTGCGGCATTAATCTGCATGCGTTTACGCGCAGTCGGGATATTCGGTGGTGAGTCCTGATTGGTCGCCTGACAGGATTCGCCGCTCACTTCGCCCAGTTCACGGAACGGTTTACCGACGAGTTCATCCGCTTTCGTGATAATGCGAACCGGCGCAGGGCGAACCACTTTCGGTTTCGCAGGCTCGGTCTTTGGCGGGGTTGCCGTGCTTTGAACAGGTTCAACGGGAGATCTGCTTAGCATAGAACAGCCGCTCAGCATGAGTGCTAAAAGACAGATCGGTAAAGCACGCATAATATTTCCTCAATGGATAATCAAAACGTCAGATATTGAATCAGTTGACTGCACAAATGACAAGACGGGCATAAGCCCGTCCTGATGATATTACACTGAGGTGAGATTACCAGCCTTTAACAGCGCCGCCGTTAAACACTTTGTTGGCTTCCTGGTAAACTTCGTCAGACTGATAGGCCTGTACGAATTTCTTCACGTTTTCCGCGTCTTTGTTGTCTTCGCGCGTCACGATCAGGTTTACGTATGGAGAGTCTTTATCTTCAACGAAGATACCGTCTTTAGCTGGGGTCAGGCCAATCTGGCTGGCGTACGTGGTGTTGATAACGGCCAGGGCAATCTGCGCATCGTCCAGAGAACGTGGCAGCTGCGGTGCTTCCAGCTCAACAATTTTCAGATTTTTCGGGTTCTCGGTGACGTCCAGAACGGTTGGCAGCAGGCCAACACCGTCTTTCAGTTTGATCAGGCCCACTTTCTGCAGCAGCAGCAGGGAACGACCAAGGTTAGTTGGGTCGTTAGGGACGGCAACCTGAGAGCCCGGCTGCAGTTCGTCCAGGGATTTAATTTTCTTAGAGTAACCGGCAATTGGATAAACGAAGGTATTACCCACGCCCACCAGTTTATAGCCGCGATCTTTGATCTGCTGATCCAGGTATGGTTTATGCTGGAAGGCGTTCGCGTCGATATCACCTTTGCTCAGCGCTTCGTTCGGCAGAACATAATCGTTGAAGGTCACCAGCTCCACGTCCAGGCCATATTTCTCTTTCGCCACTTTCTGAGCAACTTCTGCAACCTGCTGTTCTGCACCTACGATAACGCCCACTTTAATGTGGTTCGGATCTTTTTCATCCTGACCGCAACCCACCAGTGCCAGAGAGCCGATCAGCGCGCCTACTGCTGCGAAGGTCTTTAATTTAAACGCCATGTTTTATCCTTAACTCGTAGAGTTTATGTTGTGTGTAACGTTATTTGTGCGTAACAGCCCGGACGATGCGATCGCCAGAGAACTGGATTAAGTAAACCAGAACAACCAGCAATACCAGAACGGTATTCATCACGGTCGCGTTATATCCAATATAGCCGTACTGGTAACCAATCTGACCTAAACCGCCCGCGCCTACGGCACCGCCCATCGCGGAATAACCGACCAGGGTGATAAGCGTAATGGTTGCCGCATTCACCAGCCCTGGCAGTGCCTCAGGCAGCAGAACCTTGCGGACGATCTGCATCGGCGTGGCGCCCATCGCGCGGGACGCTTCGATCAAACCGGTTGGGATCTCCAGCAGGGCGTTTTCCACCATACGGGCGATAAACGGCGCAGCGCCAACGGTCAGCGGAACGATCGCCGCCTGCAGACCGATAGACGTTCCGACGATCACGCGGGTAAACGGAATCATCCACACCAGCAGAATAATGAACGGGATAGAACGGAAGATGTTCACCAGCGCAGAGAGCGTACGGTACAGCTTCGCGTTCTCAATGATTTGACCCGGACGCGTCACGTACAGCAACACGCCGACCGGCAGGCCAATCACAAAACCAAAGAAACCAGAGACGAAGGTCATTGCCAGCGTTTCCCAAACGCCGCGAACCAGCAGCCACATCATCGGCTCAGACATAACCCAGTACCTCTACTTTTACGTGATGTTCTTGCAGCCAGGCAATGGCTGCCTGGGTTTCTTCTTGTGTGCCGTGCATTTCTGTCAGCATGATGCCGAACTTGACGCCACCGGCGTAATCCATCTGCGCGCTGATGATGTTGTTATTCACGTTAAAGCGACGTGCGGTTTCGGAAAGCAGGGGAGCATCAACGGACTGACCGGTGAACTCCATGCGCAGCATCGGGACGCTGTCAGCTGTTGCTTCTGTTTTCAGACGTTCCAGATAGTCTTCCGGAATATCCAGATGCAGCGTGGACTGGATGAACTGCTGCGCCAGCGGGGTTTTCGGATGCGAGAACACTTCGCTTACCGTGTCCTGCTCGATCAGTTCACCGTTACTGATGACCGCCACGCAGTCGCAGATGCGTTTCACCACATCCATCTCGTGCGTAATAAGGAGGATCGTCAGGCCCAGACGACGGTTAATGTCTTTCAGCAGTTCAAGAATAGAACGCGTGGTTGCCGGATCCAGTGCGCTGGTGGCTTCATCACACAGCAGCACCTTAGGATTGCTTGCCAGCGCGCGGGCAATGGCCACACGCTGTTTTTGCCCACCGGAGAGATTTGCCGGGTAGCTATCCTGTTTGTCGCCCAGACCCACGAGGTCGAGCAGCTCGGTGACGCGGCGCTTCACTTCTTCTTTCGGCGTGTTATCCAGCTCAAGCGGTAAGGCAACGTTGCCGAACACGGTGCGGGAAGCCAGCAGGTTAAAGTGCTGGAAGATCATGCCAATCTGACGACGCGCTTTGGTGAGTTCTTTTTCTGAAAGGGCGGTAAGTTCCTGGCCGCCAACTTCTACGCTGCCCTGGGTTGGGCGCTCAAGCAGGTTAACACAACGGATCAGCGTACTTTTACCTGCACCCGATGCGCCAATGACGCCATAAATTTGACCAGCAGGAACATGCAGGCTGACGTTGTTCAGCGCCTGAATGGTTCGGTTCCCCTGCTGGAACACTTTGGTGATATTGGAAAGTTTAATCATTAGATTATTTTTATCGTATGTAAGTTAGCCGTGGCATTTTCTTCTGCCAGATACGGGTGATGACCGTAAACAAAACGGATGTTAAGGCATCCAGACGTCTAAATCAATCCAACTCTGTACGATGAGCACTTTATTGCGCTGCGATTCATGAGATACTAGCTGAACATGCCTTTTTCAGGAGCAAACCGGTGGCAAAATCAGTACCCGCAATTTTTCTCGATCGTGACGGCACTATTAATGTGGATCACGGTTATGTCCATGAGATTGATGAGTTCGAGTTTATCGAGGGCGTAATAGATGCCATGCGCCAGCTGAAAGAGATGGGCTATGCGCTGGTGGTGGTGACGAACCAGTCTGGTATTGCACGCGGTAAATTCACCGAAGCGCAGTTCGAGACGCTGACCGAATGGATGGACTGGTCACTTGCCGACCGCGGTGTGGATCTCGATGGTATCTACTATTGTCCGCATCATCCGCAGGGAACCGTAGAAGCGTATCGTCAGACCTGTGATTGCCGTAAGCCGCATCCGGGGATGTTTATCTCTGCGCAGGAGTTCCTGCACATTGATATGGCGGCTTCTTATATGGTGGGCGATAAACTGGAAGATATGCAGGCAGCCGCAGCCGCGGGTGTAGGGACTAAAATATTAGTGCGTACCGGCAAGCCAGTGACGCCAGAGGCTGAGAATGCGGCGGATTGGGTGATTAATAGTCTGGCCGATCTGCCAAAAGAGATTAAAAAGCACCAAAAATAGCCTTTTTGGTGAAAAGGTGAGCGGTTGAAATAAAAATGCATTTTTCCGCTTGTCATTCCTCGGCGGCTCCCTATAATGCGCCTCCATCGACACGGCGGATGTGAATCTCTTCACAAACAGCCCGGTCGGTTGAAGAGAAAAAATCCTGAAATAACGGGTTGACTCTGAAAGAGGAAAGCGTAATATACGCCACCTCGCAACGGTGAGCGAAAGCCGCGTTGCACTGCTCTTTAACAATTTATCAGACAATCTGTGTGGGCACTCAAAGTGACATGGATTCTTAACGTCCTCGGACGA